>JAKCCX010000009.1 GCA_021838715.1 Pseudomonadota bacterium | reverse complement strand
ACAGGCGCTGATGCACATCCGGAACGTAGTCGCCGGGCAGAAGAGCCGGAACGTGCAGGTTGATCTCCGCGGTTGCGGCGAGCGGCCGCAGCAGATCGGGCTCCTTGCCCGAACGCAGCGCGCGCACGGCCGCATTGAGCATCTGCGAATAGAGGTCGAAGCCGATCTCCTGCACATTGCCCGACTGCGAATCGCCCAGGACCTCGCCGGCGCCGCGGATCTCCATGTCGTGCATCGCGAGGTAGAAGCCGCTGCCCAGTTCTTCGAGGCTCTGGATCGCTTCGAGGCGTTTTTCGGCGTTCTTGGTGATCGCGCCTTCTTCGATCAGCAGGTAGGCATAGGCCTGGTGGTGCGAGCGCCCGACGCGACCGCGCAGCTGGTGCAGCTGTGCGAGGCCGAAGCGGTCGGCGCGATGGATGACGATCGTGTTGGCCGTCGGGATGTCGATGCCGGTTTCGATGATCGTCGTGCACAGCAGCAGGTTGAAACGCTGCTGATAGAAGTCGCGCATCACGTGTTCGAGATCGCGCTCGGGCATCTGGCCGTGGGCGACCCCGATGCGCGCCTCCGGCAGCAACTCGGCCAGGCGGGCGCGCTGGTTCTCGATCGTCTCGACCTCGTTGTGCAGGAAGTAGATCTGGCCGCCGCGCTTGAGTTCGCGCAGGCAGGCCTCGCGGATCAGCCCCGGGCTGTTCTGCCGCACGAAGGTCTTGACCGCCAGACGGCGTTGCGGCGCGGTGGCGATGACCGAGAACTCGCGGATTCCCTCGAGCGACATCGCCAGCGTGCGCGGGATGGGCGTGGCGGTGAGCGTCAGCACGTCGACCTCCGCACGCAAGGTCTTGAGCCGCTCCTTCTGCCGCACGCCGAAGCGGTGCTCCTCGTCGATGATCACCAGGCCGAGATTGGCGAAGCGCATGTCCGCCGACAGCAGTTTGTGCGTGCCGATGGCGATATCGATGGTGCCGTTGCGCAGACCCTCCATCGCCTGCGCGGTCTCCTTCGGCGAGCGGAAGCGCGACAGTTCGCTGATCCGCACGGGCCAGTTGGCGAAGCGGTCGCGGAACGTCTGGGCATGCTGCTCGGCGAGCAGGGTCGTCGGGCACAGCACGGCCACCTGTTTGCCGCCCGACACGGCGGCAAAGGCCGCGCGCAGGGCGACTTCGGTCTTGCCGAAGCCGACGTCGCCGCAGACCAGCCGGTCCATCGGGCTGCCCGCGCGCATGTCCTGCAGCACGGCATCGATCGCAGCCTGCTGGTCCGGCGTCTCCTCGAAGCCGAAGCCTTCGGCAAAGCGCTGGGTGTCGGCTTCCGAAAACGCGAAGGCGTGACCTTTGCGCGCCGCGCGCAGCGCATAGAGATTGAGCAGCTCGGCGGCGGTGTCGTGAATCTGCTGCGCCGCCTTGCGCCGCGCGCGTTCCCAATCGCCCGAACCCAGGGTGTGCAGCGGCGCGCTTTCGGGGTCGGCGCCGCTGTAGCGGCTGATGTAGTGCAGTTGCGCCACCGGAACATAGAGCTTTGCGCCCTTGGCGTATTCGAGGTGCAGGAATTCCGCCGGCCCCCCGCCCAGGTCCATCGATTCGAGGCCGAGATAGCGGCCGATGCCATGTTCCGAGTGCACCACCGGGTCGCCGACGCGCAGTTCGGCGAGATCGCGCACCATGGCCTCGACGTTGGAGGCGCGCTCGCGCCCCCGTCCGCGCTGGCGGTTCGGGTTGCTGGCGTAGAGCTCCGCTTCGGTGACGATGGCAAAGGGTGCTTCGATCCCCGCTTCGATCCCCGGAAAGCAGAACCCCTGATGCAAGGGCGAGACGGTGAGCGTCACCGAGGGCGCGCGGTCGGCGCCCGACGACGCGAAGAATTCCGCCACGCTCGCGCAGTCCCCGACGGCGAAACCGTGATCGCGGAACAGTTGCGCGACGGTCTCGCGCCGGCCGGGCGAGTCGGCCGAGATCAGGACGCGGCCCGGGAACGCGTCGCACCAGTGGCGCAGGTGATGCAGGGGATCGGCGGCCTTGCGGTCGACGGTGAGATCGGGGAGCGCGGCGAATATGCTCTCCTCACTCCCGCCCGCTCCCATCGCGAGCTGTGCGTACGCCTTGAGCGCCAGGAAAAAATCGTCCGTTCCCAGGTACAGGCGATCCGGGTCGAGGCAGGGGCGCTGCACGTCGCGCGACAGGAATCGGTGCCGTTCCGACGTGTCGGCCCGGAATTGCCGGCAGGCTGCGGCGACGTCGCCGTGCAGGGCGATGCGCGCGGCGGCCGGCAGATAGTCGAACAGCGTCGCGCAGCGCTCGAAGAAGAGCGGCAGATAGTATTCGATCCCCGCCGAGGCGATGCCGCTGCCGGCATCGCGATACACCGGCGAGCGGCTCGGGTCGCCTTCGAAGGTTTCGCGCCAGCGGCCGCGGAATGCCGTGCGCGCCGCCTCGTCGAAGGGAAACTCGCGCCCCGGCAGCAGCCGGATTTCGGGTACCGGATAGAGGCTGCGCTGGGTGTCGGGGTCGAACGCGCGAATCGAATCGATGAGCGTGTCGGCGAGATCGATCCGGTACGGCACCGCCGAGCCGGTCGGGTAGAGGTCGATCAGGCCGCCGCGCACCGCGAACTCGCCCGGCGCGACGACCTGCGAGACGGCCTGGTAGCCGGCGAGCACCATCTGGTCGCGCAGCTTGTCGGCGTCGAGATCCTCTCCTTGGCGGAAGAAGAAACTGCGCCCGGCGAGGAACTCCGGCGGGACGAGACGCGCCAGCGCGGTGGTCGCCGCGGTGACGAGGACGTCGATTCCCTCGCCGTGGGAAAGGCGGTACAAGGTCTGCAGCCGTTCCGACACCAGGTCGGGGTGCGGCGAAATCGTGTCGTAGGGCAGCGTTTCCCAGTCGGGGAAGGCGCAGACCGACAGGGTCGGCGCGAAGACGCGCAACTCCTCGGCAAGCCGCTGCGCGTCGAGCGCGTCGGCGCAGACGAGCACGGTGGACCGGCCTGCCGATTTCCCTTCGATCGCGAACCGGGCCAGCAGCAGGGCATCGCCGGACCCCGGCGGCCGGGGGATGGCGTAACGCTGGCCCGTTCGCAGCGTCGTCCATTGCGGCGGAATCGGCGGCGAAATCTGCGGCGGAAGCGGCGGGACGGCGCCGGACTCGGGAGATTGTTGCATCGCCGGTATTATAGGAACCGGAGACAAATCATCTATTGAAGGGCTGCATTGAATCAGATCGTCGGCTTGATCCCCGCCGCGGGGACCGGCGTGCGCATGCGCGTGGATCGCCCCAAGCAATATCTTTCCCTCGGACCGCGGACCCTGCTCGAATGGTCCGTGGCCGCGCTTGCCGCGGATGCGCGGGTGCAGGGCATTCTCGTCGTCGTGGCGCCGGGCGATACGCATGCGCAGGCGCTCGACCTGCCGCAGCATTGTGAAGTGCTTGCCGCAGGGGGGGCGACGCGCGCCGAAACGGTCCGCAACGGCGTGCATGCGCTCGCCGATGCGGTGCCCAATCCCGAGCGGACCTGGGTGCTGGTGCACGATGCCGCGCGTCCGTGTCTGGGCGCGGGCGACCTTGCCGCGCTGATCGACGGCGCGCTCGACGAGGATGGCGGCCTGCTGGCGGCGCCGCTTGCCGATACCGTCAAGCGCGAGCAGGAGGGGCGGGTTGCGGAGACGGTGGATCGCACCGGACTCTGGCGCGCGCTCACGCCGCAGATGTTCCGGCTCGACGTGCTGCGCCGGGCGCTCGACGGCGTGGCCGGCGGCACCGGCTTTGCCGCGATCACCGACGAATCGGCGGCGGTGGAAGCGCTGGGCCTGCGCCCGCGCCTGATCGCCGGCTCGGCCGGCAACATGAAAGTGACGGAGCAGGGCGACCTCGCGCTGGCGGAGGCCATCCTCAAACAACAGGGACGGTGGTGATGCGGATCCGGGTGGGGCAAGGTTTCGACGTGCATGCGCTGGTGGCGGGGCGCAAGCTGATCCTGGCGGGCGTCGCCATCGAATATCCGCTGGGCCTGGCGGGCCACTCGGATGCCGACGTGCTGACCCACGCGGTCATCGATGCGCTGCTCGGCGCCGCCGGGTTGGGCGACATCGGGGCGATGTTCCCGGATACCGACGAACGCTATCGCGGCGCCGACAGCATGCGCCTGCTCGACGCCGCCTGGGCGCGGGTGCGGGCGGAGGGATGGCGTCTGGGCAATCTCGACTGCACGGTGGTGGCGCAGCAGCCGAAAATCGCCCCCTATGTCGATGCCATGCGCACCGCGCTGGCGGCGGCGCTGGGCGTGGAGAAGGGCGCCGTCAGCGTCAAGGGCAAGACCACCGAGAAGCTGGGCTTCACGGGTCGCGGCGAGGGCATTGCCGCGATCGTTTCGGCGCTGCTGACGGCGGATTGACCGAGCCCATGCTGCAAGCGATCGACCTGCAGTGCATCCGCGGCGAACGCCGTCTGTTCGAGGGCCTGTCCTTCGAACTGCGGCCGGGCGAGGGTTTGCACATTGCCGGCGAGAACGGTGCGGGCAAGACCACGCTGCTGCGGGTCCTGTGCGGCCTGCTGCAGCCGACCGAGGGCGAAGTGCGCTGGGACGGCAAGCCGATCCTGCGGGCGCGCGAGGAATTCGGCGCCGACCTCGCCTTCGTCGGCCACTTGAACGGCGTGAAGGACGACCTGACCGCCCTGGAGAACATCCACCTGGAGGCGGCGATCCGGGGAGGCGCGGCGCAGGCCGGCGATGCCGGCGGGAACGTCGATGCCGCCGAGGAGGCGCTCGCCCGCATGGGCCTGGGCGCGTTCGGCGACGTGCTGGCGCGCCACCTGTCGCAGGGGCAGAAGCGCCGCGTGGCGCTGGCCCGGCTCTGCGGCGCGGCGTCGGCGCGGATCTGGATCCTCGACGAGCCCTTCAACGCCCTCGACGCGGCGGCGGTGGCGACCTTGAACGATCTCATCGCGGCGCAGCTCGCGCGCGGCGGCATCGTCGTCCTGACCGCCCATCTGCCGGTGGGCCTTTCGGAGCACATCCGGCGGCTGGAGTTGCGCGCGCCGGAGCCGGATGAGATGGATGCGGAGGCGTTGGCATGATCGCATCGCTGGCCGCGGTGATCCGGCGCGACCTGCTGCTCGCGATGCGCCAGCGCGGCGACGTGCTCAACGTGCTGCTCTTCTTCTTCGTGGTCGTGACCATGGTTCCCCTGGGCGTGGGGCCGGACGTCAACGTCCTGCGCATGATCGGGCCGGGCACGGTCTGGGTCGCGGCGCTGCTGGCGTCCATCGTGTCGCTGGCGCGGCTCTTCGCGCAGGACCACGCCGACGGGTCGTTGGAGCAGATGCTGCTTTCGGGCCAGCCGGCTGCGGTGTTCGTGGTCGGCAAGATCGTCGCGCACTGGCTGGTCACCGGCGCCCCCATCACCATCGCGGCGGCGCCGATCGCGCTGATGTTCGATCTCGGCGGTGCCCCGACCGCCACGTTGGTGGCGAGCCTCGCGCTGGGGACGCCGACCTTGAGCCTGCTGGGCGCAGTGGGGGCCGCGCTCACGCTGGGCCTGCGCGGCGGCGGCGTGCTCGTGACGCTGCTCGTGCTGCCGCTCACCGTGCCGGTGCTGATCTTCGGCGCCGGGGCGGTGGAATCGGTGGCGAGCGGCGTCCCGGCGGCGGCGAACCTGCTGTTGCTGGGCGGCATTTCCCTGGGCGCGGCCGCGCTCGCGCCGTGGGCGATCGTCGCGGCGTTGCGGATTTCTTTGGAATAATCCCGATATGGCTTCTTCCTTGTTTCGTTTCGCCGCTCCCTCGGAGTTCTACCGCCTTGCCGGCAAGGCGGTTCCGGTGTTCGGGGCGCTCGCCGCCGTGCTGACGGCGATCGGACTCTATCTGGGCTTCTTCGTCGCGCCGACCGATGCCCAGCAGGGCGAGGTCTACCGCATCATGTTCATCCACGTGCCCGCCGCGTGGATGGCGATGTTCGTGTATCTGGTGATGGCGTTCTGGGCGGGGGTCGGGCTGGTCTTCAACACGCGGCTGTCCTCCATCATGGCCAGCGCCCTGGCGCCCACCGGCGCGCTCATGGCGTTCCTGTCGTTGTGGACGGGTGCGCTGTGGGGCCGGCCGACCTGGGGCACGTACTGGGATTGGGATGCGCGCATGACCTCCACCCTGATCCTGCTGTTCCTGTACATGGGATTCATGGCGCTGCACAGCGCGATCGACGATGTGCGCCGCGCCGATCGGGCCGCGGGCGTGCTCGCGCTGGTCGGGGTGGTGAACGTGCCCATCATCTACTTTTCGGTGCGGTGGTGGAACACGCTGCACCAGGGCTCGTCGATCACCCTGGGAAAGGCGCCGACGATCGCCGCCCCGATGCTCTGGTCCATGCTGGTGATGGCGCTGGCATTCTGGATGTACAGCATCGCGGTGGCGCTCACGCGGGCGCGGGCGCTGGTGCTCGAGCGCGAACGCGGCGCGGAATGGGTGCGGCAGGCTTCGGCAGGGAGGGCTTCGGCATGAAGTGGGGCAGCATGCACGCGTTCTTCGCCATGGGCGGCTATGCGCGCTTCGTCTGGGGCTCGTACGGCGTCGTCGCCGTGGCGCTGCTGATCGAGGTGTTCAACGTGCGGGCGCGCCTCGCGCGGGCGCGTAAACGGGGTACTGCGCGGGGTGCTGCTGCGGCGCGGAAGTAGCAGTGAGAACCCCCTCTCCCGCAGGCGGGAGAGGGCGGGGGTGAGGGCTTGAAGAGGAGCGCCGACGAGGGCCCTATTGCTGCGCGGTACTCGACCCCGTCAGCTTGTCCTGCTCCAGCTTGTGCGTCTGGTCCAGATACCAGTTCTTGACCCGCAGGCTGGACAGGTAATCCACCAGCACGCGTCGATCCGGTTCCGGCATGGTGGCGTAGGAGGGCATGCGGTACTTGGCTTTGAGCCGCGATTTCAGGATGGCCTGGGGGTTGGGCGCGGAAAGATAGTCATACAGCCACTGCTCGCTGCGCAGCGAGCCGATCCCGTCGAGCATCGGCGCCGGCACGAACTGGAACATGTTGTGCGTGGTCCACAGGCTGTGGCAGTCCTTGCACCGGTACTGGTCGATCAGTTCGCTGGCGCGTACCGCGACGGCGTGCGAGGCCGTGCTGTAGTAGGGAATTTCCTCGTCGCGCTTGGTCGGCGGGTGCGCCAGCTTCCAGGCGACTCCGGCTGCGACGAACAGGGCCATGCCGCCCCACAGGGCTTTTTCTCCGGATCGCACGCGAGCCGCTCCTTACGCCCGGCGCTTCTGCGCTTCGGCGGCGGCCTTCATCGCCAGATGCCGCTCGCGGCTTTCCATCTGCTTCTTCATGACCTCCCGGGACTTCGCATATTCCTCGGGGGTCATCTTGTCCTGGTCCTCTTCGTCGAAGATCACATACTTGATGTCTTCGTCGAACTGCTCGTTCTTGAAGCCCCAGCGCATCCAGAAGATGGCGGCGATGATGATCAGGCCACCCGCAACCAGCCAGACATAGATCGTCCAGCCGTCGGGCAGGTTTTGGAAAAACTGGGCAATACCGCTCATGGCAATCCTCCGGCCGCATCCGGCTCCCGGGACGGGCACCGTGCGGGAAACAAGTCCGCAATGGTATCCCAAACTGCCCCGGGCTTCCGGACGGCCGCGGTCGGACCGTCACGCCGCCGGTCCGGAGATTCGGCCCCATGTTCCCTGTCGTGGTGCAGCAAAACGGGGAGGCCGTTCGTGCCCTGTCGACAGGGCCAATTCGTAGACGTTCTCATCGCCGCCGAAATCTGTTGCGCTGGCGATACGGCGTCGATCGCCCTCGGAAAAAAACTTTGCGCCCCGGTTTTTTCTCCGCCACAATCCGCCGATTATCAGAAGAAAGCCCATGTCGCCGTGTCGGGTGAACCGATGTCTGCGGCGATGCGGCGCAATCGAGGAGGAGAACCCAAACACGGTATCGGCGGCGCGTACCCGCGCCGGGTGCGTACGCGCTTTGCGCTTGACAGCGGGAGACCGCTCTTCCTATGATCGCGCCTGCTTTTCCGCAGTGAAAATGAAAAAAGGAAAAATTCCGCACTGTGGGGTCCGATCACATAGGGAGATGCGCGACGCGGCAACCGTTTCTGCGAGTTCGTACAGTCAGTTGTGGTTTCTGGCTTTCGGTCCGGTGGTTCCATGGCGCTTCTGGCGCCGGTCCGGAAGGGAATTTTTGAAGTACTAGCCTCTAGGGGGGAGCATGGAAGAAAGGTCGATAACGAGTAAAGCCTTCTGGTCCATCATCGTTGGCGGGATGCTGACCGGCATGGGCAACGGCAGCGTGTTCGGCGCGGCAATGATGTGCATGCTGGGACGCGGCGGTTTTGGAAACTGGGGTGGCATCGGCGGGATGGCCTACGATCCGTCGACGTTCACCGGATTCATCGATTGGGCCATGCTCGTATTCGGTTTTGCCTTCGTCGGAATTCTGGTCGTCGGCCTGACGAAGCACGACATGCTCGAGCGCGCCAACAAGCGCAACGAAGCACACGCCGGCGCGCACTGAGCGGCAGCGGCTTTGTTTCACGACCATCCATCCACGGATTTCGAATCAACGAGGTAACCAACCATGGCAACCATTGCCGGATTGCTGGGGATTCTGCTTGCGTTCTCGAGCATGCTGCTTTCCTACTACATCCTGACGCCGAAGAACCACCAGGAACAGAAGCGCGGTTGAAATTTTCGAGACATGACCTCGAGTAACGAAGGGGAATACCATGTTTAAGTATCTATTTGCACGTAATGAAGACATTCCAAACGGGGCGGCGGCCATCTACTGGGGCTTTTCCGCCATCCTGTGGTTTGTCATCGGGACCGGCCTCGGTTCATTCAACGCCGCCAAGCTCGGTTTCCCGGATTTCGTCACCGGCAACATGTACTTCGCGTTTGGCCACATGCGCCAGGTGCACGTCCATGCGGTGATTTTCGGCTGGATCTCGATGGCCTTCGGTATGGCGATGATGTACATCACGCCCGCCCTGGGCAACACCAAGCTGTGGTCCGAAAAGCTGGGCCTGTGGAACGCCCTCTCCTGGAACGTCGGCCTTTCCCTGGGCCTGACGGTACTGTGGGCCGGGATCACCTCGGGCCGGGAGTACTCCGACTTCCCGTGGTTCATCGACCTCTACATCGCGTTCGCGATGGTGCTGCCGCTGTGCATCAACGTGTGGATGACGGTCATCCAGCGCCGCACGCAGGGGATCTACACGACGAACTGGTTCTTCGCCGCCGCCGTGTTCATGGTCACCATCGTGTTCCTGGTCGGTAACACGCCCGAGTTCTTCCACCTGACCGGTCTGACCGAGGGCTACATGACCTGGTGGTTCGCGCACAACGTGCTCGGCCTCTGGATCACCCCGGTTGCCGCCGCGATCGCGTACTACACGGTGCCGAAGGTCACGGGCAACCCGCTGTACTCGCACCGCATCGGCCACCTGCACTTCTGGTCGGTCGTGGTGTTCTACTCGACCCCCGCTGCGCACCACCTGATGTCCGCCCCGCTGCCGGAGTGGCTCAAGTCCTTCGCGTCGGTGGAAGGCGTGCTGATCCTGGTGCCCGCGATCGCGTTCGTGTCCAACCTGATGCTCACCATGCAGGGCAAGTGGCACATGTTCGTGGAAAACCTGGAAATCCGCTTCACGATCACGGGCGTGCTGATGGCCATCCCGCTGAACATGCAAGGCGGCTTCCAGCAGACCCGCGCGATCAACTGGTACATCCACGGCACCGGCTGGATCGTGGCCCACGCGCACCTCGCGCTGCTCGGCTTCTCGACCTTCCTGGAAGTCGCCGCGGTCTACTTCGGTCTGCAGAACATCATGCGTCGCAAGCTGTACTCGCTGACCCTGGGCAACGTGCACTACTGGATGCTGCTCATCGGCTTCACGACCTACTGGGTTTCGATGACGATCGCCGGCCTGATTCAGGGCGCGGGCAAGATCTACGAAGTCCCGTATATCGACGTGGTGATTGCCGAGCACCCGTACATGATCGCCCGCTGGATCGGTGGCACGATGGTGTTCACCGGCAACGTCCTGTGGCTGATCAACATGTGGCTGACTGCGCGTGAGGGAACGGTGATTCCGGCCGGCCGCATGCCGCAAGAGCTTGCCTACGAGCGATAAGACACCCAGAAACACGAAGGGGGAGAGCCAATATGGCGTTTCGTGAATATAAGATCGGTGCGCGAATGTTCGGCGTCGCGCTGTCCAGTTCCATGTTCATCACCCTGGTCATGCCCACGATGGACATGCGCCAGGCGATTGCGACGGACATGGCGCTTCATAAGCAGTTGTCCGCGGGTTGGGAGACCGGCTTCAACCTGCAGGATCCGTTCCTGCAGGGCGACAACAAGCCGCTGACGGTCACGGTTCATGCCGACCCGAAGACCGGCGCCGCGATCAACCCGCCGATGACGGTGTACGTCTACCGTCCCGGCGTGCGCATGCCGAACGGGGTCGATCACCCCGTGACGCTGGGCGAAAACGGCGGCATGCTGTCGGTGCAGCTGGGCCACGTCAAGGAGGCGAATGCCGCGCAGGGCGCCGTGTTCGGGATCGGACACGGCGACGTGAACGGCCAGCAGTTCGCCTACATCGACGACCTCACCGCCACCAAGGGGTGGAGTCCCGAGGACGTGCTGAGCAAGGCCAAGGACGAGGACATTGCCCACGTCGGTGCGGGCAAGACCCTCTTCGTCCGTGAGCAGTGCTGGTGGTGCCACACCCTGCTTCCGGAAGAGACGCAGGATTGGCAATACTTCGGCGCGCCGCCGTCCTTGGGCGACTTCAACGGCGAGTCGCCGACGGCTTTCGGTTCCGACCGAAAGGCGCCCGACCTGCTGCACGTCGCTGCGCGCAACAGCTCGCGCGAGTGGTTGATGATGCACTTCTTCAACCCCCGCCTGGTGCAGCCGCACTCCATCATGCCCCGCTACGACTATCTGTGGGGTTCGGTGGACGCCAACGGCAACAAGATCGACTTCGACGCGTGGCGCAAGGCGTACCTCGACTACCACGAGGGGCGCAGCCCGCTGCCGCCGGACGTTCCGATGTACGCGAAGGATGCGGAAATCCGTTCGCTCATCGACTTCGTTCTCAGTCTGAAGTAACGGCCGTCCGAACACATAACAGGGAGAATCAGTATGGCTAGTTTTCTCGTTTCGATGAGCGACGACGGCCTGAATGCCAAGGCCAAGGCGCTATGGGAGCGTGAGGCCCTCGGCGGCCTGACGGAGGACAACAACCGCGTTCCGAAGCCCATCGTCGCGCTCGTGGTCTTGACCGTCATGACCGCGTTCGCGATCACCTTCCCCCTCTGGGGGCAGCGCCCGAATGCGGCGATCTATGCGGGCTATGTCGCCGCGATGGACACGCCGCAGATCCAGGCGATGAAGGACGACAAGGCCGCCATGGCCGCGATCGCCCAGATGACCAAGAGCGACGACGGCGGCAAGTGGCAGGCGTTGCGCGAACGCCATCCGCTGACCATGGACGATCTGCGCGCCATCGCGCCGCAGATCAAGGCCCTGGAAGCGGCGGGGGATAACCTGCAGGAGTACAACATCGTCGGGGATCACGTGACGATGGCGAACTTCGAAGGCAACCTCATCACCGATAACCACGGGGTCACGCGGCACCTGCACATCCAGCCATGGTGGGACAAGGGCTACTTCATCGACCTGTTCTTCATCGTGTTCTTCTTCACCGGGACGACGATCGCGATCAAGCGTCTGCCGCCGAGTTCCTGGCAGCCGCGCCACCTCGGGCACTGAGCCGGTGTCCGCGTCGAAAAACATTAGGAGGAAACGCAAATGATCGATATCGACAATCCCCCGCTCGTGCTGTTCTGCATCGTGATGCTTGTCCTGATTGCGCCGCAGTTCTACGCGCTGGTCATCGACAAGTGGGACAAGAACACCCCGCAGATCAAGAACTAACGCGACTCCGGGACGTAGAGAGAAAGGACGAAAGGTATGCTGTTCGAACCTGATACCACGACTGGCCAGGTGTTCGCGATGTACGGAGTGTGGTTCGCGTTCATCCTCGCAATTCTCGCGATTCTGTTCGGCAAGAACCGCGGGTAAAACGACCGATTTCCGGCAGGCTGGCTCCAATCCGGGCCGCCTGCCGGGTCAGAACGCAAAACGTAAGAAATTTTCGAAATAGGGGGAGTCAATGCGACTTGGTAAACGCTGGACTCGGTTCGCACCGATGTCTCTGGTGATCGCCGGCGCCTTGCTGACGGCAGGTGCGGCATATGCCGACCAACCGCCGGTCACGGCCGACATCGCCGCGGGTAGCAATCTTTTCCATAACGGCAAGCCGGGCGTTTCGCCCTGCCAGAGCTGCCATGGACCGCACGGTATGGGTATCGACGCGATGCAGACGCCGCGGAATCAAAACCTCGGCTACGCATACACCGTCAAACAGCTGACGAATTTTCGTTCCGGCGCCCGCAAGGATCTGACACTGGGCGTCATGGGCGTATTCGCGCAGCAGATGACGGACCAGGACATTCGCAATGTCGCCGCCTACCTGAACACGATTCCGGACGACTGGAAGGACCTGTCGGATCTGGACGCGCTCAAGGCAAGCGGAACCCCGGTCGGGGTGGCGTACAAGGGGATGGAAATCGTGCGCTACGGCAAGCCCAGCCGCGGCATCACGGCCTGCCAGACCTGCCACCAGTATGACGGCCGCGGCGCCGGTCCGATCTATCCGCGGATCGCCGAGCAGAAGTACGTCTATCTCGTCAACATGCTGCATCACTGGCGCGCCAAGGAGCGCACCAACGACCCGCTGGGTCAGATGCGCGCGGTTGCGAGTCACCTGACGGACGACGACATCAATAACCTGGCGACCTTCCTGTCGCACGCGCGACTCACCGCGATCGGTGATACGTTCGTGCCGCATGGGGATTCCGTCCTGGCGAACATCGACGTCAAGCGCTGAGCGGAATATCGCTCCTGCGTTGCGGTAGAATGCAAGGCCGCGCCACCTCGGCGCGGCCTTTTTTATTGGGATTCGGGAACTTCCTGTTTCGTGGAGGCTCGTATCCGGGTCGCCCTAGCAGGCAGGTTCTCCAGGCTGGAATACCATGTGGAAGAAGTGGAAAGGGCTCCGCACCGGAGAAAAAATTCTCTTCGGCATCGTGATTTTTCTTGGATTCGTTGTAGTCCAGAACTTCGCCTCTCTCGAGTGGATCGGCTACCACTCTCCCAAGCCGCTCTATCCCATCCTGACCCATTTCGATTTTTCCCCCGACGGCAAAAAGGGTTCGGTGCTGTTTCGCACCGACTGGTGCACCGAGTGCCACCGCGCGATCGGCAACGGCACGAGTTCGGTGCTCGACCTCGACGGCGAGGGCTCCCGGCGCTCGGAGAAGTGGATCGAAGCGTTTCTGGCCGACCCGGCGAAGAACTATGGCGCGCCGACTTTCGATCATGGTCCGACCCAGGATGCCGCGTGGGTAGCGAAGCTGCCGGCGCAGGATCGGCATTACCTTGCGGTATTTCTTTCCGAGTTGACGGCCGATCGCGGGGCGCCGGACGCGAAGATGCCGCCGCGGGGGAAGTCGAGCTTTATCGACGACATGCTGCGCGTATGGGCGCCGGAGAGCTGGCGCATCGGATTTGACGACATCCGGAACAAGGAAGGGGAGCAACACAATAATGGGCACTGAGTTGACCCGGCAGGAACGGGAAGATTTCACGTGGTACACGCTGCTGTTCGTGTTCGCGTGCATCGTGTACAGCATCATCGGATTCAGTTGGGGTGCATTCATGGGGGGCATGAAGTCGTTTCGCGACTTCGTCGACTATTCCGCCTACGGCCAGAAGATCGTGCTCGCGCACACGCACGTCAACCTTCTCGGCTGGGTCGAGATGGCGATCTTCGGTGCGCTCTACTACGTCGTGCCCAAGCTCACCAACGGCCGCATCTACAGCGTCAAGCTGGTCAAGGTGCACTTCTGGATGCATAACATCGGGCTGGTCGGCCTGGTGGTGTTCTTCACGCTGGCGGGCATGGCGCCGCTGATCACCGCCGCCAACGACCCGGATGTGTCGTCGAAGGTCTATCACCGCATGATGGCGCTGACCGGGCCGTTCGGCACACTGGTGCTCCTCGCCAACATCATCTGGGGCTACAACCTCCTGCGCACCGCGATGGGGTGGCGGGAACGGATGGCGAAGTAGGGGCGTCCCCCGGATTTTTCCAGGCATCTCCCGCCATGTACCAAAAGCCGTCCCACGCCCTCGACTTCACGATCGAAGGGATGCGCAGCCAGCAGTTCAGCGAAGCGGTCTTCGCGTTTCTGCTGGTTGGCATCATCACCTTCACCGTCATCATCGCCATTTTCTGGTTCAGCAAGAATCGGCCGGAGAAGCCGAAGCTGGGCGAAAAGATCATGTTTCTGGCGATCATCGTCGGAGTGTTGTTGGCGGTGGTGTTCGGCGCGCTGCAAATGTTGGGCGGCATCCTTTTCTGACGCAGGAGGTTCCCATGAAGCCGATGGATGGCAGGCGAGGCGCGAGCGGCTCCGGGCAGGCGGCGGCAGTCGATGGAAGCGGACGCGGTGCCGCGGGGGCGGGATGGTCCCGCTTCGCGCTGGGCGCGGCGGTGGCGGCCACGATCGCCCTCTCGGCGTGCAGCAATGACGGGAGCTATGGCGGGATCTTCCGTGGCCTGGCAGTCGGAACCCATGCGCCGGCGGTCGATACCAAGACGCTCGCCGACGCCGGAGGGGACCTTTCGAAGGTCACGACCTACCGCGAGCCCGATCCGCGCATGTACCAGTACTCGGTGGCCAAGGCGCTGACGTTGCACAAGCCCATCCTGCTCGTTTTTGCGACCCCCGGGCACTGCACCGAATGCGACGAGCAGTTGCAGGTCGCCAAGGCACTGCTCGACAAGTATGGCAACCAGGTCATCTTCATCCACATGGATCAGTACATGAACCCGCAGGCCTACAAGGCGTTCCGGGTGATGGGCGATCCATGGACTTTCGCCATCGACAAGAACGGCATCGTCCGCGAAACCGAGGCCGGCAAGATGCTGTATGGCGAAATGCAGGACGCGATCAAGAAAATCCTCCCCGACGCCAATTCCGGGACGATGGGCTAGCGCGAGCCGAAAAACCCCGGAGCGAAACCCGATCTTCCCCCTCTCCCGCGACGGCGGGAGAGGGCGGGGGTGAGGGTGGAGAAAAGAGGAAAGAACCGACACCGTGGCAAAACCCGCAAAATTCGACCTCCAGCCGGACGAAAAGGGGCTCCTCTGGGACATCCTGCTCTACGTCCCCACCGTATTTTTCCTGCTCTATTTCGGCGGCGTCGAGTGGTTCCGCCATGAGCACAACGTCACCTACGTCCTGGTGTTTCTCGGCACCTTCTTTTTCCTCGCCGGTGTCAACCGCATGCTGCGGATGCGGATGATGGCGCTGCCGTCGTCGCCCGTGCACATCGAGGTCAACGGCGACGAGGAAATCGTCGTCGTCGAGTTGCGCAGCGGTACGCGCATCGATCTGGTCAAGACGATCAAGCTCTACGGCGATTACGCGGGCAAGTCGTTCGGCGTCACCGGACTCGATCGGCAGGGCAACCGCATGCAGTATGTCTTTGCGCGCGGGCAGTTCGAGGACGACGCGCAGTACCGTGCCGCGCAGGACGCGATCAAGCGCCTGGAGAAACCCGCCGCGCAATCCTGAATTTCCTCTCCCGTTTGCAGGGCGGAATACGGCAACGGGGGAAACGGTTTCCCCCTTTCCCGCTTGCGGGAGAGGCCGGGGGCGAGGGCGCGAAGAAAAGCCGCGAGGTTTGCCGCGCTACTTCTTCCTCCGCCGCTTCGCCACGTCCCACGCCATGAAACCGATCAGCGTCGCCACGGTTCCGCAAAGCCCGATCTGCACGAACAACTCGGTGCGCGGACTTACCAATCCCCCCACGAGCATGTGCGCGACGAACGACATGAGGATCATCGAGCTCGTCGCGACGAAGCAGTAGATCAGCAGTTCCTTGATCGGCATGGCGCACCTACTTCTTCGAGGACGAGGTGGCCGCAGGCCCGGCGGCGGGTTTTGCCCCGGAATCCGCGGGCTTCGGCAATGCGGACGCGCTCGCGGCGCCGCCCGGCGCCTTGGCCGGCGCGGGCGCAACCGGCGCCGGTGCTCCCTGCGTCCGCGCCGCCGCCAGCCGTAGCACCACGCCCCCTTCCTGCAGCGCCACCGTCGTGCTGTTCGAGCCGCCCAGCATGGCGAAGTCCTGCGACAAGGGGCGGTTCTGCGGCGTCCGCGGATCGAAGATCACATAATCGAGCCCGTGGAGATTGGCCGCAAACGCGCGGAGATCCCGCGAGGCCGGCGGCAGCGGCAGGGTGCTGCAGCCGCAGGCGATCATCGTGCGCCCCGGCCACTGGCTGGCGACCTTCACGCTCGCCTTGGCGCGGTCGACCGCCGTCATGACCCCGGGGCGGCGCTCCTTTTCCCGCTTCGCCTGTTCGGCCTGCACGGCGTCGCTCAGCGCGGAGATCAATTGATCGTGCGGCGACAACGTTTGCAGGCCCAGGCGCTGGTTGGAGTAGTGCCCCCGGTCGATCACCAGGAACGCCGTGGACAGCACGAGCAGGGCGGCGAACGCCATGCCGCGCTGCGACGCGAATCCCGTCGCCAGGCCCTGCGCATGGCCGAGATGGACGCGCAGCAGCTGCGGAAACCCCCAATAGAGGATGAGCACGAACACGACCAGGGCAAAGGTGGAATCGCCGGTCGCCAATCCGATTGCGGCTGCGACGACCAGCGTTGCGGCAAAGCGGTCCTCGCGCAGGGACCGGCGCACGCCGATCACCACGGCGGCGAGCGCGGCCGCCACCAGGGCGCCGAGCAGCCACGGCGTTGCGCCCATGGACAGATTCTCCCGCGGGAAGGCGAAGACGTCGGCCCCCAAGGCGCGCACGGGGTTGGCGAGCCAATGCTGCAGCGGCCAGCCCCACGCAAGCGCAAGGCCCAGCAGCATCGCCACGACGAGCCCGATCAGGACGTGGGTGCGCTCCCGCCCCGGAATCACGCTCCGTGCCTGCGGCTCGGGCGGCGGATTGCGCAGCCAGGACCACAGCAGCACCAGCGGATAGGCCAAGCCGGCCGGATGCAGCGTGATCGCCGCGATGCTGAACAGCAGCTGGGCGAAGAAGAAGCCGCCGAACCGCAGACGATGGGTGCGATAGGACTCGTCGGCCCATGCGCCGGCGAGGAAGGTGACGAGGAGGTACGGCCCGACAGCGATGCGGTCGATGGCGTTGATGGCCAGCGGCGACAGCAACAGCAGCCCGGAGGCCAGCAGCGGCGTTTCGGCGTCCCCTTGCGCGCGCCGCCGCAGGAACAGCAGCAGCACCGCCGCCACGAGGTAGAGCAGGGTGGCGAGCTTCGCGGCGACCAGGCTGCCCGAGAACAGGATTCCCGCCGGCAGCAGGAACAGCGCCCGGAAGTCGGGAACCGAAAGCGTGACGACGGGCGCCGCGACGTGATCGGATGCCGACCAGAGCACGAGCACCGCCCGCGCGGTGGCCTCGTCCAGACCATAGGGAGAGCGATCGAGCAGAGCGACCACGCCCAGGCCCCAGAGGACCAGGATTGCGAGTGCCCAGAAGCCGTTGGGAATGCGGGGTTTCATGCGAGGAGCCGGCCAGCGGAGAAAACGCATATGGTACCGGGAACGTCCATGTCGCCGGTGCGCGGTGCGGGGCGGCTCGGTATACGCCTTTGCAACCCCTTTGCGCACACTCCCACTTACGGGTGTCGCACAACTGCAACAATTAACACTCTTTAAGTTGCAATTGGAAAAGGTTCTCTCTTAGGATTCGGGAGCGCAATGGACGCGAGGAGAGAGCGTCCATTCCGCTTGCAACATCGGCAGGAAACGCGTTGCGGTCGCAAGGGGGTGAGGCCGCAGCCGGAGCACGACTTCAAGCAACAAATCACCCTTCCATCCACCAGGAGGAGCTTCATGACTCTGATTCGCTACGCCCGTTGGCTGGCGGCCGGTCTCCTTGCCGGCGCGGCCTACCTCGGGCTGACCGCGCCTGCGCAGGCGATTCCGCTGTTCGCGCGCCAGACGGGGCACAACTGTGCCGCTTGTCACATCAGCTATCCCGAGCTGACTGCGTATGGCCGCGAGTTCAAACTCAACGGTTACACCTTCGGCGAAGCCCAGCCGATCCCGCTGGCGTTCGCGCTGATGGGCGAGTACGACACGATGCCGGGCGTCAAGTCCGGCGCCGGCGCTTCGTCGGCCGGGCTGAACCATGCCCAGCTCACCCAGTACAGCGTCTTCTTCGGTGGCCGGATCACCGACAACCTGGGCGTGTTCGGCCAGATGTCCGGCAGCAATGCGGGGATGCCGGGAACGGCAAGCTTCACGCCGACGGTCGACAACACGGAAGCCCGTTATGTCCACCGGTTCACGACCTCGAGCTCGCTGGAGCCGGAAGCGGTCCTGGGTGTGTACGTCAACAACGACTACACGATGCAGGACGTCTGGAATACGGTCCCCGCCTGGCGCTTCCCCTGGTTCCCGTACAACAACTATCCGTCCCCCCTCGTCGGACCGGCCGTTCCGGGCACCTTCCTCGACAACTTCAGCACCCCGGGTGCGACCGTCGGTTTGGGTACCTATGTGTGGTGGCATAAGACGATCTATGCCGAATTCGCTCTGCGTCGCAATACCAACGGCGCTTTGAACGAGTTCAACTGGGGCAATGGTGCCAACCCGGGCGGGACGATCAGCGTAAATTCGACCACCAACCAGGGGACGGGCGAGGCGCTCGACAACTATGCGCCCTACTACCGCATCGCGTACAGCCACGATTGGGGTTACAACTCGTTTGAGGCCGGCTTGTTCGGCACCGACGCGCGGACCTGCAATATCACGGTTGACGGAAGCGGCAATGCCATCAGCAGCCAAAACTGCTCGACCGGCGTAACTCCCGGCGCGTTCAACTACTACCGCGATATCGGCCTCGACAGCCAGTACCAGTACAACAAGGGCGAGCCCTGGGTGTACACGGCATCGGGTTCGTACATCATCGAGCACAGCAATCAGGCAGCGAACGGCTATGGCGACAACACCCTGAAAGAGTTCAACATCCGCGGCACCGCGTACTACAACCGCCAGTACGGTGTGACCCTGGGTTGGACGGACTTCACGGGAACGGGTGCCGCGTATCAGGATCCCAACGCCGGCTACATCGCCACCGGAAACGCCGCAACCAACTTCTGGACGCTGGAACTGAACTATCTGCCGATGCAGGATTTGCGGTTCAGCCTGATGTACCAGGCGTTCAACAAGCTTGATGGGTACACGTCGGGCATCCCGGGTTATGCAGGAAACACCAACCCGTCCGACTTCAACCGTCTGACCGGCGCAATCTGGTGGGTGTTCTAACCGTGGCCCGCGCAGGAGAACCAAACATGGAGACGAAGATGACGCGGAACTTGCCGCGAGTGGCCAGCCTCCTCACCGGGATCGCGCTGGCGGTGACCTCGACGTTCGCAGTGGTTGCGAACGCCAGTGAACTGGATGACGCCAACACCAAGGCCCTGGCCCAGGAACTCGCGCCCGCACGCGCGCAGCACCTGGCCGTGACCTGGTGTTCCTCCTGCCACGGTCCTGGCGGGCGATCGGTCAACCCGATCTTCCCGAACCTGGCCGGCCAGCAGAAGGACTACATCGTCAACCAGCTGATCAACTTCCACAACCTCAACCAGTGGGAGACGTGGCAGGCCAAGAACGTGACCCACGAGGGCTACGTCGAGATGTGGTTCAAGGACATCACCGGCTGGCGCAAGCCCTACACGGGGTACGTGCACTCGAACGACTACAAGTCCGAGCGCACTCCGCGCAACGAAGAGAAGGCCTGGGACTTCATGAAGGGCGTGGCCCGCGATCTGGATCAACCGACCATGAACGCGCTGGCTGAATTCTTCTCGAAGCAGACCCCGGCCGCTCCGGCCACCGGAGAGGTCAACGGCAACATCGCCCACGGCCAATCGCTGTTCCTGAACGGCGATATGTCCAAAGGCCTGCTGCCCTGCCAGATGTGCCACGGCCCGGCCGCCGCCGGACAGGGGTCGATCCCCCGCCTGGCCAGCCAGCACGCCGACTACGTCTATCAGCAGTTGGTCGCGATCCGTTCCGGCCAGCGGCAGATCGACCAGATGGCGGCCCTGGTGGCCAACCTGAGCGATCAGGATTTCAAGGATGTGGCGGCCTACGTCCAGTCCCTGAAGTAATCGCCGAAGTACCTGCAGCAAATCCGCCCGCGCCGCAACCCGGCGCCGGCGGATCCCATAAAAAATGGGAGCCTACCGGCTCCCATTTTTTATGGCGTGGCTGCGCGGCGTGCCGATTTGGCGTGCGCCCTGGGGACATACGGACTCTCGGGATGGACGGAAAGTTGCCGCGTCGCCGGATGCACGACGAGATCCATCATCTCCATTGGCACCGCTCCGAAGAGTGTTTCGTCGCCCAGGACCAGCGCGGAGCAGTCGCAGTGCCGCCCCGCGAAGCGGATCCGCAGTGGGCCGATGATGGGCACGGCCTGGACGTGCCCGTTCGCCATCCGGACTTCCCGCGTTTCGGTTTCCGTGGCGTCAAATCCAAGTTGCACAGCGATGTGCTCGGGCACGCATAGGAATACCGCGCCGGAGTCCACGACGGCGCTGACGGTCAGCCTGCGATGGTTGAAACAGTTTTCGATTTCGACGTCGGCGTAGACCAGTCCCATGGCGGTGATCCGTTTTTCCAGATGGAGGTTTCCGGGAACGATATTGGCCGGAGACGCGCCTGTCGCTACTGTTTACCGGAGGTGCAGCTTCGGGAAAATGTAGTACCAGGTGATGAACCCCGCGACGATATTGAAGATGAGCGCATAGATGCCCATCTCGATCCAGAACTTGACCCAGTTGAATTCGCCGGGATTCTTCCTGCCATTGGTCCGGCCATCGGTCCTGCTGTCAGTCCTGCCGTCGGTCCGCTTTCCGCTCGTGCGGGTGATGGTCACGTCCGCACGCGTTCCCGCTCCGGGATTCCCCGAAGGGGTAGTACTTCTCTTGGCGCCCTGCTTTGTGGGGTGCACAATGCCTCCCAATGATTGATACGGGTCAGGATTGGTGCGTCTGTCATGAAATTTTACCCTGGCATGATGCAGTAAGGTTGCTGCAGCGCAGTATCCTGATCGCGAGATGTAAAACGGCCGAGGAACGAACCATGTCGAACAACACCAACAACAGCACGACCGCTCCGCCGCCCCCCGGCCCGGATGTCGAACGACGCACCGCGGTGGTGGCCACCGCCATCGTCGGCGGGGCGGGGGTCGCGGCGCTGGCGGTGCCCTATGTCGCGTCCTGGGGGCCGACCGACGGCGCCAAGGCCGCGGGCGCGCCGGTCGACGTCGATGTGTCCGGCATCCCGCCCGGCACCATGCGCATCGTCAAGTGGCGCGGCAAGCCGGTATGGATCCTGCACCGCACGCCGGAGATGATCCGGGTCCTGCACGAGGACACCACCGCGCTCGCCGATCCGGATTCGAAGCGCCAGAACTACCCGACGCCGGCGTATGTGATGAAAGATCCGGCGCTGCGCTCGATCCGGCCGGAATTCCTGGTCGTGATCGGCATCTGCACGCATCTGGGCTGCTCGCCCAACGGGCCGTTTCCCGCCGGCGTGAAGGCGCCGTTGGGGCCGTGGCCCGGGTTTCTGTGTCCGTGTCACGGCTCGACCTTCGATCTGGCCGGGCGGGTGTTCAAGAATAAGCCCGCGGCGGACAACCTCGCGGTGCCGCCCTACCGGTTCCTCGACGAGCACACGATCCGCATCGGCGAAGCGCCGGTGCATGCCTAGCCAGGGAGCATCGACACCATGGGTCTGCATACCCCCCGCTACAAAGGCCTGCTCGGCTGGGTCGACGCGCGCATGCCGTCGATCATGGACATCTTCGAGACGCACATCGCCGGCTACTACGCGCCGAAGAATTTCAACTTCTGGTATTTCTTCGGCTCGATCGCCGCCGTCGTGCTGATCATCCAGCTCGTCAGCGGCGCCTTCCTGGCGATGCACTACAAGCCCGACTCGCGCCTGGCGTTCTGGTCGGTCGAACTCATCATGCGCGAGGTGCAGGGCGGCTGGCTGATCCGCTACATGCACTCGGTCGGCGCCTCGTTCTTCTTCATCGTCATCTACTTCCACATCTTCCGGGCGATGCTCTACGGCAGCTACCGCACGCCGCGCGAGATCGTCTGGATCGCCGGCTGCGTGCTGTTCCTCGCCCTGATGGCCGAGTCCTTTTTCGGCTATCTGCTGCCCTGGGGGCAGATGAGCTTCTGGGGCGCCCAGGTGATCATCAACCTGTTCAGCTCCATCCCGGTGATCGGGGCGGATCTTTCGACCTGGATCCGCGGCGACTTCGTCATCGGCGACGCGACGCTCAACCGCTTCTTCGCGCTCCACACCATGGTCATGCCCACGGTGATGATCGGGCTCATCGTGGCGCACGTCATGGCGCTGCACGACGTCGGCTCGAACAATCCCGACGGCATCGAGATCAAGGAGCACCTCGGCGACAACGGCAAGCCGCTCGACGGCATTCCCTTCCATCCCTACTACACGGTGCACGACATCTACGGCATCGCGTTCTTCTTCATCATCTATTTCGCGGTGGTGTTCTTCGCGCCCGAAATGGGCGGGGTCTTCCTGGAGGGCAACAACTTCATTCCCGCCGATCCGATGCAGACGCCGCTGCACATCGCGCCGTTGTGGTATTTCACGCCGTTCTACACCATCCTGCGCGCCACCACCGCCGACTTCCTGCCCTGGCTGGGCGGCGCCGTGCTGGCGCTGGGCGCACTCACCTACTTCACGGTTCGCGGCTGGCGCGTGCGCCTGTTCGTGGCGGCCCTCACGGCGCTGGCGTTTTCGTTCGCGACCGTGCACAAGGTGCAGCTCGACGCCAAGCTCTGGGGGGTGATCCTGATGGCCATTTCGGTGACGATCCTCTTCGCGCTGCCGTGGCTCGACCGCTCGCCGGTGAAGTCGATGCGCTACCGCCCGACCTGGCACCGCGTGCTGCTCTTCGTGTTCATCGCCGCCTTCCTCGTGCTGGGGTATTTCGGCATGCAGGAGCCGAACCCGATGCGCAACCTGATCTCGCAGTTCTGCATGGCGATCTACTTCGGCTTCTTTGCGCTGATGCCCTGGTGGAGCCGGATGGGGACGTTCAAGCCGGCTCCGGACCGCGTACGGTTCACCGCCCACTGATTCCGGAGGAACGACGATATGACTCGCATGCGTAGTGTCCGGTCCGCGGCGCTCCCCGCGATTTCCCCCGCGATTTTCTCTGGACTTCTGGCGACGGCCCTGCTCGCGTTTGGCGCCGGCGCCGCGGCCGCGGAAGTGCATCTCGATCGCTGGCCCAGCGAACGCGCCAACGATCCGGCCGCCCTGCAGCACGGCGCGCGGCTGTTCGTGACCAACTGCCTCAACTGCCACAGCGCCCGGCTGATGCGCTGGAATAAGCTCGAGGAGATCGGCCTCGACGCCACCCAGATCAAGAGCCAGCTCATCTACGGCAACCAGCGCATCGGCGACATGATGACGATCGCGATGGTTCCCCGCGATGCCACGCAGTGGTTCGGCAAGGCTCCGCCGGATCTCTCGACGATCATCCGCGCCAACAGCACCGTCGAACACAACGGCGCGGACTACGTCTATACGTTGCTGCGCAGCTTCTACCGCGACCGGTCGACGTCCACGGGCTGGAACAACGCGGTGTTTCACAACATCGCGATGCCCAACGTCTTCTGGCAGATGCAGGGGCCGCGGATCGCCACGGTCGTGCGCGTCGAGCGCAACGAGCACGCCGGAGAAAGTCCGGCCAAGCGCAAGCCCGGCCAGACGGCAATGCCCTGGGTGCGCGTGCGCAGCGTCTATGACGCGCAGGGCGATGTCCAGTCGACGGAAACCGGCCTGTCGACCGGACGGGAAACCAAATCCGCCCGGTTCCAGCCCCTGGACCCGGCGCGTGCCGAAGCGACGGACAACAACATCGCCGACATCGTCGCCTTTCTCAACTGGATGTCGGAACCCAAAAAGACGGAACGCATCCACGTCGGTTTCTGGGCGATGGGCTACCTTGTTGTTTTTTTCCTGATTGCGCGCTGGCTCAATAACGTGTTTTGGCGCGACGTGAAGTAGGGTTTGCTGCGGTACAGCATCGCCATGCCGCCCCCCTGCGTGGCGATGCGTCTCCTCCGGCCCACGATGGCGATTTGTCTGCGGGCCTCGGGCGCTTCGTTTTGCTGCAATGCGCCATACGCTGCAGGGCTTGCGTTCCCGTTGTTGCGTCTGCGTCACACCCCAACGAGACTACTCCCGCCCGAGAATTCCGTGCATAATCCGCCACGCCTTCACCGAATGTGTAACGAAACGAGTCTCAGGTAGATAAAAAATCGGAGGCTTTGACATAGATCAGAGCCCCATAGAACTCGAAGCTGTTGCGCATGTGGTGTACCACACGCCGTTGAAGGCAAATTTCACCGGGCACGCTCGAACCCGAACCGATGTCTTCTGGCCAGGAAGGCGGCGGAGGCGGCTCGACAACGGTGACAATTTATCCGGAGGAACGCAAAGTCAAATGAAGACGCGGAATCTACGCGATTGGATCAATCGCGGCGGGATGGGCTACGCCTTTTTTGCGCGGGTTGTTGCAGGACTGGGGCGTTCCCTCGCCGCGCTCGGGGTGGTTCTGGGACTGGGCTTGATCGCCAACACTGCGTTTGCCGGCGACAAGGTGGAGCAGCCGATCGAGTTCCCGCATGACATTCATGCGGGCAAGATGGGCATCAATTGCATGTACTGCCACACCTATGCCCGGCGCAGCCGGGTGTCGGGGATTCCTCCGCTGCGCAAGTGCATCAATTGCCACACCTACATCCCCTCGGTGCGCAACAAGCCACGGATCAAGAAGCTCTTCCAGTACTGGGAAGAGAAGAAGCCGATTCCGTTCATGAAGGTCCACGACCTTCCGGACTTCGTGCGTTTCCCGCACATGCGCCATATCCAGCGCTTCTACTTTGAACTGCACCGCCCGGTGAAAGAGGTCTGCAGCTATTGCCACGGCGATGTCGAGAACATGACGGTGGACCAGAAGGTCAAGCCGCTGAGCATGGGCTGGTGCATTTCCTGCCATCAGAAAAATCATCCGCTGCCCAAGGATCCCAAGATCCTCAACGGCATGCGCATGATCTATCCGCGGATGGA
Source organism: Pseudomonadota bacterium (assembly GCA_021838715.1). Lineage (GTDB taxonomy): Bacteria > Pseudomonadota > Gammaproteobacteria > Burkholderiales > Burkholderiaceae_F > GJ-E10. The sequence goes on along the minus strand of JAKCCX010000009.1, from coordinate 45,228 downwards.
GATGTCCACGCATCCCGAGCAAGTTGTCGAAGCGATGTCCGGGCATGGCCCCAACGATTGCTGGCAGTGCCACAAGTGACCGGAGGAACCGTCATGGAAAACGGAAAACATAAGCCCGCAGCGGCGGCGCCGGAAGGCGACGCACCGCTGCTCCCGCTGCAGCGGCGGGACTTCTTGAAGGTGCTGGGCTGGGGCGGCGCGACCGCGTCCCTCGGCGCCTGCGGCTTCACCGACGTCGAGTCGGGCAAGAGCCACGTCTACTCGTACGTCAATCCGCAGGATTTCAACATCCCCGGCGACGCCGTGTACTACGCCTCGACCTGCACCCAGTGCAGCGGCCGTTGCGGAATCCAGGGCCGCATCCGCGACGGGCGGGTGCTCAAGCTCGAAGGCAACCCCGAGTCGGCCGTCTCCGGCGGCAAGCTCTGCGGGCTGGGCCAGGCGGGTGTGCAGCACCACTACAACCCGGACCGTCTGCACACCCCCATGCTGCGCAAGGGCGGCGCGCTGCAGCCGGTGACCCTGACCGAAGCGATCGCCGCGTTGCGCGAGCACGCCGCCTCGACCCAGGACGGCCGTTTCGGCTTCCTGACCGGGCCGGTGAGCGGGCACCTCAAGGTGCTCGTCGACAACACCGTCGAAGCATTCGGCGGCAACGGTGCCTATGTGTACTACGCACTGGCGGACACCACCAATCGCAGCGCTTCGAAGCAGGTGTTGGGCGCCGAGGTGCCGCGCTATGCGCTTGACCAGGCGACGCTCATCGTCTCCTTCGGTTCGGATTTCCTCGACACGGGCGTCTCGCCGGTCTATTACTCCGGCCGCTGGTCGCATTTCCGCCGTGCCAACGAAGGCAAGCCGCGCGGCACGCTGGTGCAGATCGAGCCGCGGATGACGCTCACCGGCGCCAACGCCGACCGCTGGATTCCCATTCGTCCGGGCACCGAAGGCGTGCTGGCGCTGGGATTCGCCAACGCGCTGCTTGCCGGGATGAAGGACAAGTCCAAGGTTCCGGCGCAGATCGTCACCGTCGCGGCGGCGTACGACAAGGCGCGCGTGCTCAACGAGACCGGCATCCAGGGCGAATGGTTCGATCGCGTCGTCAAGCTGATGCAGAGCCGCAATCCGGCGGTGGTGCTCTCGGGCCCGTCGGCCGAAGGCCATGCCCACGGCTACGCCAACGCGCAGGCGATCCTCGCGCTCAACTGGGTGCTGGGCGCGATGGGCAGCACCGTGCTCATGCCCTCGGAGCAGCCCTTCCCGCAACTCGCGCCCAACGGTGGCAGCACCGCGGCCCTGCGTTCCTTCACCCAGGATCTCGCGGCCGGCAAGTTCGACACCGTTTTCGTCCACGACGCCAACCCGGTGTTTACCGCGCCGGCGTTCCTGAAGTTCAAGGACGCCTTCGCCAAGGCCGGCTTCAAGGTCGTCTTCACGCAGTATCTCGACGAGACCGCCAAGCAGGCCGATCTCGTGCTGCCGATCGATTCCGCGATGGAGGACTGGGGCACGCACGTGCCGCTGGTCCAGCCGGAAGGCGAATTGCAGTTCACCGTGCAGCAGCCGCTGATGAACCGGCTCTATCCGGATGGCACGCGTTCGATCGGCGATTACCTGCTGGAGACGCTCAAGCAGCGCCGCGCCGACGACTACAAGGGCTTCCCGGACTACTACGCCTACATCCGTACGGCGGTGATCGCCAACCGCAAGGCGTTCCAGGACTACAAGATGGCCTATGCGCAGTTGCCCGACAGCGACTGGCATTTCTGGACCAACGCCCGGAGCCACGGCGTGCTGCATCTGGCGGACGCCAAGACCGAGAAGGCGCCGACCGAACCCGCCGCCCTCGAAATCGATCTTGCATCGGCGAACGGCGCGCAGGACGGCGGCTATCCGTTCCATCTCGCCCCGATGTCCGGCCGCTTCCGCGATGGCCGCCACGCCAGCCTGCCGTGGATCCAGGAAACCGCCGACTCGCTCACCACCATCGTCTGGGGGTCGTGGGCCGAAGTGCACCCGAGCACGGCCAACCGCCTGGGACTCTCCGACGGCGACGTCATCGAGATCGCCTCGGCCAGTGGTTCGGTTCGCGTGCCGGTGTACCGCTTCCCGGGCATTCATCCCGACGTGATCGGTGTGCCGCTGGGGCAGGGCCACGAGAGCTTCGGCCGCTATGCCAGCGGCCGCGGCGTGAATCCCTTCCAGATGCTCGATCCGGTGTTCGATGCCAAGACCGGCGAGCTGGCGATGTTCGCGACCCGCGTCAAGGTAACCAAGACCGGCGACAGCGCGCGCATCATCAAGGATGAGGGTTGGAAGTCCGGGGATCTGACGACCCGCGGCCATATCGAAACGGTCAAGACGCTGCCGGCGTCGACCGCCAAGCTCGATTCGGAGGTGTAAGCCATGAGCTGGGAAATAATGACGGATGACTGGGCGAAGTTTCGGACCGAGCACCCCCGCGTCGGCTCGAACCCCGACCTCAAGTGGGCGATGGCGATCGATCTCGACGCCTGCACGGGCTGCAACGCCTGCGTGGTGGCCTGCTACGCCGAGAACAACCTCCCCGTCGTGGGGGAGGACAAGTTCTACGCCGGTCAGGCGATGCACTGGATGCGCATCGAGCGCTATTGGGAGCCCGGGGACGAAAACGTGCCCGAGCGCGGTGCGCAGTATCTGCCGATGATGTGCCAGCAGTGCGAGGCGGCGCCCTGCGAGACGGTGTGCCCGGTGGGCGCGACCAACCACACCAACGACGGCCTGAATTCGCAGGTCTACAACCGTTGCGTCGGTTCGCGCTACTGCTCGGCCAACTGCCCGTACAAGGTGCGGTACTTCAATTGGTACAACTACCCCGAGCAGGAACATGCCTGGCCGGATCCGCTGCCGATGCAGCTCAATCCGGATCTCACCGTGCGGACCAAGGGCGTGATGGAGAAGTGCACGTTCTGCGTGCAGCGTCTGGTCGACTGCAAGGACCGGGTGGGCGGGGAAGGGCGCGAAATCCGCGACGGCGACGTCCAGACCGCCTGCCAGCAATCGTGTCCGACCAACGCGATCAGCTTCGGCAACCTGTCCGATCCGTATTCCCGCGTCGCCACGCAATGGCGGCTGCAGCGGGTGGAGATGGACAAGGACCGGCAGCTCAAGGATCTCGACCCGAACTCGCATCCCGGGCTGCGCGGCTATCGCGTCCTCGAGGACCTGCGGCCGTACCCCTCGGTGATGTATCTCGAGCGCGTTCGCGATGAAGAGGCTTGACCCAGCGAGGATTGATCCAGAGAGGCTTGGCCCAGGGAGGCGCGATCCGTCGACGCCTGCCCCGAAACGATTGACCCAAGGAAACCTGATCCGGCGTATGCCATACAACGGAACCATGGAGTCGGAAACCAATGAGTAACGTCATTCAAAAAGAGCAGGACATTCGCGATGACATCGGCTGGGCGAAGATCAATCGCGACGTCCTGGCGAGTCTGGAGCGGCCGCGCGCGACCTACTGGCTGCTCTTCGCGTTCGCCTTCGGGCTGTTCGTGATCGGCCTGTCCTGCGAGGCCTATCAGTACAACCGCGGCATGGGCGTCTCGGGAATGAACAACCCGAACGTCTGGAGCTTGTACATCGCCACCTTCATCTTCTGGATCGGCATGGGGCACTCGGGAACGCTGCTCTCGGCGCTGCTGCACATCATCCATGCCGACTGGCGCAAGCCCGTGTACCGATATGCCGAGGCGATGACGACGTTCTCGCTGATCACCGCGGCCTGCTTCGTGTTCATGCACCTCGGGCGTCTGTGGGAGGTGTACTACGCGCTTCCGTATCCGAACGAACGTTGGACGTGGCCGAACTTCCAGTCGCCGCTGGCGTGGGATTGCATGGCGATCCTGACCTACCTGACCTCGTCGGTGCTGTTCCTGGTCGTGGGCTCGATTCCCGACATGGCGATCTGCCGCGATGCGGCGACGGGCTGGCGCAAGACCTTCTACGGCTGGGCAGCGCTGGGATGGAAGGGCACCGACCGGCAATGGCGCAACTTCCGCGTCACCTACCTGGCGATGGCCTGCTTCCTGATGCCGCTGGCGGTGTCGGTGCACTCCATCGTGTCCTGCGACTTCGCGGCGTCGCAGCAGCCGGGCTGGCACATCACCTCGTTCCCGCCCTACTTCGTGGCCGGCGCGCTGTATTCCGGTTGCGCGGTGATCATCACGCTGTTCATCATGCTGCGTTATGTGTTCCGCTTCGAGGAATACATGACCATCCCGATCCTCGAAAAGCTCTCGCGCCTGACCTTCGCGATCTCGATGGTCTGGACGTACCTCAATCTGTGCGAATACTCGACGGTATGGTATGGCAATGACCTGGTGTCGAAGGAGACGTTGATCATGCGCGCCACGGGGCCGTACGCACCCTGGTGGTGGGCGATGAACCTTCTGGGCTCGGTGCTGCCGCTGGTGTTGATCAGCAAGAAGGTGCGCACGAGCATTCCGATCATGCTGGTGCTGTCGCTGGTGTTCAATTTCGCGATGTGGGACGAGCGTTGGATGATCGTCACGCCGACGTTCTCGCACGGCTACTACCCCTGGACCTGGGACCACAAGTTCTTCCCGTCCATGATCCAGTGGGGCATCCTCCTGGGAAGCTTCGGGCTCTTCGGCATGCTGTTCATGCTGTTCGTCAAGATCTTCCCCAGTGTCTCGATGTATGAAGTCAAGGAAATGGTTCACGCCACGCGGCATGAGAAGCTGCACGCGCATGAGAGGGAAGCATGATCACCAAACGCATAATGGGTCTTTTCTCCGACTTCGACGGAGCATCGGCCGCGCTGCTCGAGCTGCGCAATGCCAACATGCCCTACCTGAACTGGGACGACGTGACGATCAAGTCGCCGATCGAACACCCCGAGGTCGAAAAGGTGCTGGGGCCGCGCCCCGAGCCGGTGCGCTGGTACAGCCTGTTCGGCGCCCTGGGTGGCGCGAGCCTGGCCTTCCTCGGCTACTCGACCGCGCAGGGAAACTTCTTCGCCCAGATGAAGGGCGGCAAGCCCATCATCCCGATCCCCGCGGACTTCGTGCTCACGTATGAAGGCCTGATCATGGGCGGCGTGTACATCACCGTGCTGGGATTTCTCATCTCCGCCGGCCTGCCGCGCAAGATGGAGGGCGAGCTTTACCACGTGGCGGTGTCCGAGGACCAGGTTGCGGTGATGGTCAAGTCGGACCAGTACTGCATCGAGGAAGTCCGCAAGATCTTCGAGAAGCACAACGTGCTGTCGGTACAAGAAGAGGTTCTGAAATGATGTCGCAACATTTCCATTCCGAGACTGCCGCGCCTGCGTTGCGTTCCCGCAACCAGGGACTGCGACGGGCGGCCGCGGCGGTTGCCGCCGCCCTCGGCATCGCCGCGCTGGCGCTGCCGGCCACCTCGTCCGCGTGGCCCTGGTCCCGCGACATGGGCCACTACATCGCGATCAAGCCGCAGCAGCACCCGATGGCGTTTCCGGACCAGTCGGTGCCGGTGCCGTCGACCCCGACCGTGGAAATGCAGGACCGGGATGAGGCGACCGCGCTGAAGGATCCGATTCCGCGCACGGCGGAGTCGGCGGAAAAGGGCCATCAGCTGTTTCTGATCTACTGCCAGCCCTGCCACGGCACGTCGGGCACGGGCAACGGCACGGTTGGGGAAAAGCTCCTCGTGCGGCCGTTCGACCTTACGAGCAAGGCTGCGTACGACATCCCCGACGGGTTCATCTTCGGCTATCTGACTTATGGCGGCGCGATCATGCCGGTGTACGGCAATGACCTGACGCCGACCGAGCGCTGGCACGTGATCAACTACCTGCGCAAGGTGCTCGAGAAGCAGTGGCATCCCAAACCGACGGAGACCGCATCCAAATGAGCCAAATGATTCCGTTCACGAGCTGGTCGGTGCTCACCGCCGACTTTCTCATCCTGCTGCACCTGACGATGGGCGGCGTGACGCTGACGGCCATTCTGACCCTGATCGGCGCGAAGTGGCGCTATTCCATCCGGAACATCGCCACGGCACTTTTCGGTCTGTATCCGCTGGTGTTTGCGATCCTGGTCATCCTGATGCTGTTCCGCCACGGCGTGTTCCCGTGGATGAACGGCCCGCTGAAGAACGGCTTCCCCAGCGGCTACTTCTATTGGCTGGCGGTTGCTCCCTGGCCGCGGCCGCTCAACGGCTGGCACAACGAGGTTTTCCTGATGGCGCGGGAAATCGCCGGTCTGGTCCTGGTGGGCTGGCTGTGGCGGCGCTTCCTGCGCCTGCAGGAGGTCAGCGAGCGGTCGCAGGAGGACTGGGATCGTTTCAAGGCCACGGCGAGCTGGATTCCTGTCGTCCACGTGCTCTACGGCACGATGCTCGGGTGGGACTGGGAAATGACGATGGTGCCGCGCTGGGAGAGCTCGATCTATGGCATGGCCCACTTCATCAGCAACTTTGGCATGACCCTGGCCGTGATCGTGGTGATGTGCTACATCCTGGACCGCAAGAAGCACCGGTTCATCAAGGGCGTTTCCAACAACGTCTTCAACTATCTGGCGCAGATGATGCTGGGTTTCACGATCCTCTGGACCTACACGTTCTACGCCGGCTACATGATCTATTGGTACGGCAACATCCCGGAGGAGCGCAACCGCTACGACTGGATGGCGACCGGCGACTACGACTGGTTCTTCTGGACGGTGATCGCGTTCCGGTTCATCATCCCGTTCAGCATGCTGGTGCTGACCTATGTCCGGCATAGCCCGGTGTCGATCTACCGGGTTGCGATCATCATGATCATCGGAACCTGGCTGGAGCGGTACATGTGGGTGGCGGCCTCGGTTCCGACCGATGCCTTCCATCGCGCGGTGATGCCGTTCACGCAGCCGTTCGATTGGGTGGTGACGATCCTGGCGTTCGGGATCGCCTGGTTCCTGCTCCGTCGGAACCTGATCCGCAACGGCGTGATGAAGGCCGACGCGCCGGGCGCGGCGGTCAGCGCGGCATAAGAGGGCGTTGCAAGGGTTCCGTCCCGCCGCTCTCCGGTGGGACGGAACAAAAACCGAGCGTTCCGGTCGAATTTTCAAGGCCGCGGAAGAATTGCGATGAACGCAAGGAGCTTCGGGAGGGCTGCCGCTTCCCGGGCCGAACAACAAGAGCGGGCAACGGGCGTGTCGGCATTTGCCGGGGCGGTTTGTTTTCAACGAGACAGGAAGGCGAAACGAACATGATCGAACTCACCTTGGGCGCGTTGCTGCTGGCCGGAATGATCTATTTCGTGGCGAAGAAGTAACGCTCGACAGCCAGGAGAATAAAAAACGGGCGGAAGACGGCAAATGCCGTTTCCGCCCGTTTTTTTATGGCGCAGCGCGCCGCGCAACTACTGCCGCGCGCTGCGCACCGTCTTGGCGATGTTGTAGAAATAAATGACGAAGCCGATGGCCATCGTCGTCGCCGCGCAGGCGATGACCGGCCCGTAGTAGCGCTGCACCGCCGGGATCTGTTCCGGAGCGCGGTGCAGCAGACTGCCCTCCCAGAACCCGAAGGCAAGCAGCGCGACATAGAAGGAGTACGCGCCGGTCGCCGTCCACCAGAACGTCAGATTGACGAGCCGCTGGGAGTAAATGGGACGGTTCACGAACTGCGGCAACAGGTGATAGGTGGCCCCCATGGCCAGCATCACGGCGCCGCCGACGAGGTTCATGTGGGCGTGCGCCAGCGGGTCGATCATGTGCCCCGGGCCGCCGTACGGACTCCCGATGGAATCGAGCCAGTGCCGGATCGGCGGCATCACCTGCAGCATGCCGTGGATGGTGCCGATGGCGAAGGAGGCTGCGGAAAGAAGGAGAAACTTGGTTAGCGGATTGCGCTGCGAGGACATCGACGGAAGCTCCGATAGGACGGGGGAATAGAAAAAAGGCCCGTATCCGGGCCTTTTTTCCTTGCGAACATGCTAATCCGCGATTACTGACCGCTGTTCTTGCGTTGGGCTGCGAGGTCGATCCCGTAGCCCGAAGCGGTAGCGGAAATGATCATGCCAACCACGAAAATCCCGATTGGCACCAACAGTTCGATCGGCATCTGTACCCCCCTCTATGTATTTACACAAATAGGATAGCAGGCTGCTGCAAAACTGTCGCGCGGATTCGGCAAAAGAACCGCTCGCCGGCTTTCAACAGCCTCGAAGCGCCGTATTACGGACGCTTGGAGAAGCCGCTGCACCAGCCGTGGTGCGGAACGACCTTGTTGAACAGGTCGCAACGGGCCTTGTCGGCGCCCGGCTTGGTGAAGTGCAGGCAACGCTGGCAGAACTGCTCGGTCGTGTGCTTCGGATACTTTGCCTGGTTGGCCTTGGTCGTGTCGAGCACGAAGCCCATGGCGATGGCCATCGGATCGGATTCGGTCAGGTCGGGCACTTCAGCCATGGCAACACGCGGCAGAACGGCGGCGGCGCCGGCGAGGGGAACAAGTTTGAGAATAAATTCGCGACGGTTGGTCATTCCAGGTCTCCTATGAGATGAACAATGGGTGCTTTTTTCCCAATGTAACTGACCGCTCGGGGGCGGCTTGCTGGCTTAACGGGTGAGTTCTCCAATCCGACGACACGCGTTCAAGACTTGCTGTGCCGTCTTCTTGCGATGCCCCTCTGCGCCAAACCGAAAGGATTATAACCACGGGGGTTGAGGGAATAACCCTCTTCGTAGAAAAACAACGCAATTCCGCCCTTATGCGGGACGTTACGTGAGATTGATTCTCATTTGAGAATCAATCGTAACAAGAATAGGGTCCCGAAGAGCATCGGCTGATGCGCCATATATATAGTAAGCGGCCAGCGCCCGAGGAAGGCCGGAACGCGGCCAATGCCCCCGGGGGGTTTGGCGCGGCGCAAGGCCGGGGGAATGGCGAAGGCGCGGCGCCGCCACAGCGCGCCGGCGGCCATGCCGAGCAGCACCACGCCGAGCCACGGCAGGATGGGCACGAAGTCCTCGGTGGCGGGTTTGTGGGCCGCGAAGCCGATCCAGCTCCAGGCGTTGGTGTCGAAGGGGGCGAGGTGAACGAACAGTCCGACCGCAACGGCGGCGGCGCCGGCGGCGGCGAGGGCGGCGATGCCCGACGCGCCGCGGATGGGCGGCGTCCAGCGCGCCGTCGCAACGACCAGCAGTTCGGTGGCGGCGACGAAGTGGAGGATGCCGAACCAGATGAACCGGGGGCCGAACAGCGGCCGCGTGGCGATCGACACGATCGCGGCGCAGGCGGCGATCTGTGCCCAACGGCGCCAGAAGCGCCGGTCGGCGCGGGGCGCGACCGGCGCTTGCGTGCCGGCGGCGACGCCGCCGCGCAGGACCATCGAGATGCCCACCAGGAAGAGAAACTGCGTGACGATCGCCGACCGCCAGGCGATCCAGCGCGGATCGGCGAGCATGGCGACGTGCAGCCAGCCGAAATAGTCGAGGTCGTAGCAGAAGTGGAAGGCGACCATCTGCAGGATCGCCAGACCGCGCGCCACGTCGACGACGACGAGGCGCGGCGGGTTCGGGGTGGTGGCAGGGCGCGGCACGCCGGAAGTGTAGTGCCGCGGCGAAAATAGCCATCCGGTATACTGCGGATTTCCTAGCGACGCGCGGCATGACCACCAAGTACGTGTTCGTCACCGGCGGCGTGGTTTCTTCCCTGGGCAAGGGAATTGCCGCCGCATCTCTCGGCGCGATCCTCGAATCGCGCGGTCTCAAAGTCACCCTGGTAAAGCTCGATCCCTATATCAATGTCGATCCGGGAACGATGAGCCCGTTCCAGCACGGCGAAGTCTTCGTCACCGACGACGGCGCCGAAACGGACCTCGACCTGGGGCACTACGAGCGCTTCGTTTCGGCGCGGATGCGCCGGGTGAACAACTTCACCACCGGCCAGATCTACGACACCGTGATTCGCAAGGAGCGGCGCGGCGAGTATCTCGGCAAGACGGTGCAGGTGATCCCGCACATCACCAACGAGATCCAGGAGTTCATCGAGCGCGGCGCCCGGGGCGGCGGGGATGGCCGCGGCGGCGATCAGGTCGACGTCGCGATCATCGAGGTGGGCGGCACGGTGGGCGATATCGAATCGCTGCCGTTCCTGGAGGCGGCGCGCCAGATGAGCCTGCGGCTGGGCTCGGGCGGCGCCTGTTTCGTGCACCTCACCCTCGTTCCCTTCATCCCGGCGGCGGGCGAGCTCAAGACCAAGCCCACCCAGCACAGCGTGCAGAAGCTGCGCGAGATCGGCATCTCGCCGGACGTGCTGCTGTGCCGTGCCGACCGCCCGATTCCCGACGATGAGCGGTCGAAGATTTCGCTGTTTTCGAACATTCCGCTCGACGCCGTGATCTCGGTCTGGGACGCGGATTCGATCTACAAGATCCCGGCCATGCTGCATCGCCAGGGGTTGGACGAGATCGTCTGCTTCCGCCTCGGGCTGGTTGCGCCGCCCGCGGACCTGGCGGCATGGTCGCGCATGGTCGACGCGCTCGAGCATCCGGAGGGCGAGGTGCGCATCGGCATGATCGGCAAGTACGTCGAGCTGTCGGATTCGTACAAGTCGCTCAACGAGGCGCTGATCCATGCCGGCATCCACACCCGCACCCGCGTGCGGATCGAATACGTCGATTCCGAGCTGATCGAACAGCAGGGGTTGCCCGATCTGTCGCACCTCGATGCGATCCTCGTCCCCGGCGGTTTCGGGCGGCGCGGCGCCGAAGGCAAGATCCAGGCGATCCGCCATGCGCGCGAGCAGGGCGTTCCCTATCTCGGCATCTGTTTCGGCATGCAGCTGGCGACGATCGAATTCGCGCGCAACGTCTGCGGGCTGGCGGGCGCCAACAGCACCGAATTCGAGCCCGACGCGGCGCATCCGATCGTCGGCCTCATCACCGAATGGATGGACCGGTCCGGCCGCGTCGAACAGCGCACCGAACGCTCGGATCTGGGCGGCACCATGCGCCTGGGCGCGCAGCGCTGCCCGGTCGAACCGGGGACGCTCGCCTATCGGATCTATGGTCCGGAAGTCAACGAGCGGCACCGCCATCGGTACGAGGTCAACAACCGGTACGTCGCGCAGATGGAAGAACACGGCCTGCGGATCTCCGCGCGCACCCCCAGCGAGCATCTGCCCGAGATCATGGAGCTTCCCGCCCATCCGTTCTTTCTCGGCGTGCAGTTCCACCCGGAATTCACGTCGACGCCGCGCAACGGACACCCGCTGTTCACCGCCTTCGTGCAGGCCGCGGCGGCGTATCGGGATCGGGAGCGCGACCGGCGCAAGGGCGAGGCGAATCCCGACGACCGCGCGGGCGACCGGAACGTGGCCACGGCATGAAACTCTGCGGATTCGAGGTCGGTCTCGACCGGCCGTTTTTCGTGATCGCCGGCCCCTGTGTCGTCGAGTCCGAGGACATGGCGCTGCGGATCGCCGCGCACCTGCGGACGGTGTGCGATGAGCTGGGCATCCCATGGATCTTCAAGGCGAGCTACGACAAGGCCAACCGCAGTTCGGGGGCGTCGTTCCGAGGCCTCGGCATGGAGGAGGGCCTGCGGATTCTCGGCAAGGTGCGCAGCGACATCGGCGTGCCGGTGATCACCGATGTGCATGCCGAAGACGAAATCGAGGCGGTCGCCTCGGTCGTCGATGTGCTCCAGACGCCGGCGTTCCTGTGCCGGCAGACCGATTTCATCCAGGCCTGCGCACGCAGCGGCCGGCCGGTGAACATCAAGAAGGGGCAGTTCCTCGCACCCGGGGACATGGGCAACGTCGCCGACAAGGCGCGCGCCGCGGCGCGCGAGGCCGGCTTGAGCGAAGACCGTTTTCTGGTGTGCGAGCGCGGCGCTTCCTTCGGCTACAACAACCTCGTGAGCGACATGCGCTCCCTGGCGATCATGCGTTCCACGGGTTGTCCGGTCGTCTTCGACGCCACGCATTCGGTGCAGTTGCCGGGCGGGCAGGGCCATGCCAGCGGGGGCCAGCGCGAGTTCGTTCCGGTGCTGGCGCGCGCGGCGGTCGCCGCCGGGGTTTCGGGCGTGTTCCTCGAAACCCATCCGGATCCGCAGAACGCCAAATCCGACGGCCCCAACGCGGTGCCGCTCGCACGGGTGCGCGATCTGCTCGCGATCCTGCGGCGGATCGACGAGGCGGTCAAGGCGCAGCCGCTGCTGGAAGACGATTTTTCATAGCGTTTCGAATGGATTGTTTCTTCTCCCGGAGCGGGGGGAGAATTTCACGAAGAAAGAGAGAAAGGTACGTATGAGTTCCATCGTAGACATCGTCGGACGGGAAATCCTGGACTCCCGGGGCAACCCCACGGTCGAGTGCGATGTTTTGCTGGAGAGCGGCGTGATGGGCCGCGCGGCGGTTCCCAGCGGCGCATCCACCGGGTCGCGCGAGGCGGTCGAGCTGCGGGACGGCGACAAGTCGCGCTACCAGGGCAAGGGCGTGCAGACCGCGGTCGAAAACCTCAACACGGAAATTTCCGAGGCGGTCATGGGCCTCGAAGCGTCCGAACAGGCATTCCTCGATCGGGTCCTGATCGACCTCGACGGCACGGAAAACAAGTCGCGCCTGGGCGCCAATGCCATGCTGGCCGTTTCGCTGGCGGTGGCCAAGGCGGCGGCCGAAGAGTCGGGTCTGCCGCTCTACCGCTATCTGGGCGGCGTGGGCGCGATGCACATGCCGGTGCCGATGATGAACATCGTCAACGGCGGCGCGCATGCGAACAACAATCTCGACATGCAGGAATTCATGATCGTGCCCCTGGGGGCGCCGAGCTTCTCCGAGGCCCTGCGCTACGGGGCCGAGGTCTTCCATGCGCTCAAGAAGATTCTTGGTGATCGCGGCATGAGCACGGCGGTGGGCGATGAGGGCGGATTCGCCCCCAGCGTGAAGAACCACGAGGAAGCGATCCAGCTCATCCTGGCGGCGATCGACGCCGCAGGCTTCGAAGCAGGCACCCAGGTGGCGCTGGCGGTCGACTGCGCCGCGTCGGAGTTCTACCGCGACGGCCGCTACCATCTCGGCGCCGAAGGGCTGACGCTCACGGCGCAGCAGTTCACCGATGTGCTGGGCGAGTGGTGCGACCGCTACCCCATCATCTCCGTCGAAGACGGCATGGCCGAAGACGACTGGGACGGCTGGGAGCACCTGACGCAGAAGCTGGGCGGCAAGATCCAGCTGGTGGGCGACGACATCTTCGTCACCAACACCAGGATCCTGCGGGAAGGCATCCGGCGCGGCATCGGCAACTCGATCCTCATCAAGGTCAATCAGATCGGTACGCTGACCGAAACGATGGCCGCGATCGAAATGGCCAAGACGGCGGGGTATACCGCGGTCATCAGCCATCGCTCGGGCGAAACCGAAGACTCGACCATCGCCGACATCGCCGTCGCCACCAACGCGCTGCAGATCAAGACCGGGTCGCTGTCGCGTTCGGACCGCATCGCGAAGTACAACCAGCTGCTGCGGATCGAAGAGGATCTGGGCGAGGTCGCGCGCTTCCCGGGCCGGGCGGCGTTCTACAACGTGCTGGTTTGATCGCGGGCGAGCGTGAAGCGGCTCGCAATCGTACTGGCCGCTTTGTCGCTCGCCATCCAGTGGCCGCTCTGGTTCGGTCACGGGGGCTGGCTGCGGGTGTGGTCCCTGCAGCGCACGCTGCAGGGACAGGACCGGAAGAATGCCGATCTGCGGGCGCACAACGCGGCCCTGTCGGCGGAGATCGCGAGCCTGCACGGCGGTTCGGAGGCGATCGAGGAGCGCGCGCGCCACGATCTGCATATGATCAAGCCGGGGGAGGTCTATTTCCAGTTCGCGCCGCCGGCGCAGCGGAAATCCGGGGGCGCCGGGAGCGCCCCGCCATCGCCCTGATCCGCCCCCCGCGCGCTCACCCGATCCGCTGCAATTGCGACCGGAACATCTCCGCGTATTCCACGTACGCCGTCGCGCTCGCCTCCAGGTCGGCGATCTCCTCGGGCCGCAGTTCGCGCAGCACGCGCCCCGGCGCACCGATCACCAGACTGTCGTCGGGAACGCGCTTCCCTTCCGTGAGGAGGGCGGCGGCGCCGACCAGGCAGTGACGGCCGACAACGCTGTTGTTGAGCACCACCGCCTGGATGCCGACGAGCGATCCGTCGCCGATCGTGCAGCCGTGCAGCATCACCATGTGGCCGATGGTCACGCGGTTTCCCAGCACGACCGGCGACCCCATCTCGGTATGCAGCACGCTGCCGTCCTGGATGTTGGTTTCCTCGCCGACGACGACCGGTTCGCGGTCGCCGCGCAGGACCACGCCGGGCCAGATGCTGGCGTACGCGCCGATGACGACGTCGCCGATGACGACGGCGCTTTCATGGATGTACGCGGTTGGGTGGATCTGCGGGATCCGATCGCCGAGACGGTAGATGGCCATACCTTCTATCATAGCGGGGTGACACATTTTTTTACGATCCATCCGCAGAATCCGCAGCGCCGCCTGCTGCGCAGCGCGGCGCAGACGCTCGCGCAGGGCGGGATCGTGGCTGCGCCCACCGATTCCTGCTATGCCCTGATCTGCCAGCTCGACGACAAGGCGGCGGTCGACCGGATCCGGCGCCTGCGCGGCATCGACGAGCGCCATCATTTGAGCCTGCTGTGTCGTGATCTCTCCGAGATCGCGACCTATGCGAAGGTGGACAACGCCGCCTATCGCCTGCTGCGCCTGGCAACCCCCGGTCCCTATACCTTCATCCTGGAAGCGACGCGCGAGGTGCCGCGGCGTCTGTCCCATCCGTCGCGCAAGACGATCGGCATCCGCGTGCCGGATCATCCGGTGATGCGCGATCTGCTGGAGGAACTGGGCCAGCCGGTGATGGGCACGACCCTGCAGCTCGCCGGCGACGACCTGCCGCTGAACGACGGCGACGCCATCGCGGCGCGCCTGCGGGGGCAGATCGACCTGGCGCTCGACGCCGGGAATTGCGGCGTCCAGCCGACGACCATCATCGATCTCACCGGCAAGGAGCCGCAGGTGGTGCGGGAAGGGCGGGGGGATCTGGAACGGCTGGGGTTGGGCTGATCGGTCGTGGGCGCCCGCGCGGCCCGGCTGCGCCGCGGTTTGTCGCCCCGGTTCCCGTAGAATGGCGTGATGTTCGCTGATCGAGTCCTCTCCGGAATGCGCCCCACGGGCGCCCTGCACATCGGGCATTATCACGGCGCGCTCAAGAACTGGGTGCGCATGCAGGACGAGCACCCCTGCTTTTTCTTTGCCGCCGACTGGCACGCGCTCACCACCCACTATGACACCCCGGAAGTGCTCGAGGAGAGCGTCTGGGAAATGCTGATCGACTGGTTCGCCGCCGGGGTCGATCCCGCCAAGGCGACCGTGTTCATCCAGTCGCGCGTTCCCGAGCATGCCGAATTGTTCCTGCTGCTGGCCATGTCGACCCCGCTCGGCTGGCTGGAGCGCGTCCCGACCTACAAGGACCAGATGGAACGGCTGCGCGACCGCGACCTTTCCACCTACGGCTTCCTCGGCTACCCGCTGATGCAGGCGGCCGACATCCTGATCTACCGTGCCAACCTCGTGCCGGTGGGGGAGGACCAGATCCCCCACATCGAAATGACGCGCGAAGTCGCGCGCCGTTTCAACCATCTTTTCGGGCGCGAACCCGGCTTCGAGGAAAAAGCCGCCGCCGCCGTCAAAAAGCTGGGCGGCAAGCGCGGCAAGCTCTATCTCGAACTGCGCGCGCGCTATCAGGAGCAGGGCGACGACGAGGCGCTGGAGCGCGGCCGCGCGCTGCTGGCGGAGTCGCAAAGCCTGTCGCACGGCGACCGCGAGCGGCTCTTCGGCTACCTCGAGGGGGCGCGCCGGGTGATCCTGATCGAGCCCGAGCATGCGCTGACCGAGTCGCCGCGTCTTCCCGGACTCGACGGCCAGAAGATGAGCAAGAGCTACGGCAACACCATTTCGATGCGCGAAGATCCCAAGACGCTCACCGACAAGATCCGCAAGATGATGACGGATCCGGCGCGCGTGCGCCGCACCGATCCCGGCGAGCCCGAACGCTGCCCGGTCTGGGACCTGCACCGGATCTACTCTTCGCCGGACGTGCAGGATTGGGTGGTGAAGGGCTGCCGCAGCGCGGGGATCGGCTGTCTCGACTGCAAGCAGCCGGTGATCGACGCCATGCTGGCCGAGCAGGAGCCGTGGCGCCAGCGTGCGCAACCCTACCTGGACGACCCGTCGCTGCTGCGATCGATCGTCGCCGACGGCTGCGACCGGGCGCGGGCGGCGGCGCAGGAAACGATGCGGGACGTTCGCGAGGCGATGGGGCTCGGTTATAGTTAGAACCCTCGCGTCTCACAGGCGGGCGGATGTCCGGGCCGCGTGCTCCTCCGCGCCCGAACGGAGGGCATCCATCCCATTGCTGCGCGAGGTGCGCGGCCCGGACATCCGCCTGCAATCGTGCCGCCCGAACGCCAGAAACCTATGACTGCTATCACCGGAAGTTTGGTCGCCATCGTCACGCCCATGCGGGAAGACGGATCCCTCGACTGGGATTCCTACCGCAAGCTGATCGACTGGCACATCGACGAAGGCACCAACGCGATCGTCGCCGTCGGCACCACCGGCGAATCGGCCACCGTCGATCCGGAAGAACATGTGCAACTGATCCGCATCGCCGTCGAGACGGCGGCGGGGCGGGTCAAGGTCATCGCTGGCACCGGTGCCAACTCCACCCAGGAAGCCATCGAGCTCACCCGCGAGGCGCGGCGCGTCGGCGCGGACGCCTCGCTGCAGGTCGTTCCCTACTACAACCGCCCGACGCAGGAAGGCTTGTATCGCCATTTCCGCGCCGTCGCGGAGGCGGTCGACCTGCCGGTGATCCTCTACAACGTGCCGTCGCGTACGGGCACCGACCTTTCCGTCGACACCACCATGCGTCTCGCGCAGGTGCCGGGCATCGTGGGCATCAAGGATGCCAGCGGCGATCTGGCGCGGGTCGTGGAGATGCGGCGGGTTCTGCAGCATCGCGTTGCGCGCAACGGAAGCCGCGAGTTCGCGCTCTACAGCGGCAACGACGATACCGGCCTCGCCTATCTGCTCCTGGGCGGCGACGGCGTGATCTCCGTCACCGCCAACGTGGCGCCGCGCCCGATGGCCGAGATGTGCGCGGCGGCGCTGCGCGGCGACGTCGCGACGGCGCGCGCGATCAACGAACATCTGATGCCGCTGCACGTACGCCTGTTCGTCGAACCGAATCCGGTGCCGGCGAAATGGGCCTTGGCGCGCATGGGGCGGATTCCCGCCGGCATCCGCCTGCCGCTGGTGCCGCTGTCGGCGTCGGGGCAGGAGATCGTTGCGCAGGCGATGCGCGATGCCGGGATC
Source organism: Pseudomonadota bacterium (assembly GCA_021838715.1). Classification (GTDB taxonomy): domain Bacteria; phylum Pseudomonadota; class Gammaproteobacteria; order Burkholderiales; family Burkholderiaceae_F; genus GJ-E10. Next base: position 27,842 of record JAKCCX010000009.1, on the reverse strand, counting down.
GGCGGCGTGGCGTGAATGCCGCGTCACCGATCATCGCCGGATATGGATCGAAACGTAAACAGTAAAAGGACCATCGTGCTCCCAAGGCGAAGCCTGCAACGTACCCTCCGCGCCGCGCGACCGCTCGCTGCGGCGGTGTCCCTCGCGATGCTGGGCGCGTGTTCGACGCCGTCCTGGTTTCATTTCGGTTCGCAGGACCAGAACGACGGCACCTACGATTACCACCATGCGAAGCCCGATCTCGAACCGCTGGAAGTCCCTCCCGATCTGAGTCCGGTCGCGGCCGATGCCCGCTATTCGGTTCCGGCGGCGGCCCGCTCGGCGGCAAGCCGGGGCCAGACTGCGGCTGCCGGCGGGACGGCGGCCACGGCGGCCACGGCGGTCGCCGGCGCCGGGTCGACGGCGGTGCCGCCGGCCAAGATGCATGCGCGCATCGTCCAGGATGGCCGCGATCAGTGGCTCGATGTCGATGCGCCGCCCGCTGCCGTGTATGCCGCCATCAAGGATCTCTGGATCTCGATGGGCTACAAGGTCGCGGTCGACCAGCCTGCCGTGGGCCTGATCGAGACCGATTGGGCGGAATCGCGCCCGATGCTCCACGAGGACATCCTGCGCGACAGCCTGCACAAGGTGTTCGGCGCCTACGACGCGAACGGAACGCGCCAGAAGTACCGTGCGCTGGTGCAATCCGTCGGCAAACATACGGAAGTCACCGTCTCCGAACATGCGATGGAGGAGGTTTTCACTTCCCAGTTCCGGGATCAGACGGCCTGGCAATACAAGCATCCCGATCCGCAACTGGCTGCCGCAATGCTCCAGCGGATCGCGCTGAAGTTCGCGGTTGCCCAGGCGCCGGTCGCGGTTGCCGCGGCGCCGGCGGCTGCTGCCGCACCGGCTCCTGCGCCGGCTGTTCCGACGGTGCATGTGGAATCCGATGTCCATACCGTGATCGTCGACGGCATCACGACCCTGCAGGTCCAGGAGTCGATCGACGACGTCTGGCAGCGTGTGGCGGCGGCGATCGATCGCGTCGACTTCACGGTGACGGGGCGCGACCCGGCGCACTGGCTCTACCACATCCGCTACCTGGATCCGAGCTATGAGGCGGCGCAACGCGCCAAACGCAACTGGTGGAACCGGGTGTTCAATTCCGATGCCCAGATCGCCGCTCAGCGCTTCCGGATCGCCCTGCATTCCGACGGCACCATCACGACCATCGAGGTGCAGGACCCCGACGGCAAGCCGGATGGCAGTCTGGCGGCGCAGCACGTGCTGGGTCGTCTGCGCGACGCGATGTAGGAGGGGGCCGCCCGCACGGCCCGGTTCGCCGGGCTGGCCGCGGGGGCGGAAAACGAAAAAAGGCCGGGAAATTTCCCGGCCTTTTTTCGTGGCGCCTGGCGCTGCGCTTACTGCTTCTTGTCGTTGGCGGCAGGGGCGGCGGCACCGTTCGCGGGCGCAGCCGGAGCGGCGGCACCGTTGGCGGGCGCGGCCGGGGCAGCGGCCGGAGCCGGTGCGGCAGCCGGGGCAGCCGGAGCGGCCGCGGGGGCCGGCGCCTGCGCGGGCGCTGCCGGCTGTTCCGATTTTTGGCATGCAGCCAGAGCAGCGATGCTCAGTGTGGCGGCGATGAGGATTTTTTTCATGGTGTGTTCCTTTTGTTCGATAGGGGTATGCGATTGCCGCGATTTTCCACCGCCCGGCGGGCGCGCGCGCTCCCGGCGACGCGGGACGGGTGACGATCTCCATCGGAGGCGGATCTCCCGCGGCGCAGCAATTGTAGGGGATTCCTAGGGCGGCCCCCGTGTTTTGCCGCAAATTTGCTAGGGAAATAAATGCAACCAACCGTTGCGATACCACGCATACAGCAGCCTCTCCAAGGATTGTTGCTGCACTGCGGTAGCGTGGTTTTGGGAATGCGTCCGTCGGACTCCTCGGCCGGGCAGTGCGGAGGCGCTCCGGGGCGGCGCGCCGGATTCCGCCAGCGATTCGGGGGATAGGCGCCCCCGTTCGGCCAGTGCTCGCAGGCGACGCCGGTCCGATGCCGGAAGCGCGGACAGCGCCTCCTGCAGTTCGCCGTTGATCGCGAAATCGGCGCCGGAATAGAGCATGCGGGTGCGCAGATCGGCGGCAACCCCGTCGCGGCGGATGCGCTGCGCGAAGCGGGACGGCGGCATCGGCGGCCGCGGCGGATCGAAAAACACCTGGGGCTTGGGTTCGGTGCAGTGTTCGAGCAGGGTCTGGCGCAGTTGTCGGGTGGTGGGCACGGTGTTGCGCAGCGCGGCGCGCGCGGCCCGTACCAGTTCTTCCGGCAGGCGCGCGGGGCTGGCGGCGCGCCGTCGCACGGTATCGGGCAGGTGGCCGGGCAGCGGTGCCGTGCGGCCCTGCCGCTCCGCCCAGGCGTCCGCCAGTTCCTGGCGCGTCGGGACGCGAAACCCGATGGAGATCGTGATGCTCTCGCCCTGTGCGACGCCGTCGTGGGCGACCCCGGGCGGCAGGTAGAGCAGGTCCCCGGGTTCGAGCACCCACTCCTGTTCGGCATGGAAGTTCGCCAGCAGCCGCAGCGGCATCCCTTCGCGCAGCCGCGGATCGAAATGCTCGGCGATGCGCCAGCGCCGACGGCCTTGTGCCTGGAGCAGGAACACGTCGTACTGGTCGACATGCGGACCCACGCCGCCGCCATCGGTGGCGTAGCTGATCATCACGTCGTCGAAGCGCGCCAGCGGCAGGAAGCGGAAACGCGCAGCGAGGCTCGCCACTGCGGGGAGGTGGAGATCGACGCCTTGTACGAGCACCGTCCAGTCCTTGCGCCGGGATCCGGACAGCGCGCGCGCGGAAAACGGCCCGCGGCGCAGCCGCCAGCGGTCGGCGCCGTGCTCGACGAGCCGCGACTCGACATCCTCATCCTGCGCCAGTGCGAAGAGATCGTCGCGGGTGACCGGACTGGCGAACCCGGGAATCGCCTGCCGGACGAGCAGCGGCGTGCGGTGCCAGGTCCGGCGCAGGAATTGCGCGACCGGAATCGGTCCCAGGCGGGCGAGCGGCGGCGGCAGGGGGTCGAAAAAGGGTCGCCGATCAGGCATGTGTCGTGTCCTTCGCGCGGGCCCGGGCATCCGCATGCGCAGCGGACCGGTTTCCCCCTCTCCCGTGGAGGCGGGAGAGGGCGGGGGTGAGGGCGGCGGCAGCACCACGGGGCTCCCGCGCGTTCACTCCCGATCTCCCGTTCCCGCTTCTTCGCGCAGCGCATAGAGCAGGTCGAGCGCCTCCCGCGGCGTCAGCCGGTCGGGGTCGATCTCCCGCAGGCGCGCGCGCAGGGGGTCGGCCATCGGTGCCTTCGGCATCTCCGGTTCCGGCGCCGCAGGCACGGGAACCTCCGCGGCGGCAAACAGATCCGGCTGCCGTGCGTCGATTGCCGCCGTCGCCGCGGCGTTCGTCTCCAGTCGGGCAAGCAGTTCGCGGGCATGGCCGATCACGGCCTGGGGCACGCCCGCCAGGGCGGCAACGGCGAGGCCGTGGCTCTGGCTGGCCGGACCTTCCCGTATCTGGTGCAGGAAAACCAGTTTGCCCCGCGTCTGCGTCGCCGCGACGTGCACGTTCGCCACGCCGGGCAATTGCGCCGCGAGCGCCGTGATTTCGAAGTAATGGGTGGCGAACAGCGTCAGGCAGTCGTTGGTCTGGACCAGGGCGCGCGCGATCGCGCCGGCCAGCGCCATGCCGTCGAAGGTCGAGGTGCCGCGGCCGATCTCATCCATGAGCACCAGGCTGCAACGGCCGGCGCTGTGCAGGATGGCCGCCGCTTCGGTCATCTCGACGAGAAAGGTCGACGCGCCGCGCGCGAGATCGTCGGCCGCACCGATGCGGGTGAAGATCCGGTCCACCGGTCCGATCTCCGCTCGTGCCGCGGGAACATAGCTGCCGCAGTGCGCCAGGAGGGCGATGAGCGCCACCGAGCGCATGTAGGTGGATTTCCCGCCCATGTTCGGGCCGGTGATGATGAGCATGCGCCGGGTGTCATCGAGGAGGCAGTCGTTGGGGGTGTACGTCTCGAGGGTCTGTTCGACGACCGCATGGCGCGCGCCGTCGACATCCATGCCGCGCTGCGGCCGCAGCGTCGGCCGGACCCAGCCCGCCGCGCGGGCATGCGCGGCGAACGCGCTCAGCATGTCCATCGTCGCCACGGCATCCGCGGTGCGCAGCAAGGGCCCGATCTCCGGTTCCAGATCCCGCAGCAGCGCGTCGAACAATTCCTTTTCGCGCGCGCGTGCGCGTTCCTGCGCGGAGAGTGCGCGGTCCTCGAAGGACTTGAGTTCCGGCGTGATGTAGCGCTCCGCGTTCTTCAGGGTCTGGCGGCGGCGGTAATCCTCGGGAACCTTGTCCGCCTGGCCGTTGGTGACTTCGATGTAGTAGCCATGCACGCGGTTGTATTCCACCCGCAGGTTGGGAATCCCGGTGCGCGCGCGCTCGCGCGCTTCGAGGTCGACGAGGAAGGCGCCGGCGTTGGCGCGCAGCGCACGCAGTTCGTCGAGTTCCGCGTCGAAGCCCGTGCGCATCACGTCGCCGTCGCGCGGGCTGTATGCCGGCTCCTCCGCCAGCGCGCCGGCGAGGCGTCGCACCAGCGTTTCGGCCAAGGCGAGCGGGCCCGCAATCGCGCCGCCCGGGGAACGGGGAACGTCGAGCGCATCGGCGAGCGCCGCCGCCCGGCCGAGCGCCGGCGCGCAGGCCCGCAGGGCGGCGAGTTCCTTCGGGCGCACCGAGCGCAGCGCGATGCGGCTGGCGATGCGGTCGAGATCGGGCACCGCCGACAGTGCGTCCAGCATGGGCTGCGCGGCGTCGGCGCGCAGCAGGGCGGCGATCGTCTCCTGGCGCGCCCGCACCGCCCGGGAATCGCGCAGCGGATGGTGCAGGCAGTGGCGCAGACGCCGGCTGCCCATCCCGGTCGCACAGCGGTCGAGCGTGGAAAAAAGCGTCGGCGCCGCCGGGTCGCGAATCGCCTCGGTGATCTCGAGGTTGCGCCGCGTGACCGGATCGATGCCGATGTAGTCGGAATGCGATTCGACCCGCACGGTGACGATATGGGCCAAGCGCTCCCCGGCTTGCCGGCCCTGGGTATGGCGGGCGTAATCGAGGAGGCCCGCGCAGGCGGCCAGAGCCAGCGGCCGCCGGTCGAGGTCGAAGGCCTGGAGGCTCGCCACGCCGAGCGCCTCGCGCAGTAGTTGATCGCCGCGGGCGGCGTCGAAGTGCCAGTCGGGTGCGTTGCGGACCGGAACCGCGGCGCGGATCCGCGCCGACTGCCCCTCCGCCGCGACGATTTCGGCCGGTGCGATGCGTGCCAGTTCGGAGTCGAGGTCCGCGGCCGTCGTCTCGAGCACCCGCAGATCCCCGCTGGCCAGCACCAGCCAGGCGACCGCCACCGCTGCGTCGCCGGCGGCGCCCCGGCCCGCGGCGCCCGGGTTCGACGCCGGGCCGAAGGCGATCCCCGCCAGCGCCGCGTCGCGCTTGTTCGGCAGCAGATCCTGGTCGGTCAGCGTTCCCGGGGTGACCACCCGGACGACCTTGCGTTCCACCGGGCCGCGGGCCGTCGCCGGATCACCCACCTGCTCGCAGATCGCAACCGACTCGCCCAGTTGCACGAGCCGGGCGAGGTATTGATCGACGCTCACGGCCGGCACGCCGGCCATCTTCACCGGTGCGCCGCCCGACTGTCCGCGCGCGGTCAGGGTCAGGCCGAGCAGCCGCGCAGCCTTTTCCGCGTCGTCGTAGAACAGTTCATAGAAGTCCCCCATCCGGTAAAAGACGAGTTCTTCTGGGTATTGCGCCTTGATCCGGTGATATTGCTGCATCACCGGGGTATGCTGTTTCGTGTCCAATGTGCTGATCGTGAATCCGGCTTCGGTTGGGAACCCCCATCGGTCCAGGGGCGGCAGGTGCCGATCCCGGGGCGGGACGGAACGCCGCGACCGCTTCCGCGATGGGGACGCCATGGGCGTGGGTGCGGCCGGCGAACGACGGACGTGCACGCTGGATGTGCCACAAGCCACCAAGCACAGTAAAATACCTTGTTTTGTTTTACTTAGGTCAAAGTCCGGTCGCGCTCGGGAGGTAGGATCCCCCGGCCGTTGTTTTTTCCGGGGCCGTTTTGGCCCTGCATTGCTGGAACATATGTCGTCCATATCATCGATGCCGGCCGCAGAGGCCTCTTCTCCGACGGGAATCTCGCCGGACCTTTCATCCGAAACCGGTTCTCTCCCCCTCGCCCCGATCCCGGTCGGCGAGCCGCTGCCGCACCGGAAGATCATGCGCCGCTGGCTCATCCCGCTGGCGGAGCGCACGACGGCATACGCCATCGTGCTGCTGGTGTTCGACTATCTCGTCCTGTTTTCCCTGCTCGGCGGGACGGTGCTCGCACACTCCTGGCCGATCAAGCTGCTGTTCGGCATGATCGCCGGGTTCTGGATCGGCCGGCTGTTCATCATCGGGCACGATGCCTGCCACCAAAGCCTGACGCCGCATCGCCGGCTCAACAAGGTGCTGGGGCGCATCGCGTTCCTGCCGTCGATCACGCCCTACAGCCTGTGGGATATCGGGCACAACGTCGTGCATCACGGGTACACCAATCTCAAGGGCTTCGACTTCGTGTGGGCGCCGCTCACGCGCGAGGAATTCGAGGCGCTCCCGCCCATGCGGCGCGTGCTCGACCGGATCTATCGCAGCGGCTGGGCGCCGGGCCTGTACTACATGTTCGAGATCTGGTGGCTGCGCATGTTCTTCCCGAGCAAGACGTACATGGGCACGCGCCGTCCGATCTTCTTCTGGGACAACGTGCTGGTGAGCGCATTCGGGCTGGCCTGGGCCGCGGTCCTGGCCTGGGCCGCGCATGCGACCGGCCAGGCCATCGCGCCCGTGCTGGTGTTCGGGTGGGTCGTGCCGTTCTTCTTCTGGAATTCGATGATCGGGTTCGTGGTGTACGTCCACCATACCCACGTCAAGGTCAACTGGTACGACGACCGCATCGCGTGGGCGCGCGCGCAGCCGTTCATCTCGACGACCGTGCACCTGACCTTCCCGCTGCGGTTCGGCGCGGTGCTGCATCACATCATGGAACACACCGCCCATCACCTGGACATGAGCATTCCGCTCTACCGGTTGAAGAACGCCCAGAAGATGCTCGAAGACCTGCTGCCCCAGCGCATCGTCATCCAGCCGTTCTCCTGGCGCTGGTATTTCGAGACCGCGCGCAACTGCAAGCTCTACGACTTCTCGCGGCACTGCTGGACCACCTACTCCGGCAAGGCGACGAGCGAACCCGCCGCCGCGTAATTTTCATCGCCGGCAATAGGAGGCGGGTGCAGGCAGAGAAAACCCGCTTCTTATTGCTGCGCAGCGTCGTTGCGCCGCTGCGCTCCCCATAGCACCGCCGCCAGCCCCAGCAGACACAGCAGCGACCAGGCCGGGATCGTCAGTCCCAGGAATCGCCACGTAACCTCCGTGCAGTCCGCGTAGCCCTGGAAAATGCGCGGCAGGGCGCGCCCCAAGGGCAGGTTGGCGACGAGATACTGCAGGCTCGGCCCGCAGGAGGCGAACTTGGGCGGATGGGTCTGCAGCCAGACGTGCCACACCCCCACGCCCGCGCCGGCCACCGCGAAGGCGATCCCGACCCACGCCGCGATCCGCGCGGCGATTCGCGGCGCGGATGACGGCAGCAGCGCGGCCACCAGGGCGGCCGCTGCAACGACCACATAGGCATAGCGCTGCAGGATGCACAACGGGCAGGGCTCGAGCCCCTTCACTTCCTGCAGGTAGATCGCGAACCCGATCAGGGCCGCTGCCGTGACGGCGACGGCGCCGTAGCGGACGCGCGGCGCCGTTCGGCAGAAAGCGGGGCAGAAAGCGGGGCCTTTCATGGGACAAGCCATCCGTCGTTCACAGCCGCGGCGCCGTTTCGGCGCCGCTCACGAGTTGCAGCAATTGCGGGGCGATCTTGGGATTGCCGCAGACGACGTTGCCGCTCTCCAGGTACCCGACGCCGCCCTGATCGTCGGTGACCAGGCCGCCCGCCTCGATCACGAGCAGGATGCCCGCCGCGATGTCCCACGGCGACAGCCGGAACTCCCAGAACCCGTCATAGCGGCCCGCGGCGACGCACGCGAGATCGAGCGCGGCCGAGCCCGGGCGGCGGATCCCTGCGGTGGCGGCGGTGACGCGGCGGAAGATCGCCAGGTAGCGGTCGAGGAATTCCAGGTCGCGAAAGGGGAATCCGGTCCCGATCAGGGCTTCGGCCATCTGGCTGCGCTTGGATACGCGGATGCGGCGGTCGTTGAGGAACGCGCCGCGGCCGCGGGTCGCCGTGTAGAGGTCGTTGCGCGAGGGGTCGTAGATCACCGCCTGGGTGATCTGTCCGTCCTGCATGCAGGCGATCGACACCGCGTATTGCGGGAACCCGTGGATGAAGTTGGTCGTCCCGTCGAGCGGGTCGATGATCCAGGTGTAGTCGCCCTTGGCGCCTTGCGGTTGGCTTCGTCCCGACTCCTCGGCGAGAAAACCGTGGTCGGGATAGGCCTGGGAAATCGTCTCGATGATGACCTGTTCCGCGGCACGGTCGACCTCCGTGACAAAATCGGCGTGGCCCTTCGCGCTGACTTTCAGCAGGTCGACGTCCAGGCTGGCGCGGTTGATGATGGCGCCGGCCTTGCGGGCGGCTTTGATGGCGGTATTCAGTAGCGGATGCATGGGGAGGGGGCACGGCCCTGCGGCACGTGCGGTCGGTGGACGCAAATCGCGATTTTACGGGTGTTCGGTGTCGGGTTTCTCGCAATTTCGATTCGTATTGGTCGCGCCCGCGCATGCGGGCAATATCGGCGCCTGCGCAAGGGCGATCCGTACCATGGGGTTTTCCCGGCTCGTGGTGGTGCAGCCGCGCACCGCGGGCTTTCGCGAAGACCCGGAGGCGCTGGCTTTCGCCACCTCGGCGGCGGACGTGCTCGTCGGGGCGCAGCGCTGCGACTCGCTGGCCGAGGCGCTCGACGGGGTGCAGCGGGCATACGCCATGAGCGGGTATGCGCGCGGTTTCGGACCGGAACCGGTCGAGGTCCGGGAGGCGGCGCGGGAGGCCGCGCAGGCGGCGTGCCGGGATGGGGCGGAGATCGCGTTCGTGTTCGGCACCGAACGTACGGGCCTGACCAACGAGGACGTGCAGCGCTGCCACGCCGTCTGTGCGATTCCGGCGGATCCGCTGCGCGCCTCGCTCAATCTCGCGCAGGCGGCGCAGATCGCCGCCTACGAAAGCCGCCGCGAATTGCTGCAGCAGGCAGGTGCGCCCCTGGCGCCGCTGCCGCGCTGCGACGTTTCGCAAACCGCACCGCGCGAGGAAGATCCGGCGGCGGGTGTCGAGCAGACCGAGGCGATGTTCGGGCATCTCGAACGGGCCCTGGTCGCGGTCGGTTATCTGGACCCGGCACAGCCGAAGAACCTGATGGCGCGGATGCGGCGCCTGCTGCTGCGGGCGCGGCCGACCCGCAGCGAGGTGGACATCCTGCGCGGGATCGCGGCGGCGATGGAGCGCCCCAAGGCGGAGCGGGTGGGGTCGAAGCGGAATCGCTGAGGGGTTCCGCCGCCGCTCGCCTGCGTGGTGCCGGCGTCATCGCCGCAATTTCATGACGCACTTAGCCTGGCGCCACCACCCCGTCCACGACCTGCAGGCTTCCCCCCCGCGCCGGTTCCGTATCGTGGTCCCAGTCCGGCAGCACCCAGCGCACCGCTTCGCGGCCGTCGAGCGGGAAGGCATGGCGGCCGGGCAGGTGGGTGTGGCCGTGGATCATCTGCGCCGCGCCGGCTTCGCGCATGGCCTGAGCGATGGCCTCCGGCGTAACGTCCATGATCTCGGCGGCGAGGCGCTGCTTTTCCTGTTCGCTCTGGGCACGGGCCTGGCCGATGAGCGCGCGGCGCTCGGCGAGCGGGCGGGCGAGGAATGCGGCCTGGAAGCGCGGGTCGCGGGCCTGCAGCCGGAATTGCTGGTAGGCGGTGTCGCGCGTGCAGTAGGCGTCGCCATGCGAGAGCAGCGTGGGGATCGTGACCGGCCCGGCGCCGACCTGCTCGACCACGGGGTCGGGCAGCAGGCGGGCGCCGGCCGCTTCGGCGAAGCGCGCGCCCAGCAGCACGTCGCGGTTGCCGTGCATCACGGAAACCGCGACGCCGCGATCGGCGAGCCGCCGCAGGGCGGCGACGACCGTGCGCCCGACGTCGTCGTCGGGTGTCTGCGCGTCCAGGCTGTCGTCGCCGGGCCAGTATTCGAACAGATCGCCGAGGATGACCAGTTCCGCATGCCGCGCCGCGGTCTCGTCAAGGAAGGCAAGCGCGCGCGCGAGCGTGCGGGGCCGTTGCGCGCAGAGATGCAGATCCGAAATGAACACCGGGTCGCGCAGCACGCCCTTTCTCCTTATTCCGCCACTTCCGCGCGCTCAATGACCACGTCTTCCGACGGCACGTTTTCATGGAACCCGCTGCGGCCGGTCCGCACGCCCTTGATCCGGTCGACGATGTCGGTGCCGTCGACGACCTTGCCGAACACGCAATAGCCCCAGCCTTGCGCCGTGGGCGCCGTGTGGTTGAGGAAGTCGTTGTCGGCGACGTTGATGAAGAACTGCGCGGTTGCGGAGTGCGGATCCGAGGTGCGGGCCATCGCGATCGTGTACTTGTCGTTGCGCAGGCCATTGGCGGCTTCGTTGTCGATCGGCGCGCGGGTGGGCTTTTGCCGCATTCCGGGTTCGAACCCGCCGCCCTGGATCATGAAGCCGTCGATCACGCGATGGAACACCGTGTTGTCGTAGTGGCCGGACCGGGCGTATTCGAGGAAGTTTTCCGTGGTCTGGGGAGCGCGCTCCGCGTCGAGTTCGATGCCGATCGCGCCGTGGTTGGTGTGCAGGATGACTTTGGACATGGGGATTTTCTCCAGTTGGCGGGGTGAAAGGGTCAATTGTTGCCGAGATGTGCGTCCTCGATCACCACCGGCGTCGAGGGCAGGTTCTGGAACGCCCCGTCTTGCGACGTGGTGGGGATCGCGGCGATCCGGTCGACCACGCCCAGGCCCGAAATCACGCGGCCGAATACGGTGTAGCCGTAGCCGTCCTGGCCGGGGTAGTTGAGAAAGCCGTTGTCGACGATGTTGATGAAGAACTGCGCGGTGGCCGAGTTCGGGTCGCTGGTGCGCGCCATGGCGATGGTGCCGCGCAGGTTCTTGAGGCCGTTGTTGCTCTCGATGGGGATCGGGTCGCGAGTCGGCTTTTCGGTCAGGTCCTTCGTGTAGCCCCCGCCCTGGATCATGAAGCCGGGGATGACGCGGTGAAAGATCGTGCCGCGGTAGAACCCGTCGCGGACGTAGTGCACGAAATTCGCCACGGTCCGGGGTGCGCGCTGCGGGTCGAGCGCAAGCACGATCTTGCCGACGTTGGTGTCGAGGGTGACGATCACCGGCTTGGCTGTTTCCCCAGCGGCCGCGGGGCGGAGGGGCAGCGCTGCGCAGGCGGCGACGGCAAGGAGGGCGAGGGCGCTACGGAATCGTGTCACGGGGGATTCTCCTGAAGTGCCCCTTCCCGCTTGCAGGAGGGGGCTGGGGTGGTTGCGGGATACGGTGCGAAATACGGCGCTCAGCGCGCCTTCGTCAATTCGGCCGACAGGCTGCGGGCCATCGCGAGCTTCTTGCGGAGCGCGCCGTCGGCGGGCGCCAGTTTGACGCCGTTCGCATACGAGGCGATCGCCATGGCGATGTACAGGTCGCCCAGGTTCTCGCGCGCGGTCACGTAGTTCGGCTGCGCGCCGATCGAGCGGCGGAGGTCCTGTTCCGCCAGTTCGAGATGGCCCTGGGCGGCGTGGATCACCGCCAGATCGTTGTAGGGCTCGGGCAATTCCGGGAAATCCCGGGTGAGCGATTCGAACGCGGCGGCGGCATCCGGCAGGCGGTTCAGGTCTTCGAGAATCACTGCGCGCTGGAAGCGCACGGAAAGATTCCGATGGTGGGTGGCGAGAAATGCGTCGGCAAGCTTCAACGCTCCCGTCCGATCGCCCTTGCGCAAGGCGCCGGCAATGGCCTTCATCGCGGTGGCGGTCGGGTTGTCGTTCGCCGGCACCGGCGGCTTCGCGGCGAACGTGGGGGCGATCGTGGGCGCGGCCTGGGCGTTTGCCGATTGCGCATGCGCGGCGGGCGCCGTGACGGCCGCGGCGGCGATCAGTGCCGCGGCGACCCGGTTGGAAAGACGAGCGTCGGAAAAACGAGGGTTGGGTGACAAGGCGGAATCCGGTGCAGGGATCGAAGGAAGCTAGGGCGCTGATATACTGGAATTCGTCATTCTAAGGAATCTCCGAAACGCGGGTTCGCGACGGACAGCCGCTCCGCCTGCCGGACAGCCGGACAGCCGGTCTGCCTGCCCGCCGGGTCCCGACGAAGCGGTCCCGAAGTGGTCCCGAAGGCGTGCCGGTCGTGTGCGCACCCGGTCGCCGCTCGGGCGGGGCCGCATGGCGATTCCCTGCCGACCTCCATGACGATCCGAATCTACAGCACCCTTTCCCGCCGCGTCGAAGATCTCGTTCCCCTCGAGCCGGGGCATGTGCGCATGTACGTGTGCGGCATGACCACCTACGACCTTTGCCACCTCGGACACGCGCGCCTGATGGTGGCGTTCGACGTCGTGCAGCGATGGCTGCGCGCCCGCGGCCTGCGCGTGACCTACGTGCGCAACATCACCGACGTCGACGACAAGATCATCCGCCGCGCCCAGGAGCGCGGGGAGCCGATTTCCGCGGTGACGGAGCGCAACATCCGCGCCATGCACGAAGACCTCGGTGCGCTGGGCATCCAGCCGCCCGACGTCGAGCCCCGCGCCACCGAGTACATCCCGCAGATGCTCGACCTCATCGGCACCCTGGAGCGCAAGGGGCTGGCCTATCTTGCCGAGGACGGCGACGTCGATTTCGCGGTCCGCAAGTTTCCCGGCTACGGCAAGCTCTCGGGCCGCTCGCTCGACGAGTTGCGCGCCGGCGAGCGCATCGAGGTCCGCCAGGCCAAGCACGATCCGCTCGATTTCGCGCTCTGGAAGCACGCCAAGGACGACGAACCGCACTGGCCTTCGCCCTGGGGGCCGGGTCGGCCGGGCTGGCATATCGAATGTTCCGCAATGTCCGCCGCGACCCTCGGGCACACCTTCGACATTCACGGCGGCGGTCCGGATCTGATCTTTCCCCACCACGAAAACGAGATCGCGCAAAGCGAAGGCGCGTTCGGCGAGCGTCTGGCCAATCTCTGGATGCACTGCGGTGCGCTGCGCGTGGGCGAGGAAAAGATGTCCAAATCCTTGGGCAACTTCCTTACCATCCGCGATGCCCTGGCCCGGTGCCAGCCCGAAGTCCTGCGGTTCTTCCTGGTCCGGACGCACTACCGCGGGCAGATCTCCTTCACCCCGGACCTGCTCGCCGACGCGCGCGCCGGGCTGGGGCGGCTCTACACCGCGCTGCGGGGCTTCGCGCGCGCCCCGGTCGCGGTGGACTGGCAGGAGCCGCATGCGCAGCGCTTCGCCGCGGCGATGGACGATGATTTCAATACGGCCGCGGCGGTGGCCGAACTGTTCGATCTGGCCGGCGAGGTCAACCGCGGCAAGTCGCCGGCCGCGGCAGCGCAGTTGCGCGCGCTGGGCGGCGTGCTCGGCCTGCTGCAGGACGATGCCGACGCGTTCCTGCAATCGGCGCCCGGCGGGACGGAGGCGGGCGGCGACAGCGTGGGCGGCGAACGGGTCGAGGACCGGGTTGCGGAACGGATCGCGGCGCGCGCAGCCGCCAAGAAGGCGCGCGATTTTGCGACCGCCGACCGCATCCGCGCCGAACTCGCGGCCGACGGCATCGTGCTGGAAGACGGGCCGGGCGGTACGACATGGCGGCGGAGCTAGGGGTTCCTCCTCCCCCGCAATATTGGACATCCGCCAAGCGCCGTCTGCGCGGGGCGGATCCGACCCTGGGCGCGATCATCGCCGGCCACCCGCGCGTGGCGCTGGCGAGCCGGGGCGATGGTTTTCTCACGCTTGCGCGCTCGATCGTCGGACAGCAGATTTCGGTGAAGGCCGCCGATTCGGTATGGCAGCGGCTCTGCGTGCGCTGCCCCGAACTGGAGGCGGCGGATGCGGCGGCATCGCTGCTGCGCCGCCGTGCGGCGACCTTGCGGGCCTGCGGCCTGTCGGAACGCAAGGTCGAATACCTGCGCGATCTGGCCCGCCATTTTTCGGACGGGCGCATCGACGTCGCCGGGATGGCCGCCTGGGACGACGAGGCGGTCATTCGCCGCCTGACGGAAATCCGCGGCATCGGCCGCTGGACAGCCGAGATGTTTTTGATCTTTAATCTTCTGCGCCCCGACGTGCTGCCGCTGGACGACCTCGGCCTGCTCAAGGCGGTCGGGATGCACTATTTTCCTGGGGAGACGGCTGCCGATCTCCTGCGCGGTGCCGGACGGGAAAAGGTTGCGCAGCTGGGCCGACGCTGGGCGCCCTATCGCAGCGTCGCGACCTGGTACCTTTGGCGCAGCCTGGACCCGGTTCCGGTCGAATATTGAAAGACAACGCCATGCCGCCCGCCAAGACCGCATTTCTGGATTTCGAACAGCCGATCGCCGATCTCGAATCGAAGATCGAGGAGCTGCGATTCGTCCAGGACGATTCCGCCGTCGACATTTCCGACGAAATCGCCCGCCTGCAGGAAAAGAGCCGGGGGCTGCTGCAGGAGATCTACGCCAAGCTCACGCCCTGGCAGATTTCGCAGCTCGCGCGCCATCCGCAGCGGCCCTACACCCTCGATTACGTCAACCGGATCTTCACCGACTTCCATGAGCTGCACGGCGATCGCGCGTTTGCCGACGATCCCTCCATCGTCGGAGGCCTTGCGCGGTTCAATGGCCAGCCGGTGATGGTGATCGGCCAGCAGAAGGGGCGCGACACGAAGGAGCGCGCGATGCGCAACTTCGGCATGCCCAAGCCGGAGGGATACCGCAAGGCGCTGCGCCTGATGAAGCTGGCGGAGAAATTCCGCCTGCCGCTGTTCACGTTCGTCGACACGCCGGGCGCGTATCCCGGCATCGACGCCGAGGAGCGGGGTCAGTCCGAGGCGATCGGCCACAATCTGTACGTGCTGTCGCAGCTGCAGGTGCCGATCATTTCGACGATCATCGGCGAGGGCGGTTCGGGCGGCGCGTTGGCGATCGCCGTCGCCGACATGGTGCTCATGCTCCAGTACTCGACCTATTCGGTGATCTCCCCGGAGGGCTGTGCGTCGATCCTGTGGAAGAGCGCCGAGCGCGCGTCCGATGCGGCCGAGGCGCTCGGCCTGACCGCCAATCGCCTCAAGGCGCTCGGCCTGATCGACCGCATCGTCGCCGAGCCGGTGGGTGCGGCGCATCGCGATCCCGACGAGATGGCCGTCCTGCTCAAGCGCGCCCTGGCCGATGCCCTGCGCCAATTCCAGGGCGTCAAGACCAAGGATCTGCTCGCGGCCCGGCACGCCCGTCTGATGAGCTATGGCAAGTTCAAGGAAGCCCCCAGCGAAGCGTGATCCGCGCTCGGCAAACTCCGGCGCGCAGTCGAAGGTTTCCGCGACGTTTTGTCCGGAATCGGTCGAGGACCGCGTTCTGCTGAGCGCCTTGCGGCGCGCGGTGGGTTCCCCCTCTCCCGCGGCGGCGGGAGAGGGCGGGGGTGAGGGTGCGCGCGTCGGGCTCGTCATCGCTTACAGCGGCGGCCCCGACTCCACCGCGCTGCTCGATCTCGCCTGCCGCCTGCGCGACCACGGCCATGCCGCGTTCCAGTCGCTGCTTGCCGTCCATGTGCATCATGGCTTGCAGGATGCCGCCGACGCGTGGGCGGCGCACTGCCTCGAGCAATGCGCCGAGCGCGGCATCGAATGCGTCGTGCGGCGGGTCGCGGTGGCGTCGCGGGCGCGCGGCGTCGAGGCCGGCGCGCGCGATGCCCGGTATCGCGCCCTGGTCGCAGTGGCGCGCGAACGCGGCGCGGCGTTCGTGCTCACCGCGCATCATGCGGATGACCGCCTGGAAACGTTCCTGCTCCAATGGCTGCGCGGCGCCGGTCCGGCCGGATTGGCCGGAATCGCCGCGGCGCGCGCGGCGGGGCACGGGGACGACGGCGATGCGGCGGTGCGGATTCTGCGGCCCTTCCTGGATACACCGCGCAGCGCCTTGACGGATTACGCTGCACGGCAGGGGCTGGCAACGATCGACGATCCCAGCAACGCCGACACGCGGCTCGCGCGCAATGCGATCCGCGCTCACGTGCTGCCGCAACTGGCGGCGATCCGAGGCGGCGTTCGCAAATCGGCGGCACGCTCGATCGACCTGATCGCCGATGCGGCCGAATTGATGCAGGAACTCGGGGCGGAGTTGCTCCAATGGTGTACCGACGGTGCGCCGGCGGACATGCTGCGCATCGATCGGCTCGTTGCGCTGACCCCCGCGCGCCGGGCCCTGGTGCTGCGCGCGTGGCTGGCGCGCGCGGGCGTGGAATCGCCGTCGCGCGCCCGGCTGCGGGAGGCGCTGGCGCAGGCGATCGAGGGGGCACCGGATCGGCGCATGCGGATCCGCTTCGGCCGGCAGGAGTTGCGTCGTCATCGCGGCCTGCTCTGCCTGCGCGCGCCCGATGGCGACGCGCGGGGGCGGGAGCGTCTGCAGTGGCGGGGCGAGCCGGAACTGGCCGTCCCCTCCTGGGGCGGCGTGCTGCGGTTCCTGCCGACCGACGGCACCGGCTTCGAGGGGGGGTTCGATGCCGACTGGCTGCGCGCGCAGCCGCTGGACCTGCGCGGCCGCAGCGGCGGCGAACGGCTCAAGCTGCATCCCGCCCGCCCGTCGAAGCACCTCAAGCACTGGTATCAGGAATGCGGCGTGCCGGAGTTCGACCGCGCCGCGCTGCCCTTGCTCTGGCGGGACGACCGGCTGATCTATGCCGCCGGTCTGGGTGCCGATGCCCGCTTCGTCGAGTCGGACGCCGGGCGGATCCGCATCGAGTGGACCGGCGCGGCGGACCTGCTGGCGGGCCTCCCCGCGGCAGTGCCCCCGCGGCTCCCGGCGTAGTTCCGGGCGCGGCTCGCTGCGCCGTTCCCCGCGCGGCGCTCCGGGCGCTCCTCCGCGTTCTCATGTCCGTATAATTGCGGGTTTTCATTCGCTTTTTCCCGAATTTCATGGCGCTCATCGTCCACAAATACGGCGGAACCTCCGTTGGCAGCACGGAGCGCATCAAGAACGTCGCCCGCCGCATCGCCAAGTGGAGCCGTGCCGGGCATCAGATCGTCGTCGTGGTTTCCGCGATGAGCGGCGAGACCAATCGCCTGATCGGCCTGGCGAAGGAACTCCAGGCCGAGCCCGACCCCCGCGAACTCGATGTCATCGCCTCGACCGGCGAGCAGGTGACGATCGGCCTGCTGGCGATGGCGCTCAAGGGCATCGGGATCCCTGCGCGCAGCTACACCGGCGCCCAGGTCCGCGTGCTCACCGACAGTGCGTTCACCAAGGCCCGCATCGTCGCCATCGACGAAGCGCGGATCCGCGCCGACCTCGACGCCGGTCAGGTCGTCGTCGTGGCGGGCTTCCAGGGCCAGGACGAGCACGGCAACATCACCACGCTCGGCCGCGGCGGTTCGGACACCTCCGCGGTGGCGCTGGCAGCGGCGCTGCGGGCGGACGAGTGCCTGATCTACACCGACGTGGACGGGGTCTACACCACCGATCCGCGCATCGTTCCCGAGGCGCAGCGCCTGCGCACGGTCACGTTCGAGGAAATGCTGGAGATGGCGAGCCTGGGCTCGAAGGTCCTGCAGATCCGTTCGGTGGAGTTCGCCGGCAAATACCGCGTGCGGCTGCGCGTGCTCTCCAGCCTGACCGACGCCGACATGCCGCTCGCAGAAGAGGCGGATTCGGGAACATTGATCACGTTCGAGGAAGATACCCAGATGGAACAGGCCGCCATTTCCGGAATCGCGTTCACGCGCGACGAGGCCAAGATCACGCTCACCGGCGTGCCGGACCGGCCCGGCATCGCTTATCAGATCCTCGGCCCGGTCGCCGACGCCAACATCGACGTCGACATGATCATCCAGAACACCGGTGCCGACGGCCTGACCGATTTTTCGTTCACGGTCCACCGCAACGAATACGCCAAGACCATGGACCTGCTGAACGGCCCGCTCATGGCGCATATCGGCGCGCGGGCGGTGCTCGGCGACACGCGCATCTGCAAGGTGTCGGTGGTCGGCATCGGCATGCGCTCGCACGTGGGCATCGCCAGCCTGATGTTCCGCACGCTGTCGGAAGAGGGCATCAACATCCAGATGATCTCGACGAGCGAAATCAAGATTTCCTGCGTCGTCGAGGACAAGTACATGGAGCTTGCCGTGCGCGCCCTGCACAAGGCGTTCGGGCTCGAGCAGAGCGCGGGCGCGTAAGTCGTCGCCCGTTCGCGCACGACCGGCTGCCGGTTCCGGGCCGCATCGTGCGCGGCCTGGGTTTGACTCCCGAGTTTGACCCGATCCCGGGCAGGCTCTACACTGCCGGGTTCGCACGGGAGACGCCTCTCGCAGGACCCCGCCGAAATTCGGAGACGTGGCCGAGAGGTCGAAGGCACTCCCCTGCTAAGGGAGCATGCGGGCAAAAACTCGCATCGAGGGTTCGAATCCCTCCGTCTCCGCCAACGATAATCAACAACTCATTGAAAATAAAAAGAAAAATAGAATTGCCCGATCTTTCTGGGTATTGAGTTGAGGATGAAATGAACGGCGTGGAGTTTGCCTCTTGCGTCCCGCGATGATCGGTGTAGCATCCCACCCCAATGCGTTCTCGCCGGCGCGGAAATAATCCTAGGGCCCAGGGGCCAAACTAGGCGTCGGCGAGGAGGTGCGGATCGGCAAGCGACGCCACCCGCACCAACCGCAGGGTCGTGTCCGGGCAGATCGACCCTGCGCCCAGCTTAGGTTGCTCCCATATCTGTGAGGTGGGGCCAAGCGACGGCGGGTATCGCAGGGCAACTAGGGGTACCCACCCCGTCGCGCCGGAACCACTGCCGCGGGTAATGGCAGATTGGCACTCTGGGTGACTGTCGCGGACTCACTCCATACACGATCGCGCATGCGGTCGTCGGCTGGAGTCGACCATGTCCGCACCAACTCTGCAAGACCCTCAACCTCTGACCCTGGTATCCATCGCTCGCGCTTGCGAGATTTTGGCCTGTTCTCGGCCAACGCTATGGAACTGGACCCGGGCCGGCATGATCCCCTACACCCGCATGGGCCGCAGCGTCCGCTACCGGCTCGATGTGCTCATCCGTCTGCAGAGGGAGGGATTGCCATCCATTCCGCGGCCGGCTGATTTGCGACGCCGCGCGCGTGTCGTTACCTCCCAAGCTGCGGCGTAGGTGTGTCATGTATGGCAAGGTCTTCGCGACGATTTTTGAGGGCTCGCTTTATGGGCGTTTTGAGGCAACTGCGACGATGATGGTTTTGATCACCCTCGCAAATAAGCATGGCGAGGTGGACATGACAGTCGAGGCGCTGGCCGCGCGCACAGGATTCCCGCAAGATATCCTGGAACGGGGGATAGAGGAGTTGCTGCAGCCGGATCCGCGATCTCGCACCCCAGGCTCGGCCGGGCGGCGGATTGTGCCAGTCGCACCCCATAGAGACTGGGGATGGAAGCTGGTTAATTATGACGCCTATCGCACCCTCAGGACAGAGGACGACCGGAGAGAGTATCACGCCCAATATTATCGGGCCAAGAGGAGCGCTCGCGCGCTGGATCAACGTCCCCTCAACATAGCCTCAACATCCTCAACATCCTCAACATCCGCCTCAACAGCCTCAACAACCCCTCAACAGCCTCAACCAATAGCAGAGGCAGAGGCAGAGGCAGAGGCCACTTCTTGTTCCTCGTCGCCTAACGGCGACCATGGCGTCCGGATGGCATGTCCGGTCGAGGAGATCGTGGCGCTTTACCACGCGAACATGCCCAGAAACCCAGTCCTCCGGGTTCTGAACGCCCGTCGACGAGCGGCAATTCGTGCGCGCTGGATCGATGCAGCAAACCTCCGATGCAACCCGTTCGGATACCGCACGAAGGCGGATGGATTGGCTGCTTGGGAAAAGTTTTTCCAGGGCTGCGCCACATCGCCATTCCTCACCGGCAGGGTAAAGCCGCAGCCGGGACGACTCCCGTTCCTCGCGGACATCGATTTCCTCATGTCGCCCGATGGCTTCGCGAAATGCCTTGAGAACAAGTACCACCGGGAGGTTGCCGCATGAACGCCCCCCAATCCCCCCCAGCAAACCAGCGCGCAGGAAAAAATCCCTCCTGGGCTGTTTTGGCAGCCTTGCTGGCCCTGGGGTCCCCCCAGGCCCACGCGTTTGCCTGTGCGAATTGCGTGGATGAAACAACCTTTCTCAGGTACATGGATCAATTCACCTCTGGAATCACCACCTTGACCGCGGCGCTCACTTCGCCGATGTCGCCTCTGATCCTGGCGATCGACCACGTCGGCGCAACGGTGACGGGATCGAGCGCGATTCAGGTCAAAGCAACGCAGACCGCCGCGACGCAGATGATGGACCATTCCCGGCAGGTGGCGACTGCCAAGCCGATCGTTTCGGCCCAGGACCAGCATGACATCGGCACGATGCCGGCACCCTGCAGCATGGGGACCGGCACCTTGTTCACCCGGGCGCGCGCGGCGGCTGCGGCCGGCGCACAGAACGTCGTTGGGGCGCTCACCCAGGGCGGATCGGCGTCCCAGGACGCGGCGGTGATCTCCGCCTATCAGAACTACCAGCAGAACTACGCTCCGGGAAGGCCGCTTTACGATGCGGATGTCGTCGCCGACACGATTTTCGGCGGAGGGACCTATGCCAATTCCGCGGCGTCGAGCGCCGCGGAGGCATACGCATTCAACTTGGCGAACGCGCCCCTCCCCTCGCCTTTGCCTCCCGCGGCGCTCAACACCGAAGCGGGCGAGGTGTACCTGATGCAAACGCGCTCCGAACTGGCGCGCGCGAGTGCGTCCGCCAATGCGCTTGCCCAAATCGAGGGAGATCGGACCCCGGTCCCCGGGAGCGCGCAGTTGATCCAGGAAATGTGGGGAGCGCAGGCAAACGTGATCGCTCCAGGCGGTGCCGCGCCGGAGAGCGACATCTCGGCCCATGCGTTCGACCAGATGGAGGTCCAACGCCGGTATGAAAACCCGAACTGGTACGTCCAGGTCGCGGCGGCGAGCCCCGCGAATCTTCAGCGCGAGGCGATCTTCATGAAGGCGCTTGATCTACACATGCGCGAAGAGGAACTCGCGCGAATGGAGCGGATCGAGCTTTTGCTATCCGCGATCAACATGAACGGGGTCTCCGCCAATAGTGTGGTGATGGACCAACTGCGCACGCGCGCGGGAGGGCAGTGATCATGGCGCAGAGGAAAAATCTTGCGGTGATTGCGGTGCTGACCGTGACCGCGACCCCGCTCCTTGCAAGTGCGCAAGTGGCCGGATCGGATCCCGCGCCCACGATTCCGACACCGCCCATTTCCAAGGCCGTGTCCGATTGCCCCAACAACCCGACCGCACAGGCGGCCGGGCAGGCGGCGGCGAATGCGCAAGCCGCCCAGGCAAATGCCCAGATGGCGATGGTCCACGCGGCGATCACGCCGGGGGCGGAGCTGATGGCCTGCCTCGATCGGCTCGCCAAGTTGAGCACCACCCTCAACACCCCGGACTGGGGAGCGCTACTGACCGCGATCGAAAACCAGATTGTCGGGGCGGTCTGCTCGATGGCAGACATGCAGTGGCAAAACACCGTGGGGCAGATCAACCAGGCTGCGATGCTCAACGTCCCGGTCCCCGGTGTCGGGGTCGTGACCGCGGGTGGCGCGCAGGTGATGCAGGGGAGCCAGCAAGGCTACACGCCGAGCATCAATCAGCAACCGGTCCAGCCGGCCGGCGCCACGAGTGGCGTCATGGGTTACCTGAATGGGCTGTTCAAACCATGAAACTGAAACGCACCATGAAACTGAAGCTGACGTTTGCGTTTGCCGCCCTGGCCCTCGCGGTTTTTCTCACCCCTGATGCCTGGGCGCAGACGGCGGGCACGCTCGACGTGAACAACCTGCCGCTGCACCAGTGGTTCGACCAAGGCAATAGTGCCAACGCCCTCATCTGCGGAACGATCGGAGATCCGCTCGGGCTGGGGATCTTTGGTAGTTGCACCTCATCGTCAGTACCCGGCGCGGTGCAGAACCTCCTCAATATCCTGCGCACGACCGATGTCCTCATCATGATGGCGGCATCCATGTACTTCGGCTACGGCATCTGGTCGAAGAGCGTGAGCGCCGCGACCGAAGGGGAGTGGTTCGGGAAGAGCACGCACAACGCATGGATGCCGCTGCGCCTGACCACCGGCGCCACGCTCATCCTGCCCGTCTTCAAGGGCTTCAACATGGCACAGGTCGCGGTCCTGGTCGCCACTGCCGCCGGGATCGGCGCCGCGGGTGCCGGGATCAAGGGCGTCTCCATGATCTGGCCGGAGCAGACGCAGGTCTACACCGTCCCCAACTCGATCCCCTCGATCGCCACCTTCGCGCCGCAACTCCAGCGCGGGTTTTCCTGCATGGCCGACATGGCGGAAAAATCCGCCCGAATCGGACAGGAAATGCAGCAGCGCCAGCAGGCCGACCAGGCGTTCCAGCAGGGGATCGCCGGGAACTACCAGGGGGCGAGCGGCAGCTACGTCAATGCGACGAACTACAACCCGCCGGAAGCCAACGTCACGGTGGGCGTGACCGTCACCCAGGTCGATCCGTACACCATGCGGCTCGACTTCGGCGCGTCTCAGGCCGATCCGTCCCTATCCCCGGTGGATTGGGGACCGTCCACCTGCGGATCGATCACCGCCGCCTTCCCGCAGTCGGCGTCGAGCGATCAGACGCTCCAGGGCATGCTCACCACCATCCGGCAGGCGTTCTTCAGCAATCTGGGCACCGCCGCGCAGGCCATGGGCAACGCCGCCGCGCAGTTTGGCAAGCAGCACCAGGCGGGGACCGACATGAACGTGTCCAGCGTCTACAGCTACTACTTCTCGAACTTCAACCAGGCGATGCAAAACGCCGCGACGCAAGCCGCGGCGACGGCCAATTCCTCGCTCGCGCACAACGATCCGATCCTTGGGCAGGTGCAGCAGGGGGACTGGATCGGGCTCGGTTTCGAGGGGATCTCGAATATCCCTCGGGAGATCGAGTCGGCACAGGATGCGGAGCCGACCATCGCCGTGAACAAGAGCACCCCGCCAGCGCTATCGGCCGAGGGCGGCGGCGCCGGGCAGGCGCTGGCGGCACAGGCCGCCAGCACCGCCGCCGCCGTCGCGCAGCAGCAAGGTCAATTCGCGGGGCCGGGCGCGGGCGTCGCGGAATGGCTGGTCGCGAAGGCGAACGCCAGCGTTGCGGAGATGTCCGCCGCAGCGCGAGAGATCACCAGCACGGCCGGCGCGATGCTGGACCTCGTGAAGCACCCGCTCGACACGATCAACCGAGCAATCGCGGCCCGCGTGATGTCGCTTGGGGCCAAGGTCGCGGGCATCGTGCAAACCGCATCGGATAACCCGCTCGTGGCGCTGGGAGCCCTCGCGGTGACCGTCATCCACTGGGTCGGGACGGCCATCATGGCGATCCTGGCGTTCCAGGCGACCCTCGTGATCACGGTGGCGGAGCCTGCGGGAGTGGTGATCCAGCCGGCGGTGTCCGCCATCATGCAGATGACCTGGGAGGTCATGCTGATGCTGGCTGGGGTCTGCGCCCTTGCGGTCTTTTCCTCCCTGCGCGTGCTCATGTGGATGCCGTTCATCCTTGCGCTGCAGTGGCTGGCCGGCATCATGAACTGGCTCACGATGGTGTTGGAAGGCATGTTCGCGGTGCCGTTCTGGGCCATGCTGCACCTTGGCATGGATGGGGAGGAGATCGGATCGGATCCGTCGACGAAGCGCGGCTACGTATTCCTGACGGGCATTCTCTTCATGCCGTTGATGATGGTGGGAACGTACTTCTTCATCCAGGGACTGATGTCGGTGGTCTGGGTGTTGTTCAAGGGGGCGACCGCGTCGGCGCTTGCAAACCTGTCCGCCGGCGCGACTGGGACGGATTGGCTGGTCAACCTGTGCATGATCGTTGGCGCGGTCGTGGTGCTGTTCACGGTGGCGGAATGGGTGGTCACGGAATCGGCGAGGCTGATCAACGTCGTGCCGCGCGCCGTCCTCTCCTGGATCGACGTGACGTTCAATCCGGGCGTGCAGGGCAGTGCGCCGGCTGTGGATCCGAGTCCGGCCCTGCACAGGTTGGCGCAGCAGATGCCCACCCAGGCTCCGAAGCGAAAGCTGGATGGTGGGCCGGAGAGCCATTCCGGCAGGGCGGTTGCAAAACTTGCCGAAGGTACGAAAGCACCCGGAGCGGGCGGTGATGGTAATACCATGGGGCCTGGGGGCGCTGGCGGATCGAATGACGCTGGATCCATGCCGGAAGGCGGCCATGGGCAGAAGTTGGGCTCGTAGTGGATTTCTCGTAAAAGGTCAGGAGGGGACTCATGTCGTCATATGCTGATGGAATCGCGATAGGCCAACGGAATCGCGCGCAAGCGGATGCGGATTACGCTCACAGCGTGGCGAATGCGAACGCAAACAAGGCGTACGCATGGAAGGCGGAAGCGGAAAAGCAGGAGGCGGAAGCCGATGCGCTTGCCAAGGCGCGCGCCGACGATTTCAATGGCAAGCAGACCTACCGCGCGGCGCTCGATGCCGCCTTGGCGGATGTGGTCGTTCGCGCGAGTTCCGAGCGGCGACTCGCCGATGCGCTATTTCGCATCGGTCTGCGCAGAGCAATATCGACGACGAATGAGTTTGGGGTGTCCGCAGGCGAGGTTGCGGCGATGGATTTGCGCTATCGGACGCTCTCGGATGCGATTCGCGACAACCTGACGAGTCAGGACCAGAAACTCGCGATGAAGCGGGAGATGGAGGAACTGCGCGCGAAGTTCCCGGCAGTGAAAGTCAAGCGCGACACAGTTCTTGCACAAGCGAACAAAACAATCCACGACAACTTGCTGGCGCTTAACCTATTGCCTGAACAGCGCCGGGAGGTCGAGGCGGGTTACAACGCGCTTGCTGACCTCGTGGCGAAGCACCCCGAACTTAAAGCGGAGGCCGACGCGCTGCGGATGCGGCACCAGGTGACGCTCGCGAAGCGCGATGCGGATGTTGCGGCGGAGAATGCGGAATACGATGCGAGTGCGCAGGCGAATTTCGACAAGGACTATGGGAGCCGCGAGGTGAATGATCGGTCCGTTCAGAATCTCCTGGCTCGCGGTCAACAGGGCGCCGCGGGGCTGACGGTATCCGGCTCTCCGAAGCGAAACAACGCCAACCTCCTGCCGGAGCGGCAAATCCCGCCGGCGCGGATCGACGACCCGGAACGGGTTTTCCCGCCCGAGCCGGCCCCGGAGCCGGAGGAGCAGGGGATCGGGTCCCGGATCATGGGATTTTTCAGGTAGGTGTGATGTACGACACCGATATCGTTGCGTGGGCGCAGGAGCAAGCGCGCTTGTTGCGTGAGCGCCGCTTCGATTTGGTCGATGTGGATAACGTGGCCGAGGAAATCGAGACGCTTGGCAGGGCGGAACGGAAGGCTCTGCGGTCCGCGGTCCGGGAGATGCTTTCGCTGATGACGAAAGTCGCGTATTCGCCAGATCCTCGCGCGTCGTGGGTAGTGCTGCTTGTCGGTCAGCGCACGGAGATCAAAAATATTCTCCGCGACAGCCCCTGCCTGCGAGCGGAACTCGGTTCGCTTTTCGGGGCGGAATGGAGTGACGCCAGGGAGATCGCGATCGCGGAACTGGCGGTGCGCGGTGAGCAACCGGACGTGCCTGTGCGGTGCCCATATGCCGTGGATAGCGCTCTGACAGACTCGGAAAATGACGCTCAGTAATCGGCGGCCCCCGTTGACGCGATGGGAGGCTCGCCAAGCGCCGATTGCGGGTTGCTGGCTACCCAGGGTGACCCCCGCGCCGGAAAATCGCCCCTGCGCCCTTCTGCGAGGCCGGCCATGAAGCTCCCGCCATTTCCCAAGCCCCAGGTCGACTACCAAGCGCTTTTGGCGGAAGCGCGCCGGGAGCCATCGTGGGCGCCTGCCTGCCGCAAGTGGGTGGTGCGGCCGCTGGTCGCCCTGGTCGCGGCGCAGACGTTGTACGTCGTGGTCCGGCACCTACCGATCCACCACCTCGCGCTGCCGATGTTTTCCATGTTCACCACTCGCTTTTGATCGGAGGTTTGCATGCAAATCCCCTCGTTCCTGCGGAATCCTCCGCCCCCGCCCTTCAAGATCTCGTTCCGCGCGTTCATGGCCTTCACCGTGGTCTGGACCGGCGTGATCATCGTGGCGATCCTGGCTGCCAATGCGATCTATGGGCGGTAGAGGCGTTACTGGGTGATGTGGCGGGCATTAGCGCTAACAGGCTTCGGGAGGTTCCCCTTCATCCTCTTTGGGGGGGTAGATCGGCGTAAGCACTTTCGCCCCCTTGAGTTGATCTTCGGAAAATCGCTGGAAGTCCTTCGAGAGTTCCTCGCCGCGCCAGACCGCCAGCGCGAACCGGATCGTCACAACTTCCGGCTCGGTCAGCATGAAGCTGTATTGCGTGATCCCCGCTCGCGCCTTGCGCTCCCGGTAAGCGGCCATGCGCCGCTTGGTTCCTTCGCGTTCCGCCTTCGTTACATACCGGTTCGTCATTGCCAGGCCCGGGAAAACGCTTTGTCGGCGAATGCTTCCGCAAGCCCAGTAATCTGCTTGAGTCGCAAAACCTCATCCGGATCCATCCCGAGTTCGATCCCGATGCGTTCGTTCGTCCAGTTGTGCTTTTTGAGCGCAGTAACCAGCTTCGCCGTCAGTTCGACTTGGTGGCTGCCGCGCGCGATGTTGTGGCGCACGGTGGACGTGATGCGGTCCTCGATGGTCTTGTTGAGCTTGACCACCGGCAGATAGCCGGCGAGGCTTTCCCGCACCTTGGCGACGTTTTTGCAAACCGTGGTGCGGTGGAATCCATCCACCACGACATGCTCGCCGGGCGCTGCCGGATCGTCGGCGACCACCACCGGCATGGTCACCCCATCCTTGGCGATCGAGAGTTGCAGCAGGCGCATTTCCGGCGGTGCGACCTTGTTGGGGTTGTAGTCGTTTCCCTGGACCGTTTCCACCGGCACCAACTGGACGCCGAGGGCAGGGTGGGGGAGATCGACATGCTGCGCAGCCATCGCCACGAGCCGGTTATACCGCTCGACGCGGACGGCGATATCGTCGCCAGCCGCCACTTCCAGCGCCGCTTCGAGTTGCGCAAAGAGCGCGTCAAGCTTGAGTTTTTCCGCGTCCAGCCAGCTCGACGTCAAGCACTGGCATGCCTGGATCGCCGATCCAACCGTCGCCGACGCCATCCTCGACCGCCTCGTGCACAGCGAGCATCGCATCCCGCTCAATGGCGACACGCTCCGCGCAAAACGCACCAAAAGCGGGGCCGCATGATCGCGTCCAGCCACCGTCGTCACCACGGGCTCGGCTTGCCCACCGCGGCGCGCGCTCTGGTGCGTGGCAGGCGCCCCGCACGCGCCGCCGTGGACAAGCCTGCAAAACCGGTTCAGCTACCATAAACCCCGATCGCTTGCGCGCAACTGTGCCCGTCCACGATCAACGTGAAACGCCGTCTACGATCCCGTTGAAACGGCGTCCGCGATCAGGCTGATTCCGCCGTCCACGATCGCTGAAATAC
>JAKCCX010000050.1 GCA_021838715.1 Pseudomonadota bacterium | reverse complement strand
GCCCCTGTCCGAGTGCAGCGTCCCTTCGGGACGCGCAACGAGTTGGCCGTGCGCCCCGGCGCCGAGCAGCACAACGGAGTCGGCCCGTAGGGCCGACCGCGCCCCGGGGCCGGAACCGGTGCAGGGCACCCGGATCTCGTTCATGACCTCGTGCGCGACACTCTTCCCCCGTCCACTGCGCATGGATGACACGCCCCACGAGAACGCCAAGAACTGACGTTCCTGCGCCGCATCGATTGATAGACGCTGCGCCACAGATCCTGCAGAAAATGATCCGCACCAATCCATAGTTACGTTCCAAACAGAACGAAGCACTACACCAGCAGGGCATCGTGCCCTCCGAAATCCCTCTACCGCGCACGCTCCTAGGCTGCCGACCGCGCCGCCGTCAACCGTTTGGCCAGTTCGAGAAAGCGCGCGTCCCCACCCCAGTCCTCGAGATCGACCGGCAGCTTGCGCCGCCAGTTCGGCACCTCGTCGACCGTGCCGGGGAGATTCGCCTGTTCGCGGCAGCCCAACACGTCCTCGGCCTGGACGACCTGCATGCGCGCGGGTGCGCGCGCGAGATACTCCTGGATCGCCATCGCCAGCTCCGGCGTCATGTGTTCCGGCGCCAACGGCTCGGGCGAGGCACCCTCGGGCAAGAGCCCCTCGCGCTGCAGCGCCCACAACAACTGCTTGCGCTCTTCCTTGCGCGCCGCGAAGAGCCGCTCGCGCATGGCGTCGCTCGGGAAAAGGTCCAGCTGTGCGCGGATCTGGAGATCGACGTCGTCCCAGAACCCGGCCAAGGTGGCAAGGTCGTGCGTCGTCGCGGTGACCAGCGCATCGGCGGGAAACTCCGCCGGCGAAACGTAGATGTCGCCGTAGGCATCGGTGTGGCGCCGCGAGAAATACAAAACGCGATACGACAGGATGCCCTTGCGCGCCATGCCTTCCCGCACCTCGTCGGGAACCGTCCCCAGATCCTCGCCGATGACCATGCAACCGCTGCGGCGGCTCTCGAGCGCGACGATGCCCAGCAGGTCCTCGAACGGATACGCGACGTATCCGCCCGCCTCGGGAGTGCCGCCGCGCGGCACCCAGAAAAGCCGCGCAAGTCCCATGACGTGATCGATGCGCAGCGCGCCGGCGCGGCGCATGTTCGCGCGCAGCACGGCGATGAACGGCGCGTACCCCCGCTCGCGCATGGCATCCGGCAGCATCGGCGGCAAGCCCCAGTCCTGCCCGCGCAGATTGAAGTCGTCGGGCGGACAACCGGCCGATGCTTCGCAGGCGTAGAGATCGCGCTCCGCCCACACGTCGGCACCGCCGAGATCGACGGACACCGCAAGATCGCAGTACAGGCCGACGCCCATGCCGAATTCCCGCGCCAGATCCTGGACGCGGCCGATCTGGATGTCGGCGAGCCACTGGAGATACTCGAAAAACTCGACCCGTTCGGCGTGGTCCTGCGCGAACTCGATCACCGCCCGCGAGCCCGGATCGCGATACGCCTCCGGCCACTGCGTCCAGCCGGACGTATTGGCGTCCAGGAGGCGGAAGTGTTCCTGCAGGGTTTCATACAAGGCATAGCGGCGCAGGGCGAGTCCGCCGGCGCGCTGGAATTCGCGGAAGGCGGCGCCGCGGGGAGAGCTTGCGGTGCCGCCCCCCGCCCCTTCGCCGTCCGCGACAAGCGCCGCAGGAGGATGGACGCCGTCGCCGCTGCCGTCGCCGTGCCGCCGCGGCGCGCGCGGAGACGAGGACAGATGCTTGCGGCGGAAATGGTCGTACAGTTTCCCGAGCACCGGCAGCTTCGCCGCCGCGACGCCGATGTAATCCACGAGTTCGGCCGCGCGCAATTCCGCAAGCCGCTTCTGGAACGCCTGCGAGGCGACGTGGCGGCGCACCGCCGCCGACTCGGAGAAATCCGCCACCGCCTCGACATCGAGGTAGAACACGTCGAGAAACCGCCGCGATGACGGCGAATACGGGCTCGCGTGCGCCGGATTGTCGGGATGCAGGGCATGCAGGGGATTCAAGCCCACGAAGCCCGCCCCGTGCCGCGATGCCAGCCGCACGAGATTCTCGAGATCGGTGAAGTCCCCCATCCCCCAGTTGCGCCGTGAACGCAGTGCATAGAGCTGCACCGCCCATCCCCAGACGCGCCCACCATCCTGGACGACGGGCGGAAGATGGCAGCGGGCGGGGGCGATCACCAGCTGCATGCTGCATCGCTTGGACTCGCCGCAGTAGACCGTCACGCGATGGTATCCGGGGGGCAGCACGGGAAGATCGATGCGCGGTCCCGCACCATCCCCGGCGGACCGGCAGGTGCCGACGTGCGTGCGCTCGCACTCTTCCTGCAGTTCCCAGTGCCAGGTCTCGGCGCCATCCGTTGCACCACCCGGTGCGTAACCCGGTGCGGCGACCGGTACGCTTGCCGGCTGCGCGTCTTCCCCGAGCACCAGAACGGGCGGCAGCGGCATGGCCTCCTCCGGTTCACCCTGGCCCCGGGCCCCTGCCAGCAGGGCGGCCTGCGCCGCCCCGGGCTGATCCACCGTCACCCCCATGGCATGCAGCAGGGCGCGCAGCCCCGATTCCGGAACCTCCCGGCGCGTGCCCCAGATGTCGTAGTAGAAAAGAGCGATCCCGCGCTGTTCGCACAGCGCTGCGAGCGCCGCGCGCTCCGCCCCCGGACCTGCCATGCCCTCCTCCGGCACCAACGCCGGACCCTGCGCCGCAACAGTGATCAATCGCCCTCCACAACGTAGGAAAACCGGTCTCGAAATGCTCCCGGGTCCATTGCGCACTGCCCGGCCAGTGCGGCCAGGCGTGCCGAATCGGAAAAGTCCTGCCGCTCCAGCCGGGTCATGTACTGGCGCGCGACGGTGTATCGCAGCGAAGCCATGTCCACCGTGCGCACGCGGGTGCGCCCCGTTGCCGGATCGATCATGGTCGAAAACGAAATCGGGACAAAGCGGCCTTCCTGTACGGAAACCATTGCCCCCGAACCGCCGTCGAGCAGAAACTGCGCGGCGCAATAGCCCAGGTCGCGCGTGTATTCGACATCGAACGGAATCGGATCGGCGCAGCGCAGTTCGTAGCCGATGTCCTTGGAGACGATGCCCGTCGGGATGCCCAGCGCGCGCAGGCGCTCTTCCACCACCTTGCGCACGCCGCGGCCGAGATCGATCTCCGCCAGGCGGATATGACCGTGCTCATCGTGTTCCACCGGGCCGAGGCGATGGAGCTCGCCTTCCGGAATGGATTCGGCAACGCCCTCGGCGAGCACCGCAAGACCATGGCGCCCGCCCTGCACGCGGCGCTTGACGATCGCGCCGACGAGGGTGTCGGCGATGCGGTCGAGGCTGCCCTTGCCGGCGGCGAACTCTTCGGGGATCAGGGTCAGCGCCGCGCCCGCCGCCTTCCCGATGCTCAGCGCGAGCGAACCGGCTTTGCGGCCCATCGCGATGACGACGTACCAGCGGCCGGTGGTGCGCGCGTCGGTCATCAGGTTGCGAACGAGTTCGACGCCGAGATGGCGCGCGGTCTGAAAGCCGAATGTGCTGATGTGCGGCGGGAGGTCCAGATCGTCGTCGATGGTCTTGGGCACGTGCGCGACCCGCAACTGCGCACCGGCGCGCTCGGCCACCTTCATCGCCGAAAAAGCCGTGTCGTCGCCGCCGATGGTGATGAGCCGGTTGACGCCCAGGCCGGCCAGCGTCCGCACCACCCGTTCGAGGTCTTCAGGGCGCTTGGTCGGGTTGGCACGCGAGGTCCCCAGAACCGCTCCGCCCTCGACGTGAATGCCGCGGACCTCGGCCCCCGACAGGGCGAACACGCCTTCGCTCCGCCCCTGCATGAGTTCGGAGAAGCCGTTGCGCACGCCGAGCACGGCCCCGCCGGCATGCTGGATCCGCAGAACCGCGGCGGCGATGACGCTATTGATCCCCGGCGCGGGCCCGCCGCCGACGAGAATTGCGAACTTTCCGGGGTCTTCTGCCATTCCGTGCCTCCGTGTCCGATTATTGCCCGACCGCCAACCGGATCCCCGTCCCCTCCCCGGAAATGCGGGAGGGGAATCGACCCGTTCAATCGTCCGGTTTGAGGAAGACCGCCGCCAAAGGCGGCAACATCAGTTCGACGCTGTCGGGCTGCCCATGCAGAGGAACCCCCCGCGTGTTGACCCACCCCATATTTCCCAGACCGCTGCCGCCGTAGGTCTGCGCGTCGCTGTTGAGCAATTCGCGCCAGCGCCCGCTGCGGGGAACGCCGACGCGGTGCGCGTGCCGCGGCACCGGCGTGAGGTTGCAGACCACGAGCAGGAGCGCACCGTCGCGCCCGCGGCGGAGGAACGCCAGCCAGCTCGTCTCGGAATCGTCGCAGGAAACCCACTGGAACCCGTTGGCATCGAAATCGACCTGATGCAGGGCCGGTTCGCTGCGCAGCAAGCGGTTGCAGTCGCGCACCCAGCGCTGCACGCCGGCATGCTCGCCGTACTGCAGCAGGTGCCAGGCCAGGCTCTCCTCGTGCGACCACTCGCTCGTCTGGCCGAATTCGCCGCCCATGAAGAGCAGCTTCTTTCCCGGATGTCCGCACAGGTAGCCGAACAGCAGCCGCAAATTGGCAAAGCGCTGCCACGCGTCGCCCGGCATCCGGCCGATCAGCGAACCCTTGCCGTGCACCACTTCGTCGTGGGACAGCGGCAGCACGAAGTTCTCGAAGAACGCGTACCAGATCGAAAATGTGATGCGGTCATGGTGGTAGCGCCGGTGCACGGGATCATTGCGGAAATAATCCAGCGTGTCGTGCATCCACCCCATGTTCCATTTCAGACCGAACCCCAGGCCGCCGAGATAGACCGGCCGCGACACCATGGGCCAGGACGTCGACTCCTCCGCGATGGTCTGGGTGTCGGGATGATCGCGATAAACCGCGAGGTTGAGCATGCGCAGGAATTCGATCGCCTCGAGGTTTTCCTTGCCGCCGTAGCGGTTGGGAATCCATTCGCCTTCCTTGCGGCCGTAGTCGAGGTAGAGCATCGAGGCCACGGCATCGACGCGCAGGCCATCGACGTGATAGCGGTCGAGCCAGAAGAGCGCGCTCGACAACAGGAAGGCACGCACTTCATGCCGGCCGTAGTTGAAGATGTAGCTCGTCCATTCCGGATGGAAGCCCTGCCGCGGGTCGGAGTGCTCGTAGAGGTGGGTTCCATCGAACCGCGCCAGGCCGTGATCGTCCCCGGGGAAATGCGACGGGACCCAGTCCAGGATCACGCCGATGCCGTGCTGGTGCAGCACGTCGATGAGGTACATCAGATCCTGCGGCGTGCCATAGCGCGCCGTCGGGGCGAAATACCCGGTCGTCTGATAGCCCCAGGAACCGTAGAACGGATGCTCGGTGATGGGCAGCAGTTCGACGTGGGTGAACCCCATCTCGACGACGTATTCGGCGAGCGGCTGCGCGATCTCGCGGTAGGTCATCGACCGGTTGCCCTCTTCCGGCACGCGGCGCCAGGAGCCGAGATGGACCTCGTAGATGCTCATCGGCGCGTCGAGCGCATTGGCGCGGGCGCGCTCGCGCATCCAGTGGCAATCGCCCCACGTGTAGTCCAGGCCCCAGACCCGCGAACCGGTGGCCGGCGGCGTCTCCGAATAAAACGCGAACGGATCGGCCTTGGTCCGCGTCTGGCCGTGGAAATGCGAGGCGATGCGGTATTTGTAGGCGTCGCCGTGCGCGACGCCGGGAACGAACCCTTCCCAGATGCCCGAACTGTCGTGCCGCGGCGCGAGGAAATGCGCCTCCGGATCCCAATTGTTCCATTGGCCCATCACGGCCACCGACCGGGCATTGGGAGCCCATACGGCGAAGTGGGCCCCGGCGACGCCGTCGCGCACCTCGAGGTGCGAACCCATGCGCTCATACAAGCGCGCGTGGGTGCCTTCGCGGAAAAGATAAATATCGTGGTCTGTCAGCATCGGTTTTGTGTGACCCCCCTCACCCCGGCCCTCTCGCGCAAGCGGAGCGCGAAAAAAGCTGTCCTGCCATGTTTCAAAACGGCAACGCCGCATCGGGCTTCACCGCCCGCAGCGCCCGCCGGAAATCGTCCTGGATCCGCGCCAGCGCCGCGGGGCCATCGGCCTCGAAGCGCAGCACCACGACCGGCGTGGTGTTCGACGGGCGCGCGAGGCCGAACCCGTCGGCGTACTCGACCCGCAAGCCGTCGATGGTGATGAATTCGACCGCGCCGGCGAAGACCTCCCGCGCCCGCGCGCCATCCTGCGCCACCGCCCGCAACGCGTCGACCACGGCGAAATTCTCCCCTTCCGCGGTACGCAACTGCAACTCGGGCGTGTTCGGCGCATCCGGCAGCGCTTCCAGCACCGCCGAGGGATCGGCTTCGCGGCTCAGGATTTCCAGCAGGCGCGCCCCGGCGTACATGCCGTCGTCGAACCCGTACCAGCGGTCGTTGAAGAAGGTATGGCCGCTCATCTCGCCGGCGAGCGCTGCGCCGCTCTCGCGCAGCCGCGCCTTGATGACGGAATGGCCCGTGCGCCACATCGTCGGGCGTCCGCCGTGCTGCCGCACCCAGGGCGCGAGCAGCCGCGTGCATTTGACGTCGAACACCACTTCCGCGCCGGGCTTGTGCGCCAGCACGTCCTTGGCGAAGAGCATGAGCTGGCGATCGGGCCAGATGATCCGGCCGCCGCGGGTCACGACCCCCAGCCGGTCGCCGTCACCGTCGAACGCGAGGCCCAGTTCAGCCCCGGTCCGCTGCACGGTGGCGATGAGGTCGCGCAGGTTTTCCGGGTGCGCCGGATCCGGATGGTGATTGGGAAAGCGGCCGTCGACCTCGCAGAAGAGCTCCGTAAGTTCGCAGCCCAGCGCCTTGTAGAGCTGCGGCGCCGCCGCCCCGGCAACGCCGTTGCCGCAATCGATCACCACGCGCATCGGCCGCGCCAGGCGCACGTCGCCGACGATGCGATCGAGGTAGGCCTGCCGCACGTCGGCGCTGCGCAGCGCACCCGGCCGCTCCGCGACGTGGAGCCGGCCTTCGACGATGCGCCGATGGAGCCGCTGCAGGCCCTCCCCGTACATCGCCTCGCCGGCGAGCACGATCTTCAGGCCGTTGTACTCGGGAGGATTGTGGCTGCCGGTGATCGCCACGCCCGAACCGGTGTTCAAATGATAGGTTGCGAAGTACAGCGTGGGCGTCGCGGCCAGACCGATGTCGACGGCGTCCACCCCGGCGCTGCGGATGCCGGCGATCAGGGCATCGCGCAGCATCGGCCCCGAGAGCCGGCCGTCGCGCCCGACGGCGATCTCGCGCACGCCGCGCTCGCGGGCTTCGGTTCCCAGCGCGGCGCCGATGGCCTGCACCGCATCGCGTGTGAGATTGCGGTCGACGACTCCCCGGATGTCATACGCCTTGAAAATTCCGGGATCGAGATCGTGCACCACACCCGCTCCTATCCAATAGAATGGGTACGAAACCCAACAGCCAGAGAATACACGCTCGCCATCCCACGACCATGACGAACCCCGAAACCGCTCCGTCCCCCGTATGGGAAACCCTGGAAGCCTGCCGCCGGTCTTTCGACGCGCGCACCATCGACACCCTGTTCCGCGTCGAGCCCGAGCGCGCGCAGCGCTGGACGTTCGAGGCGCCGCATGTCCATGCCGACTGTTCGCGCAACTGGATCGATGAAGACAGCTTCGCGGCCCTGCTCGCCTGGCTCGAATCGCGGAACTTCGAAAAGACGCGCGCCGCGCTCCTCGCCGGCGAGGCGGTGAACAACACCGAACATCGGCCGGCATGGCATACCGCGCTGCGCACGCCGCCGGACGATCCGTCGGTCGCGCGCAGCCTGCACGAGGAGCAGACGCGCTTTCTCGGGTTCGCCGAGGCGCTGCGCGAGGGGCGCATCCACGGCTCGACCGGAGAGGCGATCGAAACGGTCGTGTGCATCGGCATCGGCGGTTCCGACCTGGGACCCCGCCTGATGACCGAGGCGCTGGGCCCGGCCACCGGCCCCGTTGCCGTGCACTTCGTGAGCAACCTCGATCCGGCGGAACTCGACACGGCGCTCACCGGCGCGCGGCCGGCGGCGACGATGATCATCGCGATCTCCAAGAGCTTCACCACGCTCGAGACGCTCGAGAACGTGCGGGCCGCCCGCGAATGGCTGGCCTCGACGGATGTCGCGCTCGACCCGACGCATCACGTCGCCGCGGTCACGGCACAGCCCGAACGGGCGCGGGACTTCGGCATCCACGACAAGCGAATCTTCTCCTTCCCGCAATGGGTGGGCGGACGCTACTCGCTGTGGTCCGCCTGCGGACTGCCGATCGCCATCGCGCACGGCCATCGCCAGTTCCTGGAACTGCTCGCCGGTGCATCCGAGATGGACCGGCATTTCGCCCAGGCCCCGCTCGATGCCAACCTGCCGGTGATCCTCGGCCTGCTCGGCGCGTGGTACGTGAATTTCTGGGGCGCGCGTGCGCGCGCGGTGTTCCCGTATGCCCAGCGCCTGAAGAACCTGCCGCCCTACCTGCAGCAGCTCGAAATGGAGAGCCTGGGCAAGCGCGTCACCCACGACGGCCGCCTGCTGACGTACGACACCGCCGCCGTGGTCTGGGGCGAGGTCGGAACGACCGCGCAGCACAGCGTATTCCAGTTCCTGCATCAGGGGACGCACTGGGTCCCCATCGACTTCCTCGTCGTCGCCGAGCACGAGCAGAGCGCCGACAAGCGCCACCGGCTGCTGCACGCCTACGCGCTGGCGCAGGCCGATGCGCTGTCCCGCGGCGACACCGTGCTGGGCGCGCAGCGCCCCACCACCCCACACGGCGCGGCGCCGGGCGGCCGGCCCTGCAACGTGCTGTCGGTCCCGAAGCTCGACGCCCGCGCGCTCGGCGCCGTGATCGCGCTCTACGAACATCGGACGTTCGTGCAAAGCGTGCTCTGGGACATCAACGCCTTCGACCAATGGGGGGTGGAAGTCGGCAAGAAAATGCTGCAGCAGCGGCTGGAACAGGGAACGCTGCGCTGACCGGCCGGCCGGCCGAGGGACTCGACCTCGGCGCCGTCCCATCCCGCCCACCCTCGGTACAATCTGCACCCATGAGCCATCACAAAGTTCGCAAAGCCGTTTTCCCGGTCGCCGGATCCGGCACCCGCTTCCTTCCCGCCACCAAGGCCATGCCCAAGGAGATGCTGCCGGTGCTCGACAAGCCGCTCATCCAGTACGCGGTCGAGGAAGCGGCGGCGGCCGGCATCGAACAGATGATCTTCGTCACCGGGCGGCACAAGCGCGCCATCGAAGACCACTTCGACCGCAACCCGGAACTGGAAATGCTGCTGCAGGCGCAGGGCAAGACCATGCTGCTCGACGCGCTGCGCAGCGCCACGCCGCCCGGGGTGAACTTCGTCTTCATCCGCCAGCCCGAGCCGCTGGGATTGGGTCACGCCGTCCTGTGCGCGCAGTCGGTGGTCGGCGACGAACCGTTTGCGGTCATCCTCGCCGACGACCTGATCGACGCACAGCCCGGCGTCACCGCGCAGCTGGTGCAGAGCTACGAGCAGCACGGCGCTTCGGTGCTGGGCGTGGAGGACATTCCCCTGGCGGACACGGGAAAATACGGCATCGTCGCCACCCAGGCGCTCTCGGATCGGGACGAACGTGTGACCCACATCGTCGAAAAGCCGTCGCCCGAAGAGGCGCCCTCGACGCTGGCGGTGGTCGGCCGCTACGTGCTGCGCCCGGAAATCTTCGGCGAGCTCGCCCGCACGCAGCGCGGGCGCGGCGGCGAGATCCAGCTCACCGACGCCATAGCGCGGCGCGTCTCGCAGGGCGACGTGGTGGCGCACCGCTTTTCCGGCACGCGCTACGACTGCGGCTCGAAGGCGGGATTCCTGGCCGCCAACATCGCGTTCGGCCGCAAGCACGGACTGATCGACTAGTCGGCGCGTCCGGGCGCCCGGCAATCCGTCGGGCATGGGCCCGAGGGTGCCGCGCAAGACACGCTTTTTGCGCATGGCGCAAACCGGCGCGGCGCGGGATGGGCTACGCTGCCTGTCTTGCAACCCGGCAAGGCATGGCATGTCCACGACGCCGTCTCCGCGCTGGCACGCCGTTGACGCCGCAACCGTCGTCCAACGGCTGGATTCGGATACCGCAACCGGGCTGACCCCGGCAGCGGTGGCGCGGCGCGGCGCCGAATTCGGGCCCAATGCGCTTCCCGAGGACCCAAGGCCCTCGGCCGGGCGCCTCCTGCTCCATCAGTTCAAAAGCCCGCTCATCTACGTCCTGTTCGGCGCCGCCGCACTTTCCGCGGCGCTCCGGCATTGGGCCGATGCCGCCGTGATCTTCGGGGTGGTGCTCGCGAATGCGCTGATCGGCGCCTACCAGGAGCGACGCGCCGAGGTTTCGATGGCGGCGCTGCGCCGGCTCGCCGAACTGCAGGTGCGCGTGCTGCGCGACGGCCGGGAGCAGCCGATCGCGGCGCGCGACCTGGTTCCAGGCGACCTGCTGCTGCTCGCGGCGGGCGACGCGGTCGGCGCCGATGCCCGCCTGCTCGAGGCGACGGCGTTGATGACCGCTGAAGCGGCCCTCACCGGGGAGTCGGCGCCGGTAACCAAGCAGGCGGGCCGCATGTCCGAGGCAACCGCGCTTGCCGATCGCCACAACATGGTGTTCTCGGGCACCCTGGTCACGGCCGGCCATGGCCGCGCGGTGGTCACGGCAACGGGCACCCACACCGAGGTTGGCGCGATCGCCCGGTTGACCCAGCAGACCCGCGAACCGAAAACTCCGCTCGAAGTTCGCCTCGCCGGCTTCGGCCGCCAGCTGGTGGTCGCCGCGCTGGTGTTGTTCATCGCGGTGATGGCCTTCGGCATGCTGCGGGGAATGCCGCTGGTCGAACTGCTGATGGTGGCGATCAGCCAGACGGTATCGATGGTGCCGGAAGGGCTGCCGGTGGCGATGACCATCGCGCTGGCGGTCGGCATCCAGCGCATGGCGGCGCGCGGCGCCATCGTGCGCCGCCTGTCGGCGGTCGAGACCTTGGGCTCGACGACGGTGATCGCCAGCGACAAGACCGGCACGCTGACCCGCAACGAAATGACGGTGAGCGACCTCTGGCTTCCCTCGGACCGCACGATCGCGGTGAGCGGCACCGGCTACGCCCCTGCCGGCAGCCTGCGCGAAGGCGGACACGACGTGGCCGCGGACGACCCCGCGGTGCGCGCCCTGCTCGCCGCGGCGGTGCTCTGCAACGATGCCGAACTGCTCCCGCCGACCGACGGCGGCGCGGCGTGGCGCGTGCTCGGAGACCCGACCGAAGGCGCCTTGCTGGTGGCCGCGGCCAAGGCGGGAACCGACGTGCAGGCGCTGCGCAGCGCGCGGCCGCGCCGCGCGGAAATCCCATTCGACTCCGACACCCGGATGATGGCGACGAGCCATGCCGGCGAATCCGCCGCCATCTTCGTCAAGGGCGCGCCGGAGGCGGTGCTGCGGCTCTGCAGCGCCGATGCGCCGCGGACCCTGCAGGCGGCACGCGCGACGGCGGAAGCGATGGCGCAACGCGCCTTGCGCGTCCTCGCCGTGGCCGCGCTCGCACCGCATCGGTCCGGCCGCAGTCCGGCGCTCGACGGGGGCTTCGACGCACTCATGGGCCACATGCACCTGCTCGGCCTGATCGGTCAGATCGATCCGCCGCGCGACGAAGTTGCCGCGGCGGTCCGCGCATGCCGCGCCGCCGGCATCCGTCCCATCATGATCACCGGCGACCACAAGCTCACCGGTCTGGCGATCGCGCGCACGCTGGCAATCGCCGGGGCGCAGGACCAGGCCGTCGACGGCATCGAACTGGATCACCTCAACGAAGCCGAACTGCTCGACGCCCTGCCCCACATCGCGGTGTTCGCGCGCGTGCATCCGGCGCAGAAGCTGCGCATCGTCGAGGCCTTGCAGGCCCGCGGCGACGTCGTTGCCATGACCGGCGACGGCGTCAACGATGCCCCCGCGTTGGCGCGCGCCGACGTCGGCGTGGCGATGGGCATCAGCGGCACCGAAGTGGCAAAGAGCGCGGCCAAGATCGTGATCTCCGACGACAACTTCGCCACCATCGTCGCCGCCGTCGAGCAGGGACGCGTGGTCTACGCCAACCTGAAAAAAGTCATCCTTTTCCTGTTCGTGACCTCGGTCGACGAAGTGCTGGTGCTGCTGCTGGCATTGTTGGGAGGCTACGCCCTGCCGCTGACCGCGGTGCAGATCCTCTGGATCAACATCGTCACGGAGAGCACGCTGACGGTGAACCTGGTGATCGACCCACCCGACGGCGACGAGATGGCGCGCACCCCGGTGCCCCGCGATGACCCTCTGCTCGACCGGGCGATGCTCTGGCGCATGGCGCTGCTCGCGCCGATTTCGGTGGCGATCACCTTCGGCTGGTTCGTATCGCGTCTATCGCAGGGCGCGCCACTGGACGTGGTGCGCACGGAAACCTTCACCGTGCTGGTGACGTGCCAGTGGTTCAACGTGCTGAACTGCCAATCGGCGACGCGCTCGGTGTCGCGACTCGGCATGCTCCGGAATCGCTGGTTGACCGGCGGACTCGCGCTCAGCGTGGCACTGCAGGCGGCGGTGCTGTACTGGCCGCCCCTCAACCGTCTATTCCATACGGTGCCGATCCCGGCCGGCGATCTGCTGCCGATCCTGGCGTTCGCCAGTTGCGTGCTGTGGGTCGAGGAATTGCGCAAGGCGGTGATGCGATGGTACCGACGCCGCGCATGATCCCAAAGCATCGCGCCCTTTGCCTGCATCGCCATCGCGGGTCTTCGCGAACCGCGACGCGCAGAGGCGCGCGCCTGCATCCCCTTGACGCCGAAACGTCAAGGATCCTCGTACCTCTGATGCGGTAGCGATTATTGATTACCATCGCATAGGCGCGTACCGTTCCCATATCGCGAGCGCGATCCGGTTTGCCGCCCGCATTCCGCGCAGACATGGCCGTTGGTGCCTGTCGCGGGCTGCAGTATGTTGTTGCAGATTCGGAGCCAGACCCGGGTCTGCCATCGCAGGTGGAGACGTGAAGAATGCGAGAAGAACGTGCGCTCCCCAGTGTCGTCCAGAACGTATTCCTGGCCATTGCCGATCAGACGACCGATTGCTTCATCGGGGTGGATCTCGACTTCCGGATCCTGGCCATGAACCAGGCCGCGGAAGCCAACCTCGGCATTCCCCTGGCGGATGCCCTCGGCAGGCATGTCGCCGAACTGCTCCCGCATGATCGCGCGCCGAAGCTCCTGGAGCACTTCTCCCAGGCTCTCCGGGATGGCAAGCCGCAGGAATTCGAGGAGGTGCTCCACGTCCACGGCATGCCGCGGATGTTCGCGACGTCGACGTTTCCGATCCACGACAACGATGGCACGACCATCGCGCTGGGCTGCATCGCTCGCGACGTCAGCGAGCGGCTGCAGGCAGACGCGGCGCAGCGCAAGCAGATGGATCTTTCGCACAGCGTGGTCGAGGGCGCCCCGGTTGCGATGCTGATGACCGACAAGGACGGCGAGATTCTCTTTGCCAACCCGGCCTCCGCAACCCTGTTCGGATACCCGGTGGAAGAACTGATCGGCTCGTCGATCGAAGTCCTGGTCCCCGAGAGCCTGCGGCAGCAGCACGTCCATCTCCGCTCGGCGTATGCGACGGCCCCCACCTCCCGACAGGCGGGAAGAGGCATGAGCCTGCGCTGCCGGCACAAGGACGGCCACTTCATCCCGGTCGAGATCGGCCTCAACCACATACGCTGCGATGACGGCTCGTTCCGGGTCATTGCCACCGTCGTCGACATCAGCGAGCGCAAGAAGCTCGAGCGCGCCGAATCGCTCAACCGGGTTCTCGACCGGATCGTCCGGGAGCGCACGGAAGCCCTGCTGGCCGCCAACCGCGCGCTGGATCACCTGGCCCGTCACGACGCCCTGACCGGCCTGCACAACCGCCGGGCATTCATCGAACGTCTGCGGGAAGAGTATCTCCGCATGGGGCGAACCGGCGAGTGCTACGCGCTGGTCTTCCTCGACATCGACCATTTCAAGGCCATCAACGACACCCACGGCCACCGAGCCGGCGACACCGCCCTGACGCACGTGGCGTCGATCATCCAGGACTCTTCCCGGATGACCGACTTTGCCGCCCGCCTCGGCGGAGAGGAATTCGTCGTCCTGCTGCCCAACACGGCCGAGGACGCGGTGGTGTTTGCCGAAAAGGTCCGCGCCGCCATTGCCCACAGCACGATCCCCACCGTCGGCAATCTCACCGTCAGCGTCGGGGTCGCAGTGGCGGGTCTCGACGACCCCAATGAAGACGCCGTCCTGAACGCCGCGGATCGGGCGATGTATCGGGCCAAAATGGCGGGGCGCAATCGGGTCGTGCGGTAGCCGGCCCCGCATCCGGTTCCACCACGCCGGTCCGCGGTACGCCACGGTCGGCCGCAGCATCCGACGCACGTTCTATCCGCCCCCCTCTGAAGGGGGCGTGTCAGGCGGGATAAGGGGTTCAAGCGGCTTCCGGGGTGACCTCCCCGGTTCCCGTCGTGGGGACGAGCGCCAGAGGGTGGCGCGACAAGCGGACCACGAATGCGAGGCGGTCGTCATCCATCTCGAATGGTTCCATAATGCACTCGCGAGCGAGCCGTGCAGCATTCCCTTTCCGACATTCAAATTCGATGGGCCAGAATTCCGAATCGACCCTGAGCGGCCGCTGAGGGCCACCCCGGACTGCTTCGGCGCGAAGCACTGCAACCCCCTCTCCCGCGACGGCGGGAGAGGGCGGGGGTGAGGGCGGTTGCCA
The DNA here is from genome assembly GCA_021838715.1 of Pseudomonadota bacterium. Classification (GTDB taxonomy): domain Bacteria; phylum Pseudomonadota; class Gammaproteobacteria; order Burkholderiales; family Burkholderiaceae_F; genus GJ-E10. The sequence goes on along the minus strand of JAKCCX010000050.1, from coordinate 37 downwards.
TTGCTGCTGTCGACGGTAGTGCCCCATACCACCCGGC
>JAKCCX010000136.1 GCA_021838715.1 Pseudomonadota bacterium | reverse complement strand
CGGAAACGGCGCCGCTTCAGAGTTCCGCCCATCCGAAGCAGGGGATGGTACTCCGGCGGTGGATGCCGTAGACCGCGTCCGCGGGCGCAAATCGCCGTCCTGTACTTCTGAAAACGGGAATTTTCAGCACCATAGAACGCCGGTATGCGCTGGATTGCAATGGGCTCGGATCGCCGCCGGCCACGCTCTTTGACCCGTTCCAGTAGGCGGCGGCCCCGGTCTGAGGCAGCATCACAGTATTGTCTTTTCGGACCGGAGTCGTCATGCGGCCGTGCGGCCGATTCCCGCGGCGTAACGGGATGGGAATGCTCGCGCTGGTGCTGCTCGCAGGCTGCTCCCTGGCGCCGCGCTACGAGCGGCCGGCGGCGCCGGTCGCGCCGCGCATCGAGCCTGCGCCCGTACCCGCTGCCGCGGCCGCCCGCGCGGGCGGCCACGCTGCGGACCACGCGGCAAGCCAAGCCGCCACCGGGCTCGACTGGAACCGGTTCTTTTCCGACCCGACGCTGCAGCGCCTGCTGCACCGCGCCTTCGCCGACAACCGCGACCTGCGCGTCGCCATGCAGCGGATCGAGGCGGCGCGCGCCCAATACGGCATCCGCCGCGCCGACCGGCTCCCGACCATCAGCGCCAGCCTGTCGGCGAGCCGCATGCACCTTCCCGCCGGCGTGTCCCCGGGCGGGCCCGCGCTCGATGCGACGGAATACGGCGCAACGCTCTTCCTGAGCACCTGGGAGATCGATTTCTGGGGCCGGGTGCGCAGCCTCCAGGCCGCCGCCCTCGAATCCTTCCTGGCCACCGTCGATGCCCGGCGTTCGGTCGAAGTCAGTCTGGTGGCCCAGATCGCCAACACCTACCTGATCGAGCGCGAACTCGACGAGCGCATCGACGACGCCCGCCGCGCTCTGGTCAACCGGGAGGAAGCCTATCGCATCATGACGCGCCGCCATGCGGTCGGCGCGATCTCCCGGCTGGATCTCACCCAGGCCGAAATCCTGCGCGACCAGGCGCGCGCCGAGCTGGCGGTGCTGGCGCAGCAGCAGGCACGCGCCCGCAACGCCATGACCTTGCTGGTTGGCGCCCCCCTGCCAACCGCGTCGGCGCAGCAGGCGGTGCCGCTGTCGGCGGTCGAGAAATCGTTCGCGATCGGGCCGCCGCCGGGCCTTCCGTCCTCGGTGCTGCTCGACCGTCCCGACGTCCAGGCCGCCGAGCACCGGCTCAAAGCCGCCCACGCCAACATCGGCGCGGCGCGCGCCGCCTTCTTTCCGCGCATCACGCTGATCGGTGCACTGGGGCGCGCCAGCAGCGAACTCGATGGCCTGTTCGGTTCCGACACCCAGGCCTGGCTCTTCGTGCCCACCGTGTCGATCCCCCTCTTCGACGCCGGCCGCAATCGCGCCAACCGGAGTCTGGCCGAGGCGCTGCGCAATGGCGCCGTCGCGGACTACGAACGCACGATCCAGACGGCGTTCCGCGAGGTGGCCGATGCCCTCGCCGATCGGCGCTGGCTGTCGCGACAGCAGGCGATCGAGGAAGCGATCGTCGCCACCCAGCGCGAGCGCGTGCGCCTGGCGCAGCTGCGGTACCGGAGCGGCGCGGCGTCCTTCCTCGAAGTGCTCGAGGCCGAACGCGCCTGGTTCGCGGCGGAACAAGCGCTGGTGCGGACCCGACGCGAACGCCTCGCCAGCATGGTGAGCCTGTATGCCGCGCTGGGCGGCGGGCCGGGCGACGCCGGCGCGCTCACGGAAAAGGATCACCCATGAACCACCCCACCCGCGGGACCTGGCTGGTTGCCGCCGCGACCGTGATCGCGGTCGCAGCGGTCGCAGCATTCGCCTGGATGCAATACCGCCGCAACGGCGAGGACGCCGGGCTTGCCAGCGGCAACGGCCGCATCGAGGCGGTGGAAATCGACATCGCGGCGCGGACGGCCGGCCGGGTCTCCCAGATGCGGGTGAACGAGGGCGACTGGGTCAAGGCCGGTCAGGTGGTGGCGGTGATGGACACCGACGCGCTCCAGGCCCAGTTGCGGCAAACGGAAGCGCAGTTGCGCCAGGCCCGCAGTCAGGTCGCGATCGCCCGCAGCCAGTTGCAGCAGCGCCGCGCCGAGCAGGCGGCGATGCAGGCGGTGCTGGCCCAGCGCGAAGTCGAGCGCGACGCCGCGCGCACGCGGCTGCGGCGCTCGCGGATGCTGGCAAAGGAAGGTGCCAGTTCGCAACAGGAGGCCGATGACGACGCGGCCCGGCTGCGCAGCGCCGAGGCCGCCGTGCGCGCGGCGCAGGCCCAGATCGTCGCCACGCGCGCCGCCATCGCAACGTCCGAGGCCCAGTCGGCCGGCGCCGAATCCGCCGTCGACGCCGCCCAGGCCGCCGTGGCCCGCGTCCGTGCCGACATCGACGACGCCACCCTGCGGGCGCCCCGCGACGGGCGGGTGCAGGTGCGCATCGCCCAGCCCGGCGAGGTGATCGCCGCCGGCGGCCGGGTGCTCGAGATGATCGACCTCTCCGACGTCTACATGACCTTCTTTCTGCCGACCGCCGCGGCGGGGCGCGTCGCACTCGGCGAAGAGGTCCGGCTGGTGCTCGACGCCGCGCCGCAATACGCCATTCCGGCCAAAGTGTCCTACGTCGCCGACGTGGCCCAGTTCACCCCCAAGACGGTCGAGACCGCCGCCGAGCGCGAGAAGCTGATGTTCCGCGTCAAGGCGCGGATCGCCCCGGTCTTGCTCGAACGCCATCGGCTGCACATCAAGACCGGCCTCCCCGGCATGGCCTACGTCCGCCTCGACCCGAACCAGCCCTGGCCGGCGCGCCTGGCGCGCAAGCCCCTGCTGCAATGAGCGCACCCGCGGCCGATGCCGCGCCGGCTTCTCCGGTGATCGAACTGCGCGGCGTCGGCCTGCGCTACGGCAAGACGCGCGCGCTGCGCGACATCGATCTCGACGTTCCAGCCGGCTCGCGCCTCGCGTTGATCGGCCCGGACGGCGTCGGGAAATCCAGTCTGCTCTCGCTGCTGGCCGGGGCGCGTGCGATCCAAGCGGGGCGGATCGCGGTGCTGGGCGGCGACATGGCCGACACCCAGCACCGTCGCGCGGTCTGTCCCCGCGTCGCCTACATGCCGCAGGGCCTGGGCCGGAACCTCTACCCCACGCTGTCGGTATCCGAAAACGTCGCGTTCTTCGCCCGCCTGTTCGGGCAGGG
>JAKCCX010000135.1 GCA_021838715.1 Pseudomonadota bacterium | reverse complement strand
GATCTGCACCTTTTTCACCAGCCGCTCCTCGGCACCCGGGACATGGGCATATTTCTTGGCGACGTCCCGGTAGGCGGGACCCATGACCTTGTGGTCGACGCTATGGCAGGCGAGGCAACCGTCCTTTTGGGCCAGCGCAAGCTGCGCCATCGCGGCGGATTGGAACAGGGTGCCGGCGGCGGCAACGGCGGTGACGATGAGGATTTTCTTCATGATGGGCGTCCTTGTCGTGGGAAAAACCTGGCGGCGGCCGGGAAAATCGCCCGAACCGCTGCGACGCGTTGAGTGTATCTTGTGCACTGCAGCGCGGTACTTCGTCGGCAGGGATTCTTGCGCTGGATCAGGGGCGGCGCCACCGTGACGAAGGGCGTGCCCATTTTCCGATCGATCAACCGATGGCCGGGATGGCGAAGACATGTGGCTGCTTTGGGTTGCGGTAGCGCTGGCGGTGCTGCGGGGGGCGGGCATCGGCTGGTTTGCCGGCCTGTCCTGGTGGTGGGTCGGACTGCTGTTCGGCGCGGCATTTCTCTGGTTCGAATTCTTCGAGAAGTGGCTCGGCCTGGAGAAGAAGCGCGCCATGGATGAAATGGCCGCCACGCGCAAGCGGCGGATCGAGCGGGCGCTGCGGCAGAAGACTCCGCCCCGGCGCTGACCGGCGGCTTGCCGGTTCCCCGGCGGCGGGATGCCGGCCTCCCCGCCCTCGGGAGGCTGCTGTCCCCTCCAATGGCCAGCTTATCAACCCTTCAAATTCCCGAACGGAATTCCGTTATTTCGCCGGTTCCCGCGTTCCAATAGTGGTTAGATTTCCATCAGAGGAAGACACGCGCGGCCCCGGCGACGGGTACCGGGCGGGTCGGTGGCGGCGGCGCGGTTTCGCAACCGGTTGTCGCCATGCCGGCGGATCGACAAGACGAAAAGCAGTTTGGCAGCAGCAGGGGATGCTTCATGCGTACGAATCTTCCGGTGACCCAAAAGGAACATGACTGGAGTTCCGAGTCGGGTGTCATCGTTTCCGCGACCGACAAGACGGGGCGGATCACCTATGTCAACGACATCTTCTGCCGGATCGCGGGGTTCACCCGGGAGGAGTTGATCGGGCAGGAGCACAACATCATCCGGCATCCGGATGTGCCGCCCGAAGCGTTCCGTGATCTCTGGCGCACCATCGGCCGCGGCAAGCCGTGGACCGGAATCGTCAAGAATCGCTGCAAGAACGGCGATCACTATTGGGTGGTGGCGCACGCGGCGCCGATCACCGAGCACGGCAAGATCGTGGGCTACCTTTCGGTGCGCACGATGCCGACGCGCGAGCAGATCCAGGCGGCGGAAGCGGCCTACGGCGTGCTCAACGCCGAGGCGCGCAGCGGCAAGCGCAAGACCTTCCTGCAGGAAGGCTTCGTCGTGCAGAACACGCTCATCGGCCGCATCAAGCGGCTCACCCACTTCAACATCGCCGGGCGGCTGGGCATCGCGGTTGCGGCGATGGTGCTGGCGCAGTTCGCCGCCGGCCTGATGTTCACGCAGCAACTGCGCGATGCGCTGCTGCCGTCGCTGGTCGCAGCCGTCGTGGGTGCGCTGACGTCGGTATGGCTCTACCGCAACATCGTTGCGCCGTTGCGCGGACTCGTCACCCTGACCAACCGCTTGGCGACCGGGGATCTCGCCACCCGCGCGACCGAGCGGGGCCATTCGCTGCGGCGCGACGAAATCGGCGCGATTTCCCGCGCGCTCGATCAGATGGGCGTGAATCTGCGGGCGCTCATCACCGAGGTGCAGCATGGCATCCAGGGCGTTCATCGTACGGTGGAGGAGGTCGCGCAGGGCGGCATGGGGCTCGCCACGCGCAGCCAGTCGCAGGCGGACAGCCTGACCGATGCCGCCGCCGCGGTGGAACAATTGAGCGGCGCGGTGGCGCAGAATGCCCAGACCGCCAGCGGCATCAACCGGGTCGCCGCCGAGGCGCGCGAAATCGCCACGGCGGGCGGGACGGCCGTCGGCCGCGTCGTGCAGAGCATGCACGACATCCACGGGGCGTCGGGTCGCATGAACGAGATCATCCAGGTCATCGAAAGCATCGCCTTCCAGACCAACATCCTCGCCCTGAATGCCGCGGTCGAGGCGGCGCGTGCGGGCGAGCAGGGGCGCGGGTTCGCCGTGGTGGCTTCGGAGGTGCGGATGCTGGCGCAGCGTTCGTCTCAGGCCGCCAAGGAGATCAAGACGCTGATCGAGGACTCGGCCGGCATCGTGTCCGGCGGCGAATCGGTGGTCGGCGAGGCCGGGGACACCATCGAAAAGGTCGTGGACAGCGTGCGCAAGGTTTCCGAACTGATCAACGAGATCACGCACGCATCGGCGGAGCAGGAGATCGGCCTCAAGCGGATCAGCGACGTCGTGGCGAACATCGATTCGTCGACCCACGAGAACGCCGCGCTGGCCCGCCAGTCGGCGGACTCCGCCAACGATCTGCGGGAAAAGGCGATGCGCCTCAATGAGACCGTCGGCCTGTTCCGGCTGGGCGAAGAGGCTGCCGCGGCCCGTCCATCTTCGGCCGATCGCACGCGGGAACGGAAAATCGTCGGGTCGGTGCCGCTGTCCTGACCCGCTGTTCTCACGAGACGCGGTGACGCGCGGAGTCCGATGTTTGCCGGGCTCCGCGCGGTTGCGCTTCAGCCTACGTAATCGGCCGCGGTCGTGACGTCGCGATCGTGCGCCTTGCCCAGGGCGCGGATGGCCAGGGTCGCGAGGACCGCGACGCCGAGATTGATCACCACGGCATAGAGGCCGATGTACGCGGGGATCACGTGGCCGGCGCAGTGCAGCGCATAGCCCGCCTTCCGGAATCCGGTCAGCGACGCCGCCCAGATCCCCCATGCCAAGCCCGCGGCCCAGCCGGCCAGCAAGGCCTTCGGATCGAACCAGCGCGTGTAGATCCCGCCGACGATCGCCGGCAGCGTCTGCAGGATCAGGATGCCGCCCAGCAGTTGCAGTTGGATCGCGTACTGCAGCGGCAGGAAGAGGATGAAGAGCAGGGCGCCGAATTTGACCACCAGCGAGGCCAGCTTGGCCATGTCGGTTTCCTGCCGCACCGTGCAGTCGGGCCGGAAATAGGCCTTGTAGACGTTGCGGGTGAACAGATTGGCCGCGGCGATCGACATGATCGCCGCCGGAACCAGGGCGCCGATGGCCACCGCCGCGAAGCCGATGCCGGCGAACCAGCC
>JAKCCX010000008.1 GCA_021838715.1 Pseudomonadota bacterium | reverse complement strand
TCTCCGTTGCGAAAGGACCAAGTTCTTCGCTTTGCTCGACGATCGGCTGCATTTCCAGGTAACTGGCAAAGGCGAGGTCTCGCAAAGTCGTCGAGGCGATCGCTTCAGACCTCGCGATCAACAGCACCGCAGCAACCAAAGCGCCGAAACTCCCCAACCGGGAAAGCCGGCGCGCGGAGTCGACGTCGAAATCCGCAAGTCGCGGTTCCCTTGTCGCGTTGCCGGCGTTCTGGAAAAACAGGATCGAACGAACATCGAAATCGAGCTGACGCAGGCTCTCTTCGAGCGCCTTGGCCGTTGGCTTCGCCCCTTTCAGCACGCTCCAAAGCGGGCTCTCGAAGTACGCAGCCGTTCCCGGAAGTCGGGACTCGGCGATGTCGACGGCAAATGTCTTTCCCTGCATGCGCTGCGGTACCCGGCTGCCGTCAGCATAAGCGCTCCACTTCCCGGGGCGCTTGACCCCATCCAGGTCGGCTGCCCGGTCCTCAAACGCGAGCTCGATTGCATAGGCGGACGAAAGTCTGCTTCGCAACCGCACGACGTGAAACCAAACCCGAGTGCGCAGCACGTCGATCGGGTCGCGCGATTTACGTCCTGGCTTCGGCGGTGTCACGGGAGTCGGCATCGGGGATAGCGTACAGAAATTCCGGATTTCTGCTCGGTGTACGAACCGCAACCGGTGCGTGACACTGCGCGACCAGTCCCAACATGCGGGAGTTGCCTTGCGCGGGTACCAGGAAGCGTCACTGGCGACTCTGACCGGTGAACTGCAAGAAGGCTTGGAAGCACGGCACGGGCCGATCATCGGCGGTGACGATCTTCTGCGTTGTCTCGGGTATCGGACGGCGGCCGGTTTCCGGCAGGCCAGACGGCGTGGCCACGTTGCCGTCGCCGTGTTCGCGTTGCCGAACCGGCGGGGCTTCTACGCACTAACGAGGGATGTTGTCCACTGGCTTGCGCAGGCGCGGCTTCAGGTCACGGGCGAGTACACACCGGAGAGAGGAGGAAACACGACACTGGCTACTACGTAATTCACGCCCCTGAAACGCAAAAGCCCGGGGTTGCAGCCCCGGGCCTCGCGTCCGGCCGGAACCGGAACAAGTTCACCGCTTGCGGGGAGTATCGGCCGCATCATCACCAAAGTCAAGCGCGGCGGTGATCGGGGTGGATTTTGTCCACAGCCACCAGGAGGAACGGCCGATGAGGCTAGCCATACATTTGCAGCGCGAGATCGCGCGCCTGCACTTCTACGACTCGGCGCAATCGCACCGGGCAATCGCCCGGGCAACCGGCCTTTCAGCGACTACGGTTGCGTCGTTGCGCGCGAGGCTGCTCGAAAAATCCGCGCTGACCTGGAATACCCTCACGGCTCTTGATGACGAGGCTTGGTGCAAGACCCTGCGCACCGAGGATCGGAGCATCGCCAAGCGCAAGGCGGCGCCGGACTGGAATTTGATCCACAAGGAAATGCAGCGTCCGGACGCTACGCTCGAGGTACTTTGGCAAGAATGGAAACAAACTTGCCCAGAGGGCATTGGGTACACGCAATTCACCGACGGCTACCGTCGATGGACGAGGGGCCTGCATATCGTCATGCGGCGCGTCCACCGGCCTGGTGACAAACTCTTCGTCGACTTTGCCGGTCGAACCGTCGAGATTCGCGATCCCAACGGCGGCGCCTCGACGTACGCCCAGATTTTCGTCGGGGTTCTCGGCTATTCCAACTATACACACGTCGAGGCGACCGCTACTCAGACGACCCCCGATTGGATTCGATGCCATGTCAACTGCTTCGAGGCGATGGGCGGCGCGCCGCAATGGGTGGTCTGCGACAATCTTAAGGCGGCGGTGCGGCGGCGGGAGCGCGACCAGATCGTCGTCAACCCTGCCTACCGTGATGCGTTGCGCCATTACGACACGGCCCCATTGCCGGCTGGACCGAAAAAACCAAAACACAAAGCGAAGGCAGAGGTCGGCGTGCAAATCGCGCAGCGCTGGATTCTATTTCGGTTGCGGGACCGCATCTATTTCAGCCTCCACGAACTGAACCAGGATTTGCGGCACTTGACCGCAAAATTGAACGAACACCCATTCCGGAAGCTTCCTGGTAGCCGGCGCGAACGATTCGAAGACGCAGAACGCAAAATGCTGAAACCGCTCCCGGACGTTCGCCACGAACCCTGCGACTGGCAGTACGGCGTGCGTGTCGGTGATGACTATCATTTCGAATTCGGCCGATGTTTTTATTCGGTGCCGGTGCAGTTTGCGCGCGAACGCATCGATATTCGCGTAACAGCAAAAATCATCGAGGCTTTCCACCGGATGCGTCGGGTAGCCGTACACCAGTTGCTCACCATCGCCGGAGACGTGAGCACCCTGCCGGAACACCGGCCGATCGCCCATCAGCGGATCCTGGACGGTGAACCCAGGGAGTTGGTTGCCTGGGCCAAGACCGCAGGCCCGAATGCCGAGAGAATGATTCGCCACCACATCGAAAGCCGCACGGACGCCACCAATGGTGTGCGCGCGGCGCGCCGGATGCGCGATCTCGCGCGCCTGCACGGAACCGCTCGCTTCGAGGACGTTTGCGCATACGCGCTCCCGCTGAATATCACTGCACTGCGCAGTATCACGTCGATTATCACCAGCGGCGCCGACCGGCGTGCCACAACCCAACAAGCAGAAGCGAAGTCCCCCCGCGTTCATGGCAACTTGCGCGGTGCCGGCTACTTTGGAGATCCGGCATGAGTACGGCACAACAAACTGCAGATCACCTGCGCGACTTGCGGCTTAAGGCCATGGCGGCCGCCTACGAGGGACAGCTCGACCAGCCAAGGCTGCACGACATTCCATTCGATGATCGCCTCGCGATGCTCGTCGACGCCGAGATAAACGCTCGCGAATCGCGAAAGCTGAAGAGCCTCGTGTCTGGTGCCGCAATGCCAGAACCGGCCTCTCTCGAGGACGTAGACTACCGGCCAGCTCGAGAGCTCGATAAATCGACAATCGCTTCCCTCGCGACGTGCGAATGGATCCGGCGCCAGCAGAATCTGATCATCCATGGCAAGACGGGCGCCGGTAAGACTTGGCTGGCCTGCGCTGTTGGCCACCAAGCGTGTAGGCAAAAGCTGTCGGTGTCCTTCTACCGGGCAAGCGATCTCTACGATGCCATTTCCTTGGCAGGGCACGACGGATCGATGCCCAAAGTCAGGCTCGCTCTGACCAAGCCTGCCCTGTTGATCCTGGATGATTTCGGAATCGGTGAAATATCACCTTCGGTGGCCCAGGTCCTCCTTGACATTGTCGACAAGCGCATGCGTAGCAAGTCACTGCTGGTCACCAGCCAGTACCCGACAGATGAATGGCACGGATTTTTTTCGGACCCCACGATTGCCGACGCCATTCTCGATCGCATCGTCCACCAGGCGCATCGGATCCGGATCAAGGGCGAGTCCATGAGGAAGCTGCGAGCCCAGGGCGACCATTGGAAAGCGTAGCCTGCTGGCTGTAGATGGTTGCCGGAACCTGCGGATATACGCCGCGCCCGGGAAGTCGGTTACAAGACGGTCTTCGCGGTAGGGCATGCAGGCCCCTTGAGGATCATCCAGGCAGCCAGCAATTCCACGGCAAATGGTCGCGGATTTGTGCGGCCGCTCACACGCGGATCATGTGTTCGACCGGGGTGACCACGTGGCCGTCGACCACCCACTTGTCCACCATATCCGGAACCGGTGATCAGGAACTTCCGGACCAGATGACCACGACCTACCGGACAGGGTGATCACGAGCGTCCGAAATATGCAAACTCCAACGACCTCGATTCCGTCGCTACGCAAATCGCCGCCTTCGATATCGATTCCGTGCCACCGGAATTCGGCACGGTAAATGACAGATGGCTGCTCGCCTCCAACCTTCAGAAGGCCGTCCGGCGCGGACTCGTTACATCAGCCGTCGCCACATCGATGAGACTTTTCGATCTGGATGCCAAATATCTGTGGAGAAGGCTGACGATAATCGCCTACGAAGACATCGGCTTCGGAAATGTAGAACTGTGTAACGCGGTGTCGCAGCTTTGTCGCCGCGCCGCCCTGCGCCGGAAGCTCGGCGAGCGTAAAGTCGGCGGGTTCCTCGCGCAGGCACTTGCCGAATCCCGGAAGAGCCGCGCCCTCTGCGACGCCATAGCGATGATGGAATCCTGCGTCATCCGCAGCAACTACGAGCGGCGATGCTTTGAACCGATGGATCACGAACTTGTGGACATCTCCTGTGCGGAGGGATCGGCGATGGACACCATTGCGGCCCTCCGGCACATCTGCGGGTACCGCGAGGTCAGCCACGGCAGCTATCGGACGATTGCGAGGCCGCGTCCGGACCTGATGCTGGAAGTCGCCCGCCGCCTCCTACTCACCGAAACGGAAACCGAGCTATTCCTTTCCGGGCAGGGAATCTCTGACTCCATGAACATTCCGGTACCGATGATCGCCAGGATGGTCAGGGACTGTCCCGGCGAGGAACGCCGCACCATCATTGATTCCCCCAGCAAGAACGGAATTCTGCTGTCGGCGGTTGATGCCCATACCCGAGCCGGGAAACGCGCATTCGCCAAGCTCCTCGGCAAAAACGCCAGCCTCACCCGGTTCTTTCGGATCCGCCAGAGCGTCGATCCAGTCGAGGCGATTGGTGCCGGAATTTTCATCATCGAAGGTGCGCTCGTGGATCGGTGCTTGCTCTTCCACGGCGACGACGAAATCCGACAGACCTGCGAGCGAAACGTCCTCGAATACGCACGCATCCATCCCGACCATCAGGACAACTTCCTGCGGAAGCTGAAGGAAGCCATGCCCGACCTGAACCAAATCCGGGAAGGCGAACTCCAATGACCGACGCGCCGGAAGGAGGTCGCATTACTAGCGATAACTCCCAATTATCGCTATTCAATCCGGGGCGCCAGGAGCGACCGGTTGAGTTTCTCGTATCCGGATCGCCTCACCTCTCTGCAATCAATTGCACGGCGACACCCGACATCGCAAAGTACGTGGCGGCTGCCATCGCCGACAACACGCGCCGCGCATACCGGCAGGATCTCGACGACTTCCACTCGTGGGGCGGGGTCGTGCCATGCACCCCCGAGATGTTCGCTGCATTCATCGCGGAACGGGCATCGACGTTATCGCCCCACTCGCTGACCCGGCGTGTGGTGGGAATCGGTCGGGCGCATGTTTCCCAAGGCTACCCAGATCCAGCGAAGAACGATCTGGTGCGGACCGTACTCCGAGGTGCACGCCGGACCAGCGGCGTTTCCCAGCGACAAGCCGCTCCCCTGCTCCGCGAGGACATCTTCGCCCTCCTGCCCAACCTGCGGGGCGCCAAGGGGGTCCGGGATCGCGCCCTGCTGCTTCTCGGTTTCGCAGCGGCATTCCGTAGATCGGAACTGGTTGCGCTCGACGTGCAGGACCTCCAGGAGGTTCCCGAAGGGCTGATCGTCCACCTCCGGCACAGCAAGACAGACCAAACGGGCGAGGGCCGGAAAATCGGGGTTCCGTTTGGTCGAACAAGCGCCTGCCCGGTCAAGGCGGTAACGCGATGGCTGGAGGTGGCGAAAATCGAGTCCGGCCCGGTATTCCGCGCCGTCAGGAAAGGCGGGATGATCGGGGCGGCACGGCTTTCAGCGCAGGCCGTCAACCTCATCGTGAAGGAGCACGTCGAGCGGATCGGGCTTGCCGCCAGCGAGTATTCCGGCCATAGCCTGCGATCCGGGTTGGTGACCAGCGCGGCCCGCTCGGGGGTCAGCAGCTACAAGATCCGGCAGCAAACCGGGCACCGCTCGGATGCCATGCTCGCCCGGTATATCCGGGACGCCGATCTCTTCGTGGGCAACGCGGCAGGGGTCCTCCTGTGACGCCGGGATACGGCTCGCTTTCCGACCGGGACCTGCTGGCGAGGCTCGTCGGAGTCCGGGAAGCGAAAAAGCTCTACCGGGGGGCGCTGCATCCCCTATTCCGGGACGAACCCGGCCATAACGAAAAATGTCTGGTCGCCAGGGAACTCGTCCGGCGCTGGCTGCACGAGGGAATCCAGGGTGAATGCTTGATGTCGTCGCCGGACCGGGTAAAGGTATACCTGCTGACCCACTTCGCCCGCCGGGAACACGAGGCATTCGCGGTTCTCTTCCTGGACTCGCAGAACCGGCTGATCGCCGTCGAGGAAATGTTCCGCGGGACGTTGACACAAACCAGCGTGTACCCCCGCGAGGTCGTAAAGGCCGCGCTCCGTCACAATGCGGCGGCGGTCATCCTGGCGCACAACCACCCCTCCGGCGTCGCCGAACCGAGCGGAGCCGACGAAGCGTTGACCCGGGGGTTGAAGGATGCCCTATCGGTCGTCGATGTGCGGGTGCTCGACCACTTCGTCGTCGGCACGGGATCCGTGATGAGCTTTACCGAGAGGGGGCTGCTTTGATTGCCGCGTGGAATCGCGTGGCTGCCATCGCGTTGGAAACGCCTTGGATAGTCCACGGAGCCAGGAAGACCGGATAGGAACCGCCCCGTGAAAGCCCTCCTCCCGATTCTGGTGTGGTTCGTCCTCCCGCATTGGCTTTCCCTCACCGCTTTTCTGTTGTCGCTGGGGATCTTCCTGCTCTTCCACGGGGCGATCCTGACGTTGAAGGCGGTCTTCGCGTGGCTGGACGGAAACCACTCGGAATCGGCAGCGCCAAACGTGATTCACGTCGATTTCCGGAGGGCGCACGGCGCAAGGCTGCGGTGACTGACTCCGCCAACATTACAACCTCATCAAGACTTCGCGCTTCTCCGGGCGGGCTTGGCGAATTCGGCCTCCGTTTCCTGGACCAAATCGCTCGCTGGGACGCCCAGCGCAAGACCGAGACCGATGATGGTCGTAATGGTCGGCTGGCGGACCCCACGCTCGATCCGGTAGATGAAGGTCCGGTCCACCCCGGCGCGGAACGCAAGCTCCTCCTGCGTGAGGCCGGAAGCCGTGCGAAATCGGCGCAGAACCGTTCCGAAAACCCCGGGGACGCCCGCCAGATCCGCATTTGCCATCCGGCGACTATCGATTACCATGCTGCCAATAGGCCACTGCCTATAGGCTCATTTCAGCAGTCCGCAGCACCAGCAGGAATGTCGTTCCGCGCTTCCGCTTCCAACCACAACCAAAAACGAGAGGGGTTCCAGAATGAAGTTTCGCGTTGCCGCATTTGCTGTTCTTACCGCGACCGCCACTGGCTGCTACGCGGCCCAACCCGGGGATTTCTACATCGGGATCAACGCCGGGCAGACGAGGCTCTCCAACGCCTGCCAGAGCGTTTCCCAGGACGTCCAGTCCCTCGGGTACACGATGAGTTCGTTCAACTGCACCAATACGGCGCGGGCGATCGGCGGCCTGATCGGATACCAATTCGACTCCCATCTGGGAGCGGAACTGAGCTACATGGATTTCGGAAAACCGCACGCCAACGCCACAATCAACGGCGTTCCGGTTTCGGCGTATGCATACCCGACCGCCTACGAGTTCGCGCTCGTCTGGACGCAGCCCGTTGCACAGCACTTCTCGGTGCTCGGACGCCTCGGCCTCGGGATCACGACGCTCAAAGACTCCGCGAGCGCCCTGGGCCTTACCAGCTCAGCAAGCGCGCAGAGCCGGACGGGCGTCCCGGGAATTGGATTTCAGTATGACATCGGAAAGATCGCGGCGCGCCTTATGTTCGATTACTATGGAAAAGTTGGCGATGCCTCAACGACGGGAACAACCAATCTCTCGTCGCTTACTATGGGGTTGACCTATTCGTTTTGACCATGGAATCCGCTGTGCGATGGCGCAGGGCGCATTCTGCGCCATCGCTATAAGTAGAACCGCCTGATAGCCGCTCCCGAAATGTCTTTCTTGCGCCCAACAGCAGCTCCGACTATCACCCTCGCGGCAATCGCGGCGGCGCTGCTGTGCTCCGGCTGTGCCACAGATCTTGGCAAATCGACCCAGACCGTAACGATCCGGACGTTTGACCACAGTGGTGCCGAGATTGGGGGGGCAATCTGCACCATCACAAACGATAAGGGGAGGTGGGCTGTAACCAGTCCCGGCACAGCGGTGGTTCACCGTTCATATGGCGACATGAAAATCGAGTGCAGCATGAATGGCTACGAACTCGGAACGGTGAATGTTGTTTCGCACATGGAGGGGACCGTTATCGGAAATGTCTTTGCGGGTGGAATTATTGGCGTCGCGATCGACAGCGCTGGAGGAAGCGGATATGACTACCCTCAGGCCATCAGGGTGGTAATGGGGGAGGAACGCACTATCAGCACGAACAACTCTTCCGGCAATTAGCTGGATTACACGCCAAACTTTTGTCAGTTTTTGGGGGAGATACGAAAACATGAAAACTCGTCTTCTTGCAACGGTGCTATTGAGCATGATGGTGACGGGGTGCGCAAACCTAGGGGTGATGTCCCGGAAATTGTTGAACTGAATCTGTAGAGGGAAGGCGGTAACTCCTTTCGCCTGCATGTGATATGCAGGCGCTGCCAAGCAAAGAAAGGAGTCACCGAGATGAAGTTTCGCACGAAGAAGGCCGCGGCGAACGACGCCGCCAACGAAGTCCAGGTGCAGTTGTCGGTTCCGCTGTATGGGGTGTTGCGGGATGTCCAGGAAGCGTTTTTCGGGCTGTGCGTCGAAGCGGGCAAAGCGACGCTGTCGGCGATGATGGAAGCGGACCGGGAGAGGCTCTGCGGAGCCAAGGGGCGGCCGGATGCGCAACGCCGCGCCTACCGGGGCGGGCACACCGCCAGCAGCGTTGTGCTGGGCGGCAGGCGCATCGCCGTGCAACGGCCCCGCGTCCGCGGAATCGAAGACGGAGAACTTGCGCTGCCGACCTTCACCTGGGCAGCCGGCGCCGATCCGCTGAACCGAGCCACGATGCAATCGATCGCCGCCGGAGTGACGACGCGCCGCTACCGGGGAACGCTCGATCCGCTGCCCGCCAAGGAGCGGGAACGCTCCGTGTCCAAGAGCGCCGTGTCGCGCCGGTTCGTGGAGTTGAGCGCCGAACAGGTCGAGCAGTGGCTCACCCGTTCGCTTGCCGGAATCGATTTCCCGGCCATGATGATCGACGGCATCTACTTCGCCGAGCGCGTCGTGCTGGTGGTGCTGGGCATCGATGCCAGAGGCAAGAAGCACGTCCTGGGACTTCGCGAGGGCAGCACCGAGAAGACGCAGGTGGTCCGAGCGATGCTCTCCGACCTGATCGAGCGCGGTCTCGACGCCGACCGTCCCCGCCTGTGGGTGGTCGACGGCGGCAAGGCGCTGCGCCGGGGAATTCTCGATACCTTTGGACAGAGCGCGTTCATCCAGCGCTGCCAAGAGCACAAGCGGCGCAACGTCCTGGAACACCTGCCCGAAACCCTGCACGCCGGAACCAATCGCGCCATGCGCGACGCCTGGAACAGCAGCGACGCCAAGCTCGCCCGCCGGCAGCTCGAACGCCTGGCCGCGCGTATGGAGCGCGAACATCCGAGCGCCGCCGCCAGCCTGCGCGAAGGATTGGACGAGACGCTGACCGTGCAAAGCCTCGGGATCGGCGGCGCACTCTACTTGACGCTGCGGACGACCAACCCGATCGAGAACCTCAACGGCTCGATTGCCCGCTACACGCGGAACGTGAAACGCTGGCGCGACGGCTCGATGCTGCGCCGCTGGGTTGCCAGCGCGCTTTGCGACGCATCGCAGCGCTTCCGCGCACTGCGCGGCTACCGGGACATGCCAAAACTCATTCATGCCTTGCAAGCCCATTCTCAACCCAGTGTTGCCGTTCAGAAAAAGGTCGCGTAGGATCGCTTCCCGGAGTTACTGTCCGTCCCGTTCAACAGCGAGTGGGACATCGCCAACCTAGGAACATCACCAGAAAACATTACACCGGCCTACACCTCTACGTTGCAATATGAGAATGCAACTTGCAACCAACTCAAAACTGAAATGGCGACGCTTAGGGAACAAGAACCGCAACTCGTCGCCGCCCAAAAGGACCGGATCAAAGATAACTACGTTCAGGCTTTTCTCTGGATGGCCGGGAACGGCGATGGCAGCGAAGCAGCGGATTTGGCGCGCAACAGAGGTGCCCAGGACGCTGTTGGAAAAGTAATGACCGAAAAAGGCTGCTGGAATGCGACACAAGCGTCTGCGGCGGCCAACGCGGCGGGTTCATCCCAGCCCGCGGGGGCTCAGTTGAACGGCACCGCAGAAGGAGAGGACACCTTCCAAGCAGAGAACTTCGCAAAAAGCCACGGTTGTAGTGCCCAACCACGAGCCGTACTTAACGCGAAGGGGCCGGGATTCGAGACATACAGCGTTGGGTGCTCAAATGGAGACGTACTCTCCATTCGATGCTCATGGGGGAACTGCCGCGCACTGCAATAAGGAAAGGAACAGGGATCGCAATACTCCAAGCCGTGACCGGATCCCAATGGGAGATAATCGCAAATCACAGCGCCTAGCAATTCTCGGCGGCAACGCATGGGGCACCAATCATCGGAGCAACCGAAAATGGTGGTAATTTGGTGGTAAAAATCGACATTCCGCATCGCCATCTTTTAGAAAATCGATTTTTATCAATGCGCTAGGCAAAATTATGCTCCTGATGATCGACAACTACGACAGCTTCACCTACAACCTCGTGCAGTACTTCGGGGAACTGGGCGAGGACGTGCGCGTATATCGCAACGACGAAATCTCGCTCGACCAGATCGAGGCGCTCGCCCCCGACCGCATCTGCCTTTCGCCCGGCCCCTGCACACCCAACGAAGCGGGCGTCACGCTGGGAGTGATCGAGCAGTTCGGCGGACGGATTCCGTTGCTCGGCGTCTGCCTGGGACACCAGGCGATCGGCCAGGCCTACGGCGGCAAGGTGGTGCGCGCGAAGGAACTCATGCACGGCAAGACCTCGCCCATCGACCACACCGGCCGAGGCGTCTTTGCCGGACTGCCCCAGCACCTCATCGCCACCCGGTATCACTCGCTCGCCGTGCAGCGGGAGAGTCTGCCCGAGTGCCTGGAGGTCACGGCCTGGACGGCTGACGGCGAGATCATGGGGTTGCGGCACAAGACGCTCGCGGTCGAAGGCGTGCAGTTCCACCCGGAATCGATCGCGACCGAACATGGGCATGCAATGCTGCGCAATTTCCTGACCCAGCATTGACGGGAAGGCGCACCGTGTCCATCACCCCCAGCGAAGCGATCGCCCGCTGCATCGACCACCGGGAAATCTTCCACGACGAGATGCTGTCGCTGTGGCGGCGGCTGATGCGCGGCGAACTGACGCCGGTGCAGATCGCCGCCTTGCTCATCGGGCTGCGCGTGAAGAAGGAAACCGTCGGGGAGATCGCCGCGGCGGCCCGGATCATGCGCGAGTTCGCCACTCCGGTTCCGATCGCCGACCGCACCCGTCTCGTCGACATCGTGGGCACCGGCGGCGACGGTGCCCATACCTTCAATATTTCCACGGCCGCGATGTTCGTCGCCGCGGCCGCCGGCGCGCGCGTCGCCAAGCATGGCAACCGCAGCGTTTCCTCGCGTTCCGGCAGCGCCGACGTGCTCGAATCGCTGGGCGCCCGGATCACGCTCGCACCGGAACAGGTGGCGACGTGCCTGGATCGCACCGGCATCGGATTCATGTTCGCTCCGGGCCATCACGCCGCCATGCGCCATGCCGCGCCGGTGCGCAAGGAACTGGGCGTACGCACCATCTTCAACATCCTGGGGCCGCTCACGAACCCGGCCGGCGCAGAAAACCAGGTGATGGGCGTGTTCCATCCCGACCTGGTCGGCATCCAGGTTCGCGTGCTGCAGCGCCTGGGCAGCCGCCATGTGCTCGTCGTGCACGGGCGGGACGGCATGGACGAGGTATCCCTGGGTGCGGCGACGATGGTCGGCGAACTCAAGGACGGGGAGGTGCGCGAATACGAGATCCATCCCGAGGATTTCGGGATCCCGATGGCGTCGAGCCGCCGGCTGCGCGTCGCCGATCCCGACGAATCGCGCGCGATGCTGCTCGACGCGATCGGCGGCGTGCCGGGGCCGGCGGCGGACATCGTCGCCCTCAATGCCGGCATGGCCCTCTATGCGTCCGACGCTGCGGCCTCGATCGCCGAAGGCATCGGGAAGGCCCGCGCCGCGGTGGCAAGCGGAGCGGCGCGCAGAAAGCTCGATGCGTTCGTCGCCGTGACGCAGGAATTGGCGACCCCCTAGCAACCCACCATCACCCCCATCCTGCAAGCGTGGGAGGGGGAAACGCGACATGTCCGACATCCTGCAAAAGATTCTCGCCGTAAAGGCCCAAGAAATCGCCGCGGCGCGCACCGCGGAGCCACTGCCGGCGCTGCGTGCCCGCGCCGAAGCGCGGCGCGACGTGCGCGACTTCGCCGGCGCGATCGAACGCCGCATCGCCGCCGGGGGGGCGGGCGTGATCGCGGAAATCAAGAAGGCGTCCCCGTCCAAGGGCGTGCTGCGGGATCCGTTCGACCCGCCCGCCATCGCCGGCAGTTATGCGCGGCACGGCGCCGCCTGCCTTTCCGTGCTGACCGACGTGCAGTTTTTCCAGGGGGCCCTGGGCTATGTCGACGCGGTGCGGAACGTCGTCGATCTACCGGTGCTGCGCAAGGACTTCCTGGTCGACGAATACCAGGTCTACGAAGCGCGGGCCGCCGGCGCGGACTGCATCCTGCTGATCGTCGCCGCCCTGGATGACGCCCGGCTGCAGGCGCTGGAGGACTGCGCGGCGGGGCTGGGAATGGCCGTGCTGGTCGAGGTGCACGATGCCCGCGAATGCGATCGCGCGCAGCGGTTGCGCACGCCCCTGCTCGGGATCAACAACCGCAACCTGCGCAGCTTCGCGGTTTCGCTGCAGACGACCATCGACCTGCTGCCGGGGATCGAGGCGGGTCGACGGGTGGTCACCGAAAGCGGAATCCTCGCCCCCGGCGACGTGCGCCGGATGCGCGAGGCCGGCGTGGACGCATTCCTGGTCGGCGAAGCCTTCATGCGGGCAGCCGAGCCGGGGGCGGAATTGGCCCGCCTGTTTGCCGGCAGTGCGCCGCAGTAGCGGCGCGCACCCGGATCACCACATCCCGCGAGGAGACTGGGGAATCGCCGGGGAGGCGGGTCCCCGCCGCGACGCGCGGGGGGCGAGGACGGTCGGCGCCGGGTTCCCCGCCGCCTGCGGAAAATCCCGCGAATAATGCAAGCCCCGGCTCTCCCGCCGGGCCAGCGCGCTCGCCACGATGAGCGCGGCGACGTCGACGAGATTGCGCAGTTCGAGCAGGTCCCGCGTCACATGGAACTGGGCGTAGTAGTCGTGGATCTCCTCGCGCAGCATCCCGATGCGACGCTGGGCGCGCTCGAGCCGCTTGGTGCTGCGCACGATCCCGACGTAGTTCCACATGCAGCGGCGCAACTCGTCCCAGTTGTGCGAGATCACCACCTCTTCGTCGCTGTCGCGCACCCGCGTATCGTCCCATTCCGGCACCGCGACCACCGCCGGCGGGGCCTGCGTCAGGATGTCGGCGGCAAGCGCGCGGCCGACCACGACGCATTCGAGCAGGGAATTGGACGCCAAGCGGTTGGCGCCGTGCAACCCCGTGCAGGCGACCTCGCCCACGGCGTAGAGGCCGGGAACGTCGGTGTGGCCGGCGACGTCCGTGACCACGCCCCCGCAGGTGTAGTGCGCCGCCGGAACGACCGGGATCGGTTGCCGGGCGATGTCGATACCCAGTTCCAGGCAGCGGGCATGGATCATCGGGAAATGTTCCTGGAGGAATTCCCCTCCCAGGTGCGTGACGTCCAGATGCACGCAGTCGATGCCCAGACGCTTCATCTCGTAGTCGATGCTGCGCGCGACGATGTCCCGCGGCGCAAGCTCGGCCCTCGCATCATGGTCCGGCATGAAACGCCGCCCCGCCTCCTCGCCGGCCGACGGCGGCAACCGGAGGATGCCCCCCTCGCCGCGGACCGCCTCGCTGATCAGGAAGGATTTGGCGTACGGGTGATAGAGGCAGGTCGGATGGAACTGGATGAACTCCATGTTGGCGATCCGGCAACCCGCGCGCCAGGCCATGGCAATGCCGTCGCCGGTCGCGCAATCCGGATTGGTCGTATAGAGGTAGACCTTGCCCGCCCCCCCGTTGGCCAGCACGACGAACCGGGCGGCCAGCGCGCGCACCGTCCCGGCGGGGACCTCCTGCACGTACACGCCGACGCAGCGGCCCTCGCGGACGATCAGGTCGACCGCCATCTGCCGCTCCCAGACGAGGATGTTGGGGTGAGCGCGCACTTTCGCGACAAGCGTCGACTGAACGGTATGTCCGGTCGAATCCGCAACGTGGAAAATGCGCCGGCAGCTATGCCCGCCCTCGCGTCCCAGGTGATACTCGTGGCCATGCGCGCGATCGGTGGTGAACGGCACCCCCTGCGCGATCAGCCACTGCACCGCCTGGCCGCCCCGTTCCAGGATGAAGCGGGTCGCCGCCTCGTCGCACAGCCCGGCGCCGGCAATCAGCGTGTCGCGAACGTGGGACTCCACGCCCTGCGGATCGAGCGAGGCGGCAATTCCTCCCTGCGCCTTGTCGCTCGCCCCCGCTCCCAGGTCCTGCTTGTCGAGCAGCAGCACGCGGCGGTGGTCGGCCAGCTCCAGCGCCGTCGTCAGACCGGCCAACCCCGTCCCGATGACGATGACGTCGACATCCGGCGCGCACACGGCGCCGGTACCCGGGGGTTCCGTAGGGGGGTTCATGCCGACCGATTGTATCGGGTGGCCGGAAACGATGCCCGGATTTTCCATCTGGGATATACTCTCGCGCTTCGTTCGTCAGCTGCCCGTCGGGCGGAACCCGGCGAACGCGAGGTCCGTCCCGGCGACGGCGGCAGTACAGGTAAGGCCAAGTAGCTCAGTCGGTAGAGCAGAGGACTGACAACCTGGCCGAAGGACAGGTTGCGGCGAGGCTAACCTCGCGCAGCGAGGTTAAGCGGTCGGCGAACTCCGGCCGCGGCCGGAGCCAAAATCCGTTTTGGCAGCGGCAGCAGTACAGGTAAGGCCAAGTAGCTCAGTCGGTAGAGCAGAGGACTGAAAATCCTTGTGTCGGTGGTTCGATTCCGCCCTTGGCCACCATTCCCCCCATGGTGCATGCCGGTCACATCCGCCGGCACCAAACATCCGGAACCGACCGAACCGCAAGATTCTTTCCCGAAGCGCCATATCGAGGATGATGTGGTTGCGCCCCCCGCCATCCGGAGGCGCCGCGGAGGTTGCCATCGGGATTCCCCGGGACGACACGGAGGCCGCATGACGATGCAAACCAGGACCGCGAACCCCGACCCCCGCCGCAGCGACGCGGCCGCGCTGCTCGATGCCGTGATGTTTGCCGCGGATCGGCACCGGAACCAGCGCCGCAAGGACGCGGAGGCATCGCCCTACATCAACCATCCGATTGCGCTCGCGCACCTGCTGGCGACGACCGGCGGCGTCACGGACCTCGACGTCCTCCGGGCCGCGATCCTGCACGACACCATCGAGGACACCCAGACCACGGAAGCGGAATTGCGCAGCCGCTTCGGCGACGCCGTCGCGGCGATGGTCATGGAAGTCACGGACGACGAGACCCTCCCCAAGCAGCGCCGCAAGGAGCTACAGATCGAGCAGGCGCCCCACATCAGCAACGGTGCCGCGCTCGTGAAGCTGGCCGACAAGACCTGCAACCTCCATGACGTTGCCAATGCGCCCCCGGTGGGTTGGACCCTTGCGCGCCGCCAGGAGTACTTCGAATGGGCAAAGCGCGTCGTCGATCGGCTGCCTCCGGTCAACGACGCCCTGCTCCGCGCATTCGCCGACGCCTACGCCGGCAAGCCGGAGGACGAAAGCTCCCCCCGCGGGGCGTGACGCCCCGGGCGGTGCGGTTGCGGAGGCGGATGCGCCCGGATCTCCGCATCCCCCGATCCCTGCGCTACGATACGAACCCCGGCCGATCGCGGCGCCTTTGCCTTTCTTTCTGTGAGACTTACCCGATGAATTCCGGAAAAACCCGCGGCGCCGATCCGTATGTCGGCTTCCACCAGGACAAACACGGACTCACGCAGCTGGGTCGGGTGGTACTCGACGCCTGGATTTTCGGGTTCCTCCCCGAAGACGAAGACTGCCGGAACTGGGATCTCGGCCGCATGCAGGCGCTGATGGATCGGGTCGATACGGAGTGGGACCGCTACGGCAACCTGCCGAGCCGGCTTCCCGAGGCGCTGCGCAGCCGGCACGCGGAAGTCTACGAGAAGGCGCGGGCGGAAGCGCGCGCCAAGGGCTGGGACCCGGAACTCGGCGACGACGACTGAGGCGGAGCCGGAGCCGGACGGGTCAGGAAGCTCCGCCGGCCTTGCGCGAGACGAAATCGAGGACCCGCGCCGGGTGACCCTCGGCAGGCGCCTTGGCGGCGAGCGCAGCCAGCGCGGCGTCAAACTCGCTTTGCAACCGCCGCATCAGGGTCGCTCCGTCCTCCCGGTAGTAGACCGCCTGATACGGCACGGCGGCGTCGAGCGCGCTGCGCTGCCCGGGCCGGAAATCGCGCCACGCGATGGCCGCCCAGTTTTTCCGGAGATGGTCGACGAATACGATTTCCTCGACGTCCACGATCGCGAGAAACTGCATGCTGCGGATCGGCACGAACACGACGCTTGGCCCGTTCCGGAGCAGGGTTCGCATCCGGTTGTAGGTTGCCGCAGGGAGCCGGCGCGGCTCGCTCATCCGGGGCACATCGCGTTCGACACGGATCTCCATCGCAGTTTCCTTCGAAAGATCGATGCCGGTGCGCCGGTGGCGTCGCAGGCGCACCAACTGCCCGCCACCACCGCCGCAACCGCGGACACGGACCATACTGTACGCCGGAATCGACCTCGGGGCGGCGATCATGACGGTACGCGGGACCACGACATCCGGTCTCAGCCGTTCGCCACGATCATGGCGGCGATCGCACTGCACACCACGACCGCGACCGGCGGCGCCTTCCAGACCGTCAACAGTACGAACCCGGCGAGGGCGATGGCGAAATCCGCCGGTCCGCGGATGGACGTCGTCCAGATCGGGTTGTAAAGCGCAGCGGCGAGCAGGCCGACCACCGCGCCGCGTTGACCCCGCGCATCGCCGCCTGCGCGGCGATGCCTGCGCGCAGACGGCCCCAGAACGGCAATGCGCCGACCAGCACCAGGATGCCCGGGAGGAAGATCCCCAACAGGCCGAGGGCGGCCCCCACCAGGCGATGCTGCGGGCTGACGAGGAACCCGAGATAGGCGGCGAAGGTGAAAAGCGGTCCGGGGACGGCCTGCGCCGCACCATACCCGGCGAGAAACGCCCGATCATCGACCCAACCGCGCGACACGAACGCGTCGTGGAGCAGCGGCAGCACCACGTGGCCACCGCCGAACACGAGCGCCCCCGCGCGATAGAACGCCTCGAAATGCGCCAGCCCCGATCCGTCCGCCAGGCTCCGCCAAACCGGAACGCCGACCAGGAGGCCGAAAAACCCGGCCAAGGCCGCCGTGCCCGCGACGGGCGAGACCGGGAAGGCAAGCGCGGTCGCGGTCGTCCGCGGGGCGGCACCGCGACAGAACAGCAGCCCCGCCATCGCACCCAACCCGATCGCGACGATCTGCGCAGCCGACGACGCCCCCGACAGGACGATCAGGGCCGCGGCCAGGGCGATCGACGCCCGGGCGCGGTCCGGGCACAGGCTGCGGGCCATGCCGACGACGGCTTGCGCGACGACGGCCACCGCAACCAGTTTCAGTCCATGCAGCAGCGCCGTGCCGGCGGGGCCGGCAAACGCTCCCATCGCGCCGGCAAACAGCACCAGCGCGGCCGCCGACGGCAGCGTGAATCCGCACCACGCCGCGACACCGCCGAGATAGCCGGCCCGCAGCATGCCGATCGCGAACCCGATCTGACTGCTCGCGGGGCCGGGCAGAAATTGACAGAGGCCGACCAGATCGGCAAAGCCATCCTCGTCGAGCCAGCGCCGACGCACGACGATTTCGTCGCGGAAATAGCCGATGTGCGCGACCGGGCCGCCGAAAGAGCGCAAGCCCAGCGCCAGAAAGACGCGCAGCACTTCCCAGGGCGAACCGGCGGAATTGGTCGAACGGCCCATATCGCGCAGTATCATCTCACGCCGCATCGGCGTCCCGGCCCGCGCCCGCACGACCGTCCGGCATCAAAAGGATTCCGCGATGCCCATGGCCTTCCTCGTCCTGCTCGGATTTCAGCTTCTCGGCGAAGTCATCCGCAGCGCAACCCATGTCCCCCTTCCCGGTCCGGTCATCGGCATGTTCCTGCTGACGGTCGCACTGGTCTTCCGCGAGCCAGGCGGCCGCGAGCACGACAGCCGCGGGCCGTCCCACCGGACGCCGCTGTCGACCACCGCCGAGGGACTGATCCGCAACATGGGCCTGCTCTTCGTGCCGGCCGGCGTGGGCATCATGGCCGAGGCGCCCATGCTGCAGCGGGAGTGGGTGCCGATCCTCGCCGGGGTCGTCGGTTCGACGATCCTGGGCATCATCGCCACGGGAACCGTGATGCACCGCGCGACCCGAACGGCGGGCAATGGCGCGGGGCGTGCGGAGGCCGGATCGGAACCACGGCCGTCCGGGGCCGCCGGCGAGGACGCGTGATGCGCGACCTCGTCGACGCCGTCTGGACGCCGCTGCAGCCCAACCCCCTGCTCTGGTTGACGCTGACGATCGGTGCGTACGTGCTCGGGCTGCGGATCCAGCGCCGCTGCAACGACTCGCCGTTGGCCAATCCGGTGCTGATCGCGATTCTCGTGATCATCCCGATCCTGCGCCTCACGCACACGACGTACGCAAGCTATTTTTCGGGCGCACGCTTCATCCACATGCTGCTCGGCCCGGCCACGGTGGCGCTCGCCGTTCCCCTGGCGCGGCACCTGCCGCAGGTGCGCCGCGTTCCGATGGGCGTCGCGTTGTCCCTGCTTGCCGGGTCGCTGACGTCGATCGTCAGCGGCATCGCCATCGTCCGGTTGTTCGGCGGCACGCGGGACGTGATGCTCTCGATTGCCCCCAAGGCGGCGACCACGCCGATCGCGATGCCGATCGCGGACGAAATCGGCGGCATCCCCGCCCTGACGGCAACGATGGCGATCGCCGGCGGCATCGTCGCCGCAATCTGCGTCCAGGCGACCTTGCGGCGCCTGCGCATTCGCGACTGGCGGGTCCAGGGATTCGCGGCCGGCGTTTCCGGCAGCGGCCTGGCCGCCGCACGGGTCGCCCCCCTCCACAGCCTTGCCGCGGCGTTCGCGGCATTGGGCATCGGCCTGAACGGTCTGCTTACGGCAATGATCGTGCCGCTCGTCGTCCGGATCTGGTCCTGAGCGCCGTTACGAACCCGACCGGCCGGCATCCCGCCGGGTTTCCCCGTCTGCCGGAGGCCGTGCGATCAACTTAGTAGCCTTCGCCGCCGTATCCCGGAGGCGGCGGGGGGGGCGGAGGAAGATTGCCCTGCGACTGCGGGGGCGGAGGCGGCGGAAGGTTGCGCATGCGGTAGCTCGGAGCCGCCATGCCGGGAACGATATTGCCCTTCGAGTACATGCATTGCATGTATGCAATGTTGTACTGCCGCTGCAGGGTGTAGCTGTCACTGGAGCCTTGGCCGGCGCCCATCGCCGTGCCGGCGATCAGTCCGACCCCGGCGCCCGCGGCGGCGGACTCGCTGTTGTTGCCCAGCAATGCGCCCGCCACGGCACCCAGCGCGGTCGCCGCGACCGTACCGGCCACCTGCGAACCGGCGGTGGCGGATTTACCGCCCGCGATCGCCTGGGACGCGTAGGCCTTGCAGACCTGGTCTTCGCCCGCGAACACGTCGAAGGGCTTCCCGGGCGCCGGCATCACCTGCACGGTCGGGCCCGTCGGCATGGTCTGACAACCGGCCACTGCCAGGATGCCGGCACCGGCGACAACTCCGAGTCCCCAGGAAAAAGGACGCATGGCAAACCTCCCCGCAAAAAATTCCGGACGGCCGGCGAATGCCTCGGTGCGGAGAACCCGCAACGACAAGGCAGGTTATTGTAGATCGGTCGAGCGGGAACGCCGCCGCACAATCGCGGGCAGAGCGTAACAGGTCATGTCCCGGGGCTGCTTTCCGGGGCCGCCACGCCGCGCCACCGGGGTGCGAGCTGGTGCTCGACCCCGATCAGGTCGAGCACGCGTGCGAGCGTCTGGTCGACCATCTCCTCGATCGAGCGGGGGCGGTGATAGAACGCCGGCACGGGCGGGAAGACGATACCCCCCATCTGGGTCACTTCCTGCATGTTGCGCAGATGCGCCGCATGCAGGGGCGCCTCGCGAACGAGCAGGACCAGACGCCGCCGCTCCTTGAGCGTGACGTCGGCGGCGCGGGAGATGAGGTTGTCGGCGAACCCGCAGGCGATCGCGGCCAGCGTCTTTCCCGAACACGGCGCGATCACCATCGATTCCCAGGCGAACGACCCGGAGGCGATGGCCGCACCGATGTCCGATACACCGTGCGCGACATCGGCCAGCGCTTCGATGCCGCCGCGCTTGATCCCGAGTTCCTGACTTGCGCTCAAGGCACCGGCATGCGAGACCACGACATGGGTTTCCACCCCGCCCGCCGCACGCAGGTGCTCGAGCAGCCGCACGCCATACACGGCGCCCGATGCCCCCGTGACGGCGACGATGACACGCCGCGGCATCACTGCGTGGCGTCGAGCAGGTTCTGCAACTCCCCGCTTTCGTACATTTCCGTCATGATGTCGGAGCCGCCCACGAACTGCCCGTTGACGTAGAGCTGCGGGATCGTCGGCCAACTGGCGTAGTCCTTGATCGCCTGGCGGATGGCATCGTCCTGGAGCACGTCGACGATGACGATGTTCTTGACTCCGCAGGACTTGAGAATCTGCACGGCGCGACCCGAGAACCCGCAACGCGGGAATTGCGCCGTGCCTTTCATGAACAGGACCACGGGATTTTCGGTGACGGTCTTCCGGATGAACTCTTGCGCTTCCATGATGGGATTCCAGGAAAGAAACGGACTTCGAACGAGATCCTACACGCATGAGACGGCGGATACCGCCGGAAATTCCCCGTCCGGCGCGTGGGGAAGGGCGCGGGCAGCCGGCACGCTCACTGCCAACGCGCCAGACAGACGCGGTCGCGACCCTCGAGATCCAGCAAGGTCTCGACCGAACCGAACCCTTGCTCCCGCGCCAGGGCATGCACCTGCGGCCCCTGGTCGTAGCCATGCTCGAGCAGCAGGACGCCGCCCGGGCGCAGGTGCTTCCCGGCGCTCGCGATGATGGTGCGCAGCGCGCGCAGGCCGTCGGCACCGTCGGTGAGCGCGTGCCGGGGTTCGTGGGTCAGGCTGGACAGATGGGGGTCGCCCTCCGCCACGTAGGGAGGATTGGAGACGATCAGATCGAACCGTGCGCCGCCCAGCGGCGCGAACCAGTCCGCGGCGACCAGCGCGACGCGCGCCTGCAACCGGCTGCTGTTCCGGCGCGCGACCGCCAGCGCCTGCACGCACCGATCGGTCGCGACCACCTGCCAGTGCGGCTGCGCCAGCGCCAGCGTGATCGCGATGCAACCCGAACCGGTCCCGAGTTCCAGCACGGAAAGGCCCGGCCGGGACGGAAGGATGCGGATTGCGGTATCGACCAGAAGCTCCGTCTCCGGTCGCGGGATGAGCACGGCGGGCGTGACTTCGAGGGCGTGGCCGTAGAACTCCTGAAACCCGGTCAGGTAGGCCATCGGCGTGCCGCCGCGCCGTCGCGCCGCCAGGTCGGCGAACCGCCCTTGCGCCGCCGGATGCACGGCGATCTCCGGATGCGCGACGAGGTGCTCCGGCGACACCCCCAAGGATAGGGCGAGCAGCGCGCGCGCTTCCCGGAATGGAAGCCGGGATTGCCGCAGCAGAACGCTCGCAAGGACATTCGGATCGGTCATCGCGCCATCCGGTTCGAAATGGAGGGAGAGACTTCCCCGGGGGCACAAAGTTCCGCGCCGTGTCCCGGGGGGACGACGTGGCGCAAGGCCCGTGGCCGCAACGGGCGGCGCCGGGCGCGCCGCAACGGCGCTATTCCGACTCGGCCAGGGCCGCCAGTTGATCCGCCTGATACTCGGCGGTAAGCGCGTTGCTCAGATCATCCAGATCGCCGTCCATGATCTGGTCGATCTTGTACAGCGTCAAGTTGATGCGGTGATCGGTCACCCGCCCCTGCGGGAAATTGTAGGTGCGGATCCGCTCCGAGCGATCGCCGGTGCCGACCAGCGAGCGGCGCGCCGACGCCTGGCTTTGCTGCTGCGCACGGACCTGCGCGTCCTTGACCCGCGCCGCAAGAATCTTCAGCGCGCGCTCCTTGTTCTTGTGCTGCGACCGGTCGTCCTGGCACTCCGCGACCAGGCCGGTCGGCAGATGGGTGACCCGTACGGCCGATTCGGTCTTGTTGACGTGCTGTCCGCC
This sequence comes from Pseudomonadota bacterium, assembly GCA_021838715.1. Taxonomy (GTDB): domain Bacteria; phylum Pseudomonadota; class Gammaproteobacteria; order Burkholderiales; family Burkholderiaceae_F; genus GJ-E10. The sequence continues at coordinate 51,988 of JAKCCX010000008.1, read as the reverse complement.
GGCGCCGGAGGCGCGGAACACATCGATCCGCAACTCACTGGGATCGAACTTCACATCCTCGATCTCATCGGCTTCGGGAAGCACCGCGACCGTGCAGGCCGAGGTATGGATGCGGCCCTGCGCCTCGGTTTCCGGAACCCGCTGCACGCGGTGCACCCCGGACTCGAACTTCAGCCGGCTGTATGCCCCCAGGCCGGCGATGCGGACGATCACTTCCCGGTATCCGCCGAGGTCGGAAGGACTCTCCGACAGGATCTCCGTCTGCCAGCGGCGGCGCTCGGCATACCGCATATACATGCGCAGCAGCGCCGCGGCGAACAAGGCCGACTCCTCGCCGCCGGTGCCGGCCCGGATTTCGAGGAAGATATTGCGCTCGTCGTTCGGGTCGGTGGGCAGGAGCAGCCGTTGCAGTTCGTCTTCCAGCGCCGCGATCCGCGTCCGGGCGAGCCCCTCCTCCTCCTGGCCGAGCGTGCGCAGCGCCGGATCGGTGAGCATCTGCTGGGCGGTGTCCAGATCCTGTTCCGCCGTCAGAAACTCGCGGAAGCGCGTGACCACGGGCTCGAGCTCGGCGCGTTCCCGCGACAGGCGGCGGAACTGGTCGAGATCGCGCGCCGCGTCCTCGCTCGCTAGTGCGGCATCGATTTCCGCAAGGCGATGCACCAACTGGGCCAGTTTGGCCCGCATGGATTCTTTCATGGGAACAGGCATCCGCCCAAGGCGGGCGCTAATGACGTCGTGAAAAATGGATGACCGGCGCGGAGGAGTCCGCCGCTTCGTGGCGCGATGCCGGCACTCGCGACACGTGCAACGTCATCACTGATGGTTGGCCGGCTTGCGGTAGAACTGCGAAAGCATTCCGATCTGCCGCACGCGTTCGTCGTCGGAAGCGCCGGCCGCCTCGTTGAGCACCGCGATCGGCGCGTGCAGGAACTTGTTGGTGAGCGCGCGCGAAAAACGCTCCAGCACCACCTCGACGGGTTCGCCGCGGGCGATCTGCCGCCGCGCACGTTCGATTTCGTACATGCGCAGGCACTCCGCCCGCGCACGCATGTCGCGGATGACCGGGACCGTCTCGCGGCCGGCAAGCCAGCTTTCGAAATCGCGCACGCGGGTCTCGATGATCACCTCCGCCTGCGCGACCGCGGCCTGGCGGGCTTCCTGCCCGGTCTGCACGACCTGACCGAGATCGTCGACGGTATAGACGAACACGTCATCGAGACGGGAAACCTCGGGTTCGACGTCGCGGGGCACCGCAAGATCCACGACCACCATCGGCCGATGACGGCGGCTGCGGATCGCACGCTCGACCATGCCCAGTCCGATGATCGGCAGGGAGCTCGCGGTGCAGGAGATGACGATGTCGAAGTGCGCCAGCGCCTCGGGAATATCGGACAGCGGTATCGCGCATCCATGGAGGTGCGACGCCAGGTTGTGGGCACGCTCGAGCGTGCGGTTGGCAACGGTGATCGTCTTCGGCCGCCGCGCGGCGAAATGCGTCGCCGTCAGTTCGATCATCTCGCCGGCGCCGATGAACAGCACATGACAATCGGCGATGTCGCCGAAGATCCGTTCGGCCATCTTCACGGCCGCCGCTGCCATCGACACCGACCGGGACCCGATTTCGGTCGAACTGCGCACTTCCTTCGCAACCGCAAAGGTGCGCTGGAACAGGTGGTTGAGCAACAGACCGAGGCCGCCCGCCTGGCGCGCCAGCCGCTCCGCCTGTTTCATCTGCCCGAGGATCTGCGGCTCCCCCAGGACCATCGAATCGAGACCGCTCGCAACCCGAAACGCGTGGCGGACCGCGTCGGCCGCAGGCAGCGTATAGGAGGAACGCACGAAATCGCTGGCGACGACGCCCTTCTCTTCGGCAACGAATTCCGACAGGGCCGCCCCCGCCGGTTCGGGATCGTCCACCGCGCAATAGAACTCCGTCCGATTGCAGGTCGAGACGATCGCCGCCTCGGTCACCGTTCCGCGCGTCTCGCTCGCGAAGCGCTGCCGCAGCCGCGCAATCGTTCCCTCGATCTCCTGCGGCAGAAATGCGAGCCGCTCCCGCAAAGCGAGCGGCGCCGTTTGGTGATTCAATCCCAGGGTCAGCAGTTGCATCATCGTCCGTCGGAACGCTCCGACATTTTCTCTGCGGGAATCCATCCCTACCGCACGCAGCCGCAGATTATGACGGGAAAATGATGCATTTGAGAAGCAGGTCTTACGCAGCGTACCGCCCCTCGAACCGTCGCGAACCCATGCGGCGGAGCGAACTCCCTTGCAAATCGAAATAAGAATCATTACTATTTAGCCACTGCCATCGGCAGCCAAGGGAAACGACTCGCTTTATCCTTAACGAATTTTCACAAAAGAGGGGGTGTTGTCATGAAAACGACGATCTTGCGTTGGAGCGGCCTGATGTTGGGTTGCATGTTGATCACTGCGGCGCGTGCGGAAACCCCGGCGACGATCCCGGTGGTGATTCAGGGTCACCGCTTCCATCCGGCGGAAATCCATGTGCAAGCGGGACAACGCGCACTGCTGGTCGTCGAGAACCGCGACGCCGGCGCGGAGGAGTTCGAGAGCCACCGACTCCACCGGGAAACGATTCTCCGCGGCCATACCAGCAAGCGCGTGTACATCGGCCCACTGCGCCCCGGACGGTACTCGTTCGTCGGCGAGTTCCATGAAAAGACCGCGCACGGCATCGTCGTCGCCGAGTGACCCTCCCTCAACCGGAAGACCATGCAATGAAACCCGTCATCGCGGCTTGCGCCGCGCGCACCCGCCTGCGCCGACCCGCAGGATGGGCCTGGATCGCCGCGGCCTGCCTTTCGCTGTCGTCCGTATGCCGCCCCGCCGCGGCCGATCCCAACGACTACATCCAGGACCTCGACTTCGCCGGCGGAGAAAAGGAGATCGACATGCAGATGGGCGCCGCGACCGCCACGCCCAACGGTGCTCCGGCCCTGGAGGGGGCGGCCGTGTCCTACGAAGTCGGGATCACGGACCACGTCCTGTCGGAAACCTACCTCCAGTTTGCCAACTCGACCCCGGGGTCGACCGGCGGCGGTGTCGACGGGTTCACCGAAGAGGGCGTATTCCGGTTCACCGATCCGGGCGAGTACTGGGCGGATTTCGGCGCGATGCTCGAGGTCGAGCATCCCCGCGTCTGGTCGCAGGGCTGGTACCTCACGCTGTCGCCGATGCTGCAGACCGACATCGGCGACGTCCAGGTGAACCTCAACCCGATGGTCACGAAGGTCGTCGGCGGCCCCGCCTACGGTGCCGCCACCCAGCTCGGATTCCAGTATCAATTCCGGGTCCGGACCTCGGGCCCCCTGGACTATGGCATTCAGGGTTTCGGCTACGGCAAAAGCTGGGCGGCCGAAAACGTCGTGTTCAACCGCTGGAACAACGTCGGCCCGGCGGTTTTCGGACGGGTGCCGCTCGACTCCGGGCGGGCGATCCAGTTCGACGCCGGCCTGCTCTTCGGCACCTCGAACGATGCGCCGACGCGCACGGTGCGCGCGCAGGTGGAGTACGAGTTCTACTGAGCGAACGCCGCGGCGGCGTCGCTCAGTAGGAGGCGACGTTGCTGCCGCTGCCGTTCAACGCCACGAATCCGTCCCCGCTGCTTTGCAGGGCGACCGGGTTGGCGATTCCGGCATAGCCGGTCGACGTCCAGCTCGTGCCCACCCCGGTCTCGTTCGCATAGGCGTTACCGCCGGAGTCGAGCGCAAGGAAACGCGTGGTGTAGCCGATCCCGACGATGGATGCGCCGCCGGTCACCGGGATCGACCCGAACGCCCACGCCTGGTTGGTCCCGGCGTTCGACAGATAGGCCGTGTTTCCCTGTGCATCGACCGCGACCCAGGTCTGGATGGTTTCGTTCGTGGTGTTGATCCCCACCTGGGTCGGGTTCGACGAATAGGTATAACCCAGGGGAGAGAACCCGCCGTAGAAGGAGCTCAGCGCCGCGGCATTGGTCGGCGTGCCGGCCCCCAGCTGCAGCGTAATGGCGTCGGAATTGGCATCGTCGTTGCCATACGCAACGGCAATCCAGTTGTTGGTCTTGCTGGCGGTCTCCGGGACCCGCCCCCACTGGCTGAAGGGCGATGCGACCGACATCAGGATCGTGCCACTGTCGCCAACGGCGACGCAGGTGTTGCTGGGCGTGTCGCACTGCACCGCCCGCAGGTTGTTGGTGGTGCCGCTGGTCTGGGCCCCCCAGTGGATGCCGTCGGTACTCGTGAGGATGGTTCCCTGGTCGCCGACGACAACGAACACCGGTGTGGCGGTGTCGACGCTATACACGGACACGCCGCGCAGATTGGCGGTGGTGCCGGACGGGACCTGCGTCCAGTTGATGCCATCGGAACTTTGCAGGATCGCGCCCCCGGCGCCCACGGCGACGACGGAGTACCCCGGCGTGGCGGTGTTTGCGCCGCTGGAGTTGCCCGCCGCCGCGTAGAGGTCGGACTGGAACCCGGGCGGCAGGTTGGCCGGCGTCCAGGAAAGGGGCATGTTGCCCTGGTCGGCGGTGAGCGGGCCGGCCACATCGGGCTGCAGCAGCGCGGTGTAGAGCATGCCACCCGCACCGACCGCGACGAACAGACCTGCCGGGGGAAAGCCTCCGGCACCCGTCGAACCGCAGGTCGTGACCGGTACGTAGCCGAGACCGTACAGAGAGCCGCTGGTCACGCCGATGCCGCCGCCGGGAGTCCAGGGTGCCCCGCTCCCCGGATACGGTCCGCCGGCAGGGCGCGCCACCGAACTCACCACCGCGCTCCCGGTGCCGCCCGGCGCCGTGCCGGTACGGCCGTCCATGGTGAAATACATCGCCGGGAACTGGGTCGTCGGATTCGGATTGTTGACCTGGTTGCAAAGCAGCCAGGGGGTGCTGGGGTTGAGCGCAATGCCGGCGTTGAGGAGGCCGTTCACCCAGTTGTTGGTGCTCAGGGTCGGATCCTGCGCATAGAACAACCAGTAGCTGGTCGCGGCCGAGCCGCTCCAGGTCACGCTGATCATCGCATCGCCGCCATACGCCCGAACCGAGGTCGGCGGACTCTGCGGGCTGCCGGTGTTGCCGAGGCATCCGCAAAGAGCAAGCGTGGCAAGCAGCACGGGCAGGGCGGTACGAAGCTTCACGACGGTTTCCAGGAACGAAGCAAACTTTAGACTGTAGCAGAAGGCGGGCGGGATGCGCCCGCCTTCCGACGGGGCGGCCCCGGCGGAACGGGATCGACAAAAAAATGCAACCCTCGCGCCGCCCGATCGGCGACGATACCGGCAACGCCCAACCGAGGCCGCACCGTGCCGGAACCCCACACCGCCCCGCCCCCCCGCCAGCCCGCGCTATATATTCCCCATGGAGGCGGACCCTGTTTTTTCATGGATCCGATGCCGGGAATGCCCCCCGACCTTTGGAACCGGATGGCGGCGTACCTGCGGGGAATCCCGGCATCGCTACCGGCCGTGCCGCAGGCGATCGTCGTGGTCTCCGCCCACTGGGAGGCGCCGAGACCGACGATCGGCGTCGCGCCGTCGCACGCGCTCCTGTTCGACTACTACGGATTCCCCGAGCATACGTACCGGCTCCGGTATCCGGCCCGCGGCGCGCCGGCGCTGGGCGCGCGCGTGCAGACGCTGCTCGCGCAAGCCGGGGTGGAAGCCGACACCGACGATCGTCGGGGCCTGGATCACGGGGTGTTCGTCCCGTTCAAGCTGATGGTTCCCGACGCGGACCTGCCGATCGTCCCGCTGTCGCTGCAACGCAGCCTCGACGCCGGGTTCCATTTCTCGGTCGGGGCCGCCCTGGCTCCCTTGCGCGACGAGGGCGTATTGATCGTTGCCAGCGGGATGAGCTACCACAACCTGCGCGATTTTTTTCAACCCGGTCGCGGCGACGACACGGCGCAGGCGTTCGACGACTGGCTGGCGCGGACGATCGCCGATCCGGACCCGCAGGCGCGCAACCGCGCCCTCCTCGACTGGGCGCATGCGCCGGGAGCGCGGGCATCCCACCCGCGACCCGAACACTGGATTCCCATCCTCGTCGCGGCCGGGGCGGGCGCCGCGGATCCGGCCTCCCGGCCCTACGTCGATCGACTATTGAACAAGCCGGTCTGTGCAGTGCGTTTCGGTTGACGGACGTGGAACCGGACCGCGGATTCCCGTATACAATTGCCGCGCATTTCGCTTCAGCCTCGTTTGCCATTGGTCCTCCGAGCCGGTCGCGCGAGATCGCGCTCCTGCGGTAACCCCAGCTTGCGGTGCCGGATCGTTTGCACACCGTGTGCATATTTCGACGCACGGGGATTTTTCCAATTCGTTCTCAGGAGTTGTTTATGGCGACCGGAACCGTCAAATGGTTCAACGATGCAAAAGGGTACGGGTTCATCACCCCCGACGACGGCGGGAAAGATCTCTTCGCCCACTTTTCGGAAATCCAGGGCTCGGGCTTCAAGTCCCTGCAGGAAAACCAGCGCGTTGAATTCACCGTCGCGCAAGGCAATAAGGGCCCGCAGGCCACCCAGATCCGCGCGATCTGACGACCTGACCGGGTACTTCTGCCCACGGGCGGCTTCGCAGCGATGCGGAGCCGCCCGTTTTGCTTTTGCGGGACCCGCGCCCGCCGTGCGGCGCCGATCCCTCCGGGAAGCGGTTACGGCAAGGTCCGGACGACCCGGAGTCCGTATTCGTTCAAGCGATACGAGCGCGCAACGCCGATGCGCTTGGACGTCCCGCGAAAGCCCGGGTCGTAGATCCAGGATCCACCGCGCAGGACGCGGTAATCGCAGTCATACTCCAGGCACCCGTTGGTCCACTCCCAGACATTGCCGTTCATGTCGTAGAGGCCCAGCGCGTTGGGCTGCTTCTGCCCCACCGGGTGGGTATGTCCGCCGCTGTTGCCCGCAAACCAGGCGACCTCCTGGTATCGCTGGCTGCCGCAGAATGTCGTCGCCGCCCCGCCGCGGCACGCAAACCGCCACTCCGCTTCCGTCGGAAGGCGGTAGTGCCTGCCGGTTTTCTCATTGAGCCGGGTCAGGAACTCCTGCGCGTCATCCCAACTCACCTGCTCCACCGGACAGTCATCCCCGCACTTCGAGAAAAAGCTGGGGTTGCGGCCCATCACGTCGCGCCATTGCTTCTGGGTGACCAGATATTTGCCCATCGCATATCCGGGCGTGATGACGACCATTTCCGGGCAGTCCGGACAGTCCCGGAACACCGTTCCCAGTTTCATCGCCGCGCTCGGCAAGGTTGCCACCGCAGCCGCCGGTTGCGCGATGACGGCCGCGGGGGCCGCCGGAGCGGGCGCGACCGGCGCCGCTGCGACGGGGTGCGCGTGCAGATCGCGCATCTCGTCGCGCATTTCCTCCAGCGCGTAAATGTGGTCCTGTGCCTGCCGTGCCTGCGATTTGTCCGGAGCGGTCTGCAGAAACCGGTGCAGGGCGTCGATCGCCCCCGAATAATCCTTGGCCGTTTCCTGCGCCTTGGCAAGGTTGCGATATGCGTCGCCCCACCAGGGCGCCAAGGTCAGCGCCTTTTCATAATTGCGAATCGCGCGCTGGGCGCCATACGTCCCCAGGCCGCTCGCCATTGCGGTGTTGCCGCGGATGAAATACCGCCGCGCCTCCTCGGGAACCGCCGGCGCCCGTCGGCGCGCGGCGGCAATGATCCGCGCGCGCAGCGCCTCGTCATCCGGGTGCTGCTGCAAGCTTGCCACCCACTGCGCGAACGACGCCGACGAAACCTCGCTCGCCAGCGCCGGATGCGCCGCGGCCGCCCACATCAGGACGCTCCCGACCCATATCGCCTTGCGCAACGCCCTCGCCGCTTTGGCGAACCCGCCGTTCCTTTGCATTCCCGCTCCCTCTCGCTGATTTGCCGATCGTTTCCCGCGACCCGGACCGCCGCCGGGGCACCTTCGCACGCCCGGGGATTCTATTTCACGATGGAGAAGGAGCACCCGCGCAGCGTACGCGCCGGCCAGGTGGATGCCGTGGGAAGGTGGCGCTTATGCGGCGTTCTGGACCGGCTGTCGCGAGTCCGGAAAACAGAACTCCATCTGCACGCCGGCGAGTTCGATCACGTCGCCGTTGTGCAGCGGATGCGCGGCCGAACCCAGGTTGCGGCCGTTGACGGCGGGAAACACGTCGCCCTCGACATGGGCGATGAAATAGCCGGTCGGACGCCGGGTGATCACGGCCACCTGGCTCCCGGGTCGCCCGACCGTGGTCAGGGCCTTGACGAGCGCCATCTCCCGTCCCGCGTTGCCGCCGGTCAGGATGCGGATCGTTGCCGGCGCCTGCGGCGCGGCGGTCGGCTCTCCGGGCGGCCGCACCTGGATCGTGGCGGGCCCGGGGCTGTAGTACTCGCGTGCCAGCGACTGCTGGGTGTCGATGTCGACGCCCGCCGGTGCATCGCCCATCGCGGCATCGAGCAGATAGCGCAACCGGTACTTGCCGACCTCGATGGTGTCGCCGTTTCGCAGCAGGTGCCGCTTGATCGGCTGGCCGTTCACCGTCGTGCCGTTGGTCGACCCCAGATCTTCGAGATACGTGTTGTCGCCCGACCGGACGATGACGGCATGCTCGCCACTCACCGCAAGATTGTCGATCACCACATCGTTGTGCGAGCGGCGCCCGATCGTCTCGCGATCCTTGGTCAGGGCGACTTCGCGCAGGACGACGCCATCCAGACTCAGAATCAGCTTCGACATATACAGATCTCTCTGCTCGCCTGGTAAAAAAATGCCAAACGGAATCCCTCCGCGCCGACAAGCCTACTCGATTCGGGAAGCCAAAACAACCGGAGGGACGTGGCAAGGCAAAAACCCGGGCGCCCTCCCGCCAACCGGCGGAGCAACTCGCCGCGAGTCAGGACTCCGCGCGCAGGTCATCGGCGTGCGCCGCACCGGCGCGATCGACCTGGACCAGGATCACGGAACAATTGTCCCGCCCCCCGGCGCCGTTGGCTTCGTCGATCAGCCGGCGGGCGGTGGCCGCAAGGTCGCCGTCGCACGCGCACAGCAGGGCGCGGATCCGCGCTTCCGCGACCATCTCGGTAAGGCCGTCCGAACACAGGAGCAGGAGGTCGCCCCGCTGAACGTCGTAATCGCGGACTTCCGGGTCGCAATTCGGCGACGTGCCGATCGCGCGGGTCACGAGATTTTTCGCGGGCAGGGTGCGCGCCTCTTCGACGGTGATCATGCCGGCGTCGAGCAATTCCTGAGAAAAGGAATGATCTTTCGTGATCTGATCGAGATTGCCATCACGCAAGCGATAGAGCCGGGAATCGCCGGCATGCGCGACCCACATCCGGCTGCCCAGCAGCCACGCCGCAATCACCGTCGTCGCCATGCCCTCGTACATGGTGCTCTGCAACGCCGCACGGAAGATTTCGCCGTTCAGCGCAAACAATGTCCGACGCAGCGCGACCGCGGGATCGTAGGTCTTGGAAAAGCAGACCGCCGCCGTCAGGCCGCGCCCCAGGTCGCCCAGCAGGCGGCTGACCGCCATCGTCGCCGCGATCTCGCCGGCGTTGTAGCCGCCCAACCCATCGGCGACGACGAACAGGCCGATCGCCGGGTCGGCCCCCACGGCGTCCTCGTTCAGCGGCCGGACCATGCCCGGATGGCTTTTGATCGCAAACCGCAACGCAAGGGTCCCGGGCATCGTGCGTTTCGCCTCTTCGCGGCCTGCGCGTCCGACGCGCCTTAGAGCACGCTCTGCAGGAGTTTTCCCAGCTCGGAGGGATTCCTGGTGGTGCGGATCCCGGCCGCCTCGAGCGCATCCAGTTTTTCCTGGGCGGTCCCGTGGCCGCCGGAAATGATCGCGCCGGCGTGTCCCATGCGCTTTCCCGGCGGCGCGGTGACGCCGGCGATGAACGCGACCACGGGCTTTTTCATGTGGTCCCGGGCCCAGGCGGCAGCGGCCTCCTCGTCGTTGCCACCGATTTCGCCGATCATGATGACGGCATCGGTTTCGGGATCGTCGTTGAACAGTCGCAGCACGTCGACATGCTTGAGGCCGTTTACCGGGTCACCACCGATTCCGACGGCGCTCGATTGCCCCAGCCCCAGTTCGGTCAACTGCGCCACGGCTTCGTACGTGAGCGTCCCCGAGCGCGACACCACGCCGATGCGCCCCCGGCGATGGATGTGCCCGGGCATGATGCCGATCTTGATTTCGTCCGGGGTGATGAGGCCGGGGCAGTTCGGCCCGAGAAGAACGGTCCGCGAGCCCGCCTTGCGCATCCGATCCCGCACGAGAATCATGTCGCGCACCGGAATCCCCTCGGTGATGCAGACCACGATGTCGAGTTCCGCCTCCACCGCCTCCCAGATCGCGTCTGCCGCACCGGCGGGGGGCACGTAGATGACCGAGGCGTTGACGCCGGTCTGCTCCTTGGCTTCGCGCACCGTGCCGTAGATGGGGACTCCCTCGAAATTCTCTCCGGCCTTCCGGGGATTGACCCCCGCCACGAAGCACTCGCGCCCGAACGCGTAATCGCGGCAGCCGCGGGTATGGAACTGACCCGTCTTGCCCGTGATCCCCTGGGTGACGACGCGGGTGTTCCGGTCGATCAGAATGCTCATGCCCGCCCCCCCGCCAACGCCGCCGCACCGGCGGCACCGGAAACGGCCGCCACCACGCGCTGCGCCGCCTCGGCCATGGTGTCGGCCGAAATGATCGGCAGGCCGGACTCCGCCAACATCCGGCGTCCCAGCTCCTCGTTCGTCCCCTTCATGCGGACCACCAGGGGCACTGCGAGGCGCACGGCACGCGAGGCCGCGATGACGCCCTCGGCAATGGTGTCGCACTTCATGATTCCGCCGAAGATGTTGACCAGAATCGCCTTGCAATCGGGGTTGTGCAGCATGAGCTTGAACGCCTCGGTCACCTTCTCCACCGTCGCGCCGCCCCCGACGTCGAGGAAATTCGCGGGCGTACCGCCGTAGAGCTTGATCGTATCCATCGTCGCCATGGCCAGCCCGGCGCCGTTGACCAGACAGCCGATGTTGCCGTCGAGCTGGATGTAGGAAAGATCGAATTTCGACGCTTCGATTTCGGCCGGATCTTCCTCGTCCATGTCGCGCAGCGCGACCAGTTCCGGGTGGCGGTAGAGCGCGTTGGCATCGAAGTTGAATTTGGCGTCGAGGGCGACGATGCCGCCGTCGCCGGTCAGCACCAGCGGGTTGACTTCGGCGAGCGTCGCATCGCACTCCCAGTATGCGCGAGAGAGGCCCTGCAGCGCCTGCCGCGCAGCGCCCAGCGATGCATCCGGAACTCCGATGTGGCGCGCCAGGGATTCCGCCTGGGCATCCGTCAAACCGCCTACCGGGTCGATCAGCACCCGATGAATCTTCTCCGGAGCGTGCGCCGCGACCTCTTCGATCTCCACTCCCCCTTCGCTGGACGCCATGAGACAGATCTTCTGCGCCGAGCGGTCGAGGACGAGGCCGGCATACAGTTCCTTGCGGATGTCCGCCCCTTCCTCGATGAGCAGCCGGCGAACCGTCTGGCCGTGCGCTCCCGTCTGGTGGGTGACCAACCGCATGCCGAGCATGTCCTGCGCGTGGGCGCGCACTTCCTCGAGCGAGCGGGCCAGCCGCACGCCGCCGCCCTTGCCGCGCCCTCCGGCATGGATCTGTGCCTTGACGACCCACACCGGGCCGCCGAGCCGGCGCGCCGCGTCAACCGCCTCGGCCACGCTGAACGCGGGCTCCCCGCGCGGCACCGGTACGCCGAAACGCCGCAGGATCTCTTTGGCTTGGTATTCGTGGATTTTCAAGAGAGGTCTCCACTCCGCTCATGCGGGCAGACCCCAATACTAAATGACGTTTGCAACCCGGAAAACTCAGATTGCTTCGTGCGTCGTTCCGTTCACGATCCGGCGAACGACTTCGGCATCGAAGCCGCGTGCGACCAGGAAGCGGCCCTGCCGGGCGCGCTCCTGCGGCGTTTCGGCCGGCCGCCCGAATTTTTTCCGCCAAAGCGCCAGCGCCGCCCGCGCCTCCTCGTCGGCGGAGGGCAGTGCGGCAGAGATGGCCGCATCGTCCACTCCTTTTCGTGCGAGTTCCTGACGAAGACGCAGACGCCCGTAGCGCGCGCCGCGGGAGCGGGTCCAGGCCTGCGCCAGACGGACATCGGACAGGAAACCCTGCTCTTGCAATCGGTCCAGCGTGCGCGCGACCTCATCCGGAATCGCCTCGGCGGTGGATTCGCCCTCCGATTCCTCGCCGGCCCCCAATTTCCGGAGCAGCAGCCGCTCCAGTTCGGCGCGGCCGTATTCGCGGCGGGCCAAGGCGGCGAGAGCGATCTGCCATGGCGACTTCCGAGGCTTACCACCCCGGTCGCCTTCCTGCGCCCGCGTGCGGGAGCCAAGGCGAGCGGAATCGCCCTGCTCCGGCAACGGGAAAGATCCGACCGGGGGGGAAGGCACCGCAAGCCTCGCCCTACTGTCCTTCCACAGCGGCCCGAGGCGTAATGCCGAGGCGCTCCCGAATCTTGTTTTCGATCTCGATCGCGATGTCGGGGTTGGCGCGCAGGAACTCGCGGGCATTGTCCTTGCCTTGACCGATCCGATCGCCGCCGTAGGCATACCAGGCGCCCGACTTCTCCACGACGCTCTGCTGGCTGCCGATATCGAGGATTTCGCCTTCCCGGGAAATTCCCTCGCCATAGAGAATGTCGAACTCGGCCTGCTTGAACGGCGGCGCCACCTTGTTCTTGACGACCTTGACCCGGGTTTCCGAACCGATCACTTCGTCGCCCTTCTTGATCGAGCCGATGCGGCGAATATCCAGGCGCACGGAGGCGTAGAACTTCAAGGCGTTGCCCCCCGTCGTGGTCTCGGGGTTGCCGAACATCACGCCGATCTTCATGCGGATCTGATTGATGAAAATCACCAGGCAATTGCTGCGCTTGATGGTCGCCGTGAGCTTGCGCAGCGCCTGACTCATCAGGCGCGCCTGCAGGCCGGGGAGGGCATCGCCCATCTCCCCCTCGATTTCCGCCTTGGGCGTGAGCGCCGCCACGGAATCGATCACGATCAGATCGACCGAGCCGGAGCGCACCAACGCGTCGACGATCTCCAACGCCTGTTCCCCGGTGTCGGGCTGGGAGATCAGCAGATCCTGGAGATTGACGCCGAGCTTCTGCGCATACTGCGAATCGAGCGCGTGCTCGGCGTCGATGAACGCACAGGTGCCGCCCATCTTCTGCATCTCGGCGATCACCTGCAGCGTGAGCGTGGTCTTGCCGGAGGATTCCGGCCCGTAGATCTCCACCACGCGCCCGCGCGGCAGGCCGCCCACGCCAAGCGCGATATCCAGACCCAGCGATCCGGTGGATACCGTCTGGATGTCTTCGACGACCTCGCCGTCGGCGAGGCGCATGATCGACCCCTTGCCGAACTGCTTCTCGATTTGTGCCAGCGCAGCCGCGAGTGCCTTCTGCCGTTCCTTGTTTTCCGCCACGAAGGCGCTCCTTCCGTCGTCCATGATTTCTCCCGCCGAGGCGATACTGAATGAAAATCCAGTATTACTGTAAATTCCTTCACGCCCGGCGTCAAGCCCGTTCCCGGTAGGCGCAACCCGGCGCCCGCGCGCCGACCGGGCGCGCGCTGCGCAGTTCGACCGCAGTTCGACCGCAGTTCGGTTATACTCCGCAGCCTTCGGCGGATTAGCTCAGCTGGTTAGAGCAGAGGAATCATAATCCTTGTGTCCGGGGTTCGAGTCCCTGATCCGCCACCACCTTTCTTCTGCTCGTCCCTCCGTTCCGAGGGGCGGACCTTGTCCCGATGGCGTACTCCACCCAGACGGCGAACAGCTACACCCTGCGCGTGACGTGTCCGGCGACGACCGGGCTCATCGCCGCGATCACCCACCACCTGGCGATCCGGCAGTTCGACATCACCGAGCTGTCGCAGTACGACGACGCGGAAACCCGGCGATTCTTCCTGCGCTGCGTGTTCGTGGTGCCGCCGGACTTTTCCGGTGCGGTCCTCGACACCGACTTCCACGACACCGCGGCCCGGTTTTCGATGGACTGGACGCTGCGGCGCAACGATCGCCCCTACCGGGCGCTGCTGCTCGTCTCGAAAGTCGATCACTGCCTGCGCGACCTGCTCTACCGATGGGAGCTGGGCGAATTGCCGATGGCCATCGCCGGGATCGCATCCAATCACGCCTTGCTGGAACCGGTTGCCGCCCGCGCCGGGGTGGCGTTCCATCACCTGCCGATCGTGGGCGGAGACAAGATGGCGCAGGAAGAGGCGCTGCGGCGCCTCATCGCCGACACGGCAACCGATATCGTCGTGCTGGCGCGATACATGCAGATCCTGAGCGACCGGTTCACGCGCGATTTCGCCGGCCGCTGCATCAACATCCATCATTCGTTCCTGCCCAGCTTCAAGGGGGGTTCGCCCTATGCCCAGGCGCATGCCCGGGGCGTCAAGCTGATCGGCGCCACCGCGCACTATGTGACCAGCGACCTGGACGAAGGGCCGATCATCGAGCAGGACGTGCGCCCGGTCGACCACCGGCACTCGGTCGCGGAAATGGAAGCGCTGGGCCGCGACATCGAGGCGGCCGTGCTGGCACGCGCCCTCCGGCATCACCTGGAGGATCGCGTGTTCATCGACGGCAACAAGACCATCGTCTTTGCATGACGGGGAGGTCCCGGTAACGGGGGCTTCGATGGGCCGCAACAGAGCATGCGGCCGGTGCGCCCTGCCGGACGGACGAAAAGAAAACGGGTACGTTCTTGCGAACGCACCCGTAAAAGAAACGCACCCATCCAGGGCGCAGCACCACACGCAACGAAAGGCCCCGTTGCCAGGGCCTTTCTGGCTCGCCCGGGAATGCGCAGATTCGCTGGCGCATCCCCTGACGGACCGCTGGCGCATGGGAAGGAGCGCCAGCTGAAACCGGAAACCGCCGGTTGACTACATTGTGGCAAGCGCCGCCGGACTCGACATGACCTAGGTCAAACAGCGGTGTTGCGGGGCTCCGCGCGGCGCGCCGCTCCGGGTTTCACGCCGCGACGGCGTCGAATGTCTCTTCGAGGATCCGCAAGCCTTCGTCGAGGATCGCATCGCTCGCCGTGAGCGGCACCATGATCCGCAACACATTGGAATTCGATCCGGCCGAAAGGAGCACCAGCCCGCGCCGGGCCGCTTCGGCGACGATGCGCGTCGTCCGCTCCGTCGCGGGCGCATCGTGGTTTCCGCCGTCGAACAATTCGGCCGCGATCATCGCGCCCAGTCCGCGGACATCTCCCACGCAAGCGTGTCGCGCGGCAATGCGCTCCAGTCCGGCCCGCAGGCGTCGCCCGACCTCCTGCGCCCGTGCGAGCAGACCCTCCTGTTCGAACACGTTGAGGACTTCCAGTGCGGCAGCGGCCGCCAGGGGATTGCCGCCGTAGGTGCCCCCCAGCGCGCCCGGCCCCAGCGCATCCATGATGTCCGCACGCCCGACGACGCCGGAGATCGGAAAGCCGCCCGCCATCGATTTCGCCATCGTGATCAGATCCGGCACCACGCCCGAATGCTCGATCGCGAACCAGGTTCCGGTGCGACCCGCGCCGCTCTGGATCTCGTCGGCGATCAGCAGGATTCCATGCCGATCGCACAATTCGCGCAGCGCTCGCAGAAACTCGAACGGTGCAACGTAGAACCCGCCCTCTCCCTGCACCGGCTCGACGATGATCGCGGCCACACGCTCGGGCCCGATATCGTTGCGGAACAAGTGTTCGATCGAGGCCAGCGCGTCCTCGACGCCGATGCCGAACAACGGGTTGGGAAACCGGGCGTGGTAGACCTCACCCGGGAACGGCCCGATTCCCGTCTTGTACGGCGCCACCTTGCCGGTCAACGACAAGGTCATCATCGTGCGCCCGTGGAACCCGCCGCTGAAGGCGATCAGCCCCGGCCGGCCGGTGTAGCCTCGCGCGATCTTGACGGCGTTCTCCACCGCTTCCGCGCCCGTCGTGGCGAAGAAGGACTTTTTCGGCGCGTCCCCGGGAGCCAGCGCGTTGCAGCGTTCCGCCAACTCGACCAGGGGCTCGTATGCAAGCAACTGAAATGCCGTGTGCGTGAACCGGCCCAGCTGGGCCTGCACCGCGGCGACCACCTTGGGATGCCGGTGGCCGGTATTGACCACGCAGATGCCGCCGGCGAAATCGACGTAGCGCTTGCCCTCGACGTCCCAGATTTCGGCGTTTTCGGCGCGGTCGACGAATATTGCGTGCACCTGTCCCGAGCCGCGCGGCATGGCGGCGCGGCGGCGCGCCATCAGCTCCGCATTGGTTTTGGCGGGGCGCACGGTTTCCTGGGGATCGCGTTTCATCTCATCTCCGCGGAGTGGGGTACCCTTCACCGCGGCATTGTAGCGAGGGCGCGCCCCTCCCCGGGAACGCGGAGCGGGAAAGCGCCCGCGCTAGGCGCGCTGCGGGTGCGCAACATGCACCGCCCACAGGCGGGCCAGGTCGGCCGCACCGTCGGTGCCGCCGACCTGGCGGAAAGCCGCGAGCGCCTTGGCGTCGTCGCCTGCCATCCAGTATGCGATGGCGAGGTGCAGGCGCCCATCTTCCGGATGCGCGATCCCACCCTGCCGCAATCCGCGCTCCATCCGCGCCAGCCCGACCGCGGCATTGCCGTTGAGCACATCGTTGAATCCGATGTTGAGCAAGGCATCGCCTGTGTGGGCCTTCTTCGCCTCGACCGTGTCCCCGGCGCGGTCCCGCCGATCTTCGGCGAGGTCCTTTTTCACGAGCGCCTCCAGACGCCGTTCCCGCCCGGCGCCCGGGCCTTTGCCGAACACGCCGCCGGCCACGGCCGCATCCACGACCTTTTGCGCCTCGGCGGGGAAGCCCGCCTGCAGATCCAGTTGCGCCATGGTCATCGCATCCGATTCCTGCGTCAGCAATCCCAGGGCAAACCGCAGCCGCAGCAGATCCAGGCCGAGACGATCGGGGAATTTCGGATTGCTCTCGATCCGCGCCAACGCCAGGCGCCAATATGCCTTCTTGGGGTAGGCGGCAAGCAGGCGGTCGAGCGCATCCGCGGCGTCGGTGCGATTCCCGAGGTGGTCCTCGCAGGAGAGCAGCAGTTGCAGATGCGCCTCGGACGGCGTGCGCCCGGCCGCGGCATCCGCCGCAAGAAGCTGGCGCAGTGCCTGGGCTGCCGGGCCATATTCCTTGCGCAGATAGCGGGAATCGATGGCGACATCCTGCATCGCCGGATCGGGGCCGCCGTCATGCAGGACCCGATCCGCCCAGTGCGCCGCCTGCTCGTAATTTTTCTCCCGGTAGTACGTGCCGGCGAGCGCCCGCATCATCCGCAGCCGGTCCGCCGGCGCAAGGAACCCGCTGCCGACGACCGCCGTCAGGGAGGTCGTCAGCGTCTTTTCATCCCCGCTGTTGGCGGCGACGAATGCCTGCACGCGATCGATGAGAAAGGTTTCGTATGGGCTCAGGCCGGGAACCGCACTCGCCGCCCGGATCTTGTCGCGCGCCGCGGCAAACTGCCGCTCCTTGGCGAGCTGCTGCGCAGCCCGCAGCGGTTCGCCCACCTGCGCCCGAACGGCCTGCTGCACCGGTGCAGCGGGTGCCGGTTCGGCATGTGCCTGCATCCACACCTGCGTACCGGCGAGCGCCGTCAACACGACACCGGTACGGATCCAGATCCCGCGACGCTTCCTATTGCATGAATTGTTCATTGCCCACCAGTCCGATCTTGGTCAATCCCAGGCGCTGTGCCGATGCCAGCACCTCGGCAACATATTTGTAGGTCGCGAGCTTGTTCGGCCGCAGGTGAATTTCCGGTTGATCCGGCTGGGCGGCCGCAGCCTGCAGCAGCGCATCCAGCGAAGTCCGATCCGCCACCGGCTGCCCGTTCCAATAGATCGTGCCGTCGAAATCGACGTCGACATTGACCACCACCGGCGGCTTGGGCGGCGGAGGGGGCGTCCCGACCGGCATGTCGAGGTTGACCGAGTGCAACTGCACGGGAATCGTGATGATCAACATGATGAGCAGCACCAGCATCACGTCGATGAGCGGCGTGGTATTGATGTCGACCATCACGTCCTGATCGTCGCCGCCGCTGCCGCCAAGGTGCATCGCCATCTTCGTCTAGCCTCCATTCGCCGGCGGCTGGATCACGAACCCCACCTTGGCGATGCCTGCGCGCTGGCAATCGAACACCACCTTGCCGATTCCTTCGTAGCGCGCGTCCATGTCGCCGCGAATCTGCACGTCCGGCTGAGGAACCTTCACCGCCGCCGCCTTCAAGCGGGCGAGCAGGGCATCGTTGTCGGCCATCCGCGCGGCCCCCCAGAACACATCGCCGGCGCGGTCGACCGTGATCGTCACCGTTTGCGGTTTGATCTGGCGCGGCTGATTCCGCTCCTTGGGCAGGTTTACGGGAACGGTATGGACGACCACCGGAATGGTGATCAGAAAAATGATCAGCAAGACGAGCATCACGTCGACGAGCGGCGTGGTGTTGATCGCGGAGACGACGTCATCGCCGTCCGATTCGCCTTGCGCGAGATTCATCGCCATGCCGCAACCCTGTCCGGACGAGTACGCAACGAAACCGGGTGGAACAAGATCACAGGCCCTTTCCGGATCCGCCCAGCAGGGTCAGATGCAGGTCCGCACTGAATGCCCGCACCCGCTCGAGCGCAACCTTGTTCCGGCGCACGAGAAGGTTATAGCCCAGAACCGCGGGAACCGCGACCAGCAAACCGAACGCCGTCATGATCAGCGCCTCGCCCACCGGCCCGGCCACCTTGTCGATCGATGCCTGTCCGGCGATCCCGATCGCGGTCAGCGCATGGTAGATCCCCCACACCGTCCCGAACAACCCGACAAACGGAGCGGTGGATCCCACCGTCGCGAGAAAGGCGAGGCCGTCCTGCAGTCGGTTCTGCACGTTCATCACCGCCCGATCGATGGAAAGCGAGATCCAGGTATTCAGATCGATCCGCTCCATCAGCGGGCCGGCGTGCCTGTTGTTGGCCTCGACCCCGGACTGCGCAATGAACCGGAATGCGCTTTGCGGTTTGAGCGTCTCCAGCCCCGCCGCGATGGAGTCGGCGGTCCAGAAACTCTTCTGCACGGTTGTCGCTTCGGAGAGCAGCTTGAGCTGCTCCCAGAACTTGGTGAACAGGATGTACCAGCTGCCGAACGACATCACCGCCAGCACGAACAGGGTGCCACGGGCGACGAAATCGCCGTTTTTCCACAGTGCGCCCAGGCCGTACGGATTCGCCACCTCGACCTTGCCAGGCTCGCCCGCGACGGCCACGGGCGTCGGCATCGGCGCGGAAACCGCCGCCGGTTCCCCGGCGGCCGGCGCGGTCTGCGCCACCGCATGGGGCGTCCACACCGCAGCCCCCAATACGAATGCCGCGCCCAACACGAAAATCCGCGCCGCCGATGCGGTGCGCCCAAACCGGATGCCGAACATTGCCATGCTCCCCATTTCCTCAATCCTGCAGCGTGAAGGTGTACGCCTGCGCCACCCAACTCAATACCGGCCTACCGTCGACCGTGGCCGGGCGGAACCGACAGCTTGAAATCCACTCCCGCGCCGAGACGTCCAGGCGCTGATACCCGCTCGACCGCGCGATGTCCACCCGCGCGGGCAGACCATTGGTGCCGATCTCGATGCGCAACACGACCGTTCCGGCTTCCATGTTGCGCCGCGACGACATGGGGTAATCCGGTTCCATGGTGGCGCAGGAGCTGCGATCCAGCGCCGGGCGTGTCCGCGCCACCTGCACCGGGCGCGCCGGTGCCGGTCGAACCGCAACCGGCTTGGGCGGCGGCGTGTGGACAACCTGGGCGATGGCGTGCTGCGGCGGCGGCACCGCGATCGGGATTTCCGGCGGCGGCACGAACGGCGGCGGCGGAACGTCGAGTTTGGGCGGCGGCGGTGCCGCCGGAGGCGGCGGCGGCGGGGTGTTTTCCTTGACGATCACCGTCTCGATCGGCTTGCGCACCGCATCGACGATCTTGTGCGCCAATCCGTTGACGAGCGCATAGATGACCACGACGTGCAACAACGCAACGAAGGAAAGACCAAACCAATGCCGTGCCGGATTTCGTTGCTGCTGTGCATAGTCCATCCAGCGATTTTATGCTTGAAATATGGCAGAACGGCTACATGTCATGCTCGCGGCGGCAAGGCGGCATCCGGCGATTCGGGCATCCCGTACGCGCGGCGGGCCGCATCCGCGACCGCAACGCCCCGCCGCGCGTGCCGCGCGGGCACCCCGCAGCGGGGAATCTTTGCTATCGTCCCCGTAGCCCCACTCCTCACCAAGAAATAATCATGTCTACGTCTCAGATCCTGTCTCTTCTGCAGCGGCGCGAAGAATTACTCAAGGAACTCAGCCATGTGAATGGGCAGATCATCCGCATCGCACTGGAGCACAACGGCGACCATGAAACGATTCCGGGGCTGCGGCGTGGCCGCGCCGCCAAGGGGGAAGTGGTCGGCGCGCGCCGCAAGTGGTTCAGTCGCGGGGAGATGCTCGATCTCTCCCAGAAGATCCTGACGAAGCCGATGTCACAGGCCGAACTGGTCCGGCACCTGCTGGCGGCGAAAGGCTATGACAAGGACCTTCCGGCATCGGAACAGGCGCGATTCAAGAGTGCCGCATACCAGGCCATCGCGGCGGCAATCAACGCCAAGCAGTTCACGCGCGGGAAAGATGGGACGATCGCGCTCCGAAAAGCGTGAGTCCGAAAAGAAAACGCGGCGCAGACGCGCCGACGATTCTGGTAGGGGCAGTAGGAGTCGAACCTACGACCTACGGATTAAGAGTCCGCTGCTCTACCAACTGAGCTATACCCCCGACCTCGATCAACCGAGGGTGGGATTGTAGCGGAAACGGCGCCCCGCATGCGGGGCGCCGCCGCGCATCAGCTCCAGTCTCCGCCGTCGCCGCCTCCGGCAAGGTCGCTCGAGTCATCCCAGGAGCCGGCATCCGCCACGCCGAAGTCGCTGCCGCCGTCATCGAAGGCAACCGGCTGCTGGCCATTGTCGACAAACGGAGCGGGGTTGGCGGCAGCCGACCCGTGATGGCCCATCAAGTCATTGGCCAGCGCCTCGCCGGCCACCATGCCCGCACCCAGGGCCGCGCCCGTCGCCAGGCCGCTCACGATGCCGGATCCCATTCCGCCACCGCCACCTGCGGGATACCCACCGCCACCATACCCCGGCGGCGGATAGCCTCCGCCCATCGGCCCCATGGCACCACCGGGCATGCCCGGCCCGCCCTGCACCATGACCACCGGGCGCGAACGCTGCCCACGCAGATACACCACCAGCAGCAGCACGGCGCCACCGACGATCAGGACGATCCCCCACGGGAAGCGCGAGGCCGGGGCCGCCGAAGATGGTGTCCCCATCGCCGGCGCGGCGCCCGTCTGGCGGGCGATCATGGCACGCAGGCTGCGGACGGAATCGGGCCGCGCGAACGGCAACCCGGGCTCCAGGCGCTCCGCCTGGCCGAGCTGATCCTGCGCATCTGCGGCGCGGCCCATGCGAACCAGCACTTCCGCCTCGACATAGTGGGCCTTGGCACTGCTCGGATGGTCGTGCAACACCTGCGTCATCATCGACTGGGCGTCGTTGAGCCGGCCTTCCTGCACGGCCTGGTAAACCTGATGCAACGTCGGATCGGCTGCCATGGCCACCGTGGACAGGCCGGCCGCCGCCGCGAGGACGAGCATGGCGAGAAATCGTTTCATAGCTGGGAAACTCCCTCCAGGAAAATCCCTTGCAAACCAAGGGGACGCGACATGCGCGCTCCGCAGTTAGATGGAGGCGGGAAACCGAAGTTCAAGCGGCGGGCGCGGTTTGCAGTACGCGATCCAGTTCCGCGGCGGCTCCCCGCAGCGCGACATCGTCTCCCGCGGCCATCCGCCACACCGGGATCGCCGCGAGATACGCGGCGAAGCGGCCTTTCGCTTCAAACCGCCGGCGGAACGCCGCGGCGTCGAACAATTCGCCCAGGCGCGGGATCACCCCGCCGCTCAGGTATACGCCTCCGCGTGCGCCATATGCCAGCGCAAGATTGCCGGCAATGCCGCCGAGCATCGCACTGAAGACCGACAGGCACCGCGCAGCCGTCGAATCGCCGTCCGCCCGCGCCCGCGCGACGACATCTTCCGCCGTCGCCGCCGCCTCTTCCGGCACCCCGTCGACCACGCACAATGCGGAATGAAGCAGCGGAATTCCCGTGCCCGATACGATCCGCTCGGCGGAGACGTGCGGGAAGCGCCGCCACAGCACCTCCAGCAGGCGGCACTCGGTTTCGTCCGCCGGCGCAAAACTGACGTGGCCCCCTTCGCTTGCCACCGGCATCCAGGTTCCGGGGGTGGCGCCGCCCGCGGCGCCGGAGAGTGGAACCAGTGCTCCCACCCCCAGCCCGGTCCCCGGCCCCAGCAGGACCTTCACGCCTGCGCCGGCCTCGCCGGCATCCCCGACCTTGTGCAGTTCTTCCGGTGCAAGGCGCGGCAACGCCATCGCCATCGCAACCATGTCGTTCATCACCACCAGGCGGGAAAAGCCCAGCGTGTGCTGCAGGCCGGACACGGAAAACGACCAGTCCCGATTGGTCATCCGCACCGCGTCTCCCGCCACCGGATTGGCAATTGCGATTGCGGCGTGGCAGACCGGCGGATTTCCCCGGTCGCGCAGATACGCGGCCAGCAAGGCATCGACGCCGGGAAAGTCATCACAGGAATGCAGCGCCACCGCCTCGATCCGTCCGGGCACGACTTCCAGACCCAGTCTTGCGCGGGTGCCCCCGATGTCAGCGAGAAGCCGTGGCGGACCCATCCGATCTCCTATGTGACGGCACTCCCCGGGGCGCACCGCATCCAGATCGCTCAGGACCAACGAAATCTGGTCCCGGCCGTCTCGCCCTTGTACTCCACGGCGCGCCGGCCATGACCGGTGGCCAGCATATCCAGCAAGTCGACGAAGGTGCGTGCCTGCGCTTCGTCGAACACCGAAAGCAGGTCGCGGCTCGCCTTGGTGCTGAGCTGCTCGGCGCGTCCGAGCAGCAGCCGCCCGGCACTGGTGAGCGACAGCAGGGTCTTGCGCTTGTCCCGTGCGTCGTCTGCCGCCGCAATCAGGTCGCGCTCCCGCAGCAGCCGGACGACGAGACTGGTCGTCGCCCGATCCAGGCAGGCGTACCGGCCCAACTCGTTCTGGCTCACCGGACTGCGATGGCGCAGCACGAACAGAAGGGAATACTGGGTCGGTGTGAGATCCAGGTCGGCACAAGCCTCCTGGAATACGGACGTGGCGATCTGATGGGCCCGACGAATCAGGAAGGTGGGGCCGGCATACAAATCGTCCATCGGTCGATGTGAATCGTCTGCCATAGGTGCTCGCTATCGTCCCGAACCCGCCCCTGAATCGGGTGCACGTCCCACCCTTGTGCCCACCGCGCGGCTTGCATGGTTGCCCGAATAACCGCGACTCATTCTACCGTTTTCCCTCGATCACAGGGCACGGTTCGGGGGGACATCCCGCGCATCAGGATGGAAAGGACTGCAGCGCCTCTTCCCGCAAGGTATGGACCACCCGATCCAGTTCGACGCGGGACAGGATGACCGAACGCTCGATCGAGTCCATCCCGCCGTCCAGCGACGCCGCCATCGCATCCGAGAGGATTGCCAGCCGGCTCGCACCGGTCCCTTGCGCGATGGCGCCCAACTGCACGGCGGAGCCGAGCGCGTCCTGCGCCTCCCCCCGGTACACCGCCATCAGGCTGCGCTGCAGCAAGTGAGTACCGCCGGAATCCATTGCGAGCGCCAAACCGAGAATCGCATGCCGCCCCTCTTCGAAGTGGGAATCGTTCGGGAACCGGGCGACGATGGAGTCGCGGTCCTCCGAATGGGTATAGCGGTGCAGATGCGGCCGCAAGGTCCGGGCGCGCAACAAGGTTTCATCGAGATGATACGAGCGCACCGAAGCCGCCCCCAGACAGGATATGAAACCGGCGGCCAGGGCGCGTGCGCGCGTTTCCGGGCAACAGCGCCGCCCCACCGCCACGACCGGGGCGCTGGTTCCGGCGCGGGACTGCTCGTGCGAACGGATCAGAGACAGGATGTCGAACCCGCTCCAACCGGGGGCGTCGAGCGGGACACAGGTCAACAGCACGTCCGGATCGAATGTGCGTGCGATCGCCCCTTCGAGGTCGGCCACGGCCTCGGCCCGCAGGCCCTGCTCGCGAAAGCCGGCCGACAGGTCGTGTTGAAGCGCGACGTCTCCGCCGATGACCACCACAACGCGTCGCTCTGCCAACCAGCCAAGGTCACGCATACCTGTCCGCCGCAGAAAACTCCGAAACCCGGATTTTGTACGACGTGAATCAAAATTACACGTTTGCAGCGAGGTTTTTTCCGTTCCGCAACGGTTTCCGAGCAGATCGTTGCCCCGGGGCCGGGTTTTCCTCGGACCGGAAGCGCGCGGAGCGCCGGCCATCCGTTGGCGAGCGACCACTTCCGGAATACCCTAAAAAATTAAAGGAGACTGGAACTTATTCGCAACAATCCGTTCCAATCCGGTTCGTAGCCGCAGCTTCCCAGTACGCCATCACGATCCAACCCTGACCGCTCGAACCCCACAGGCGCGGCATGAAAGACCTTGCAATCAAGGCCAGGCTTCCGCATGTTGCCGATTCACGCGGGCGGTCGGCACGCCGAACCGTTCGCAATCGATCGAATCGATTGACGCATGTCAACGGGGTCCCGGGTGGCGGCGACCCGCCGCAAATTGCGCCGGGAAAGCACCCCAAATCACCGCAGGACACACTCCTCACCCTGCACCAGGGTGCGCATTATTCCCCCTGTCCGCCGCACCGGTATTCCGGGAATTCATGTCGGCGCGTGAACCTCCGCTTACGGCACACCGCGAAATGAATCCAACACCGGTACAACCGATGCCGCAACCGCCGAACGACCGGCGCGCCATGGCGGCCCGGATCTGGATCCTGGCCGGGGCGGTCTTCGCGGCCGAATGGGTCGTCATGGCCATCTTCTCCCAGATGCAGACCACCATCCCGGTCTGGCAGCAGGCTCTGCTCGACTCCCTCCTCGCCGCGACGGTGGCGACCACCGTCTGGCAGATCGTGATCGTGGGCAGCCGCGGGGCTGGGGTCTCCGATCGCCCGGTCATCGATACCGTAGGGTGGATGATCATCGCGGCCGCCACGACGTCGTTCGAATACTCGATCCACCGCTACGTCGCCGGCACGCCATCGTCATTTCCGGCGCAAACGGCGGCCCTGCTCGATGCCGGCCTGCTGGCCGCGCTGATGCTGCCGATGGGAGGCGGCCTTGCGGCCTTGCGGGCGGTGGAGGTTCGCGCCGCCGCCGCGCAGCCGCCGGGGGACCGCCACCTCAGCCGGATCGTCCTGATCAGCGTGCTCACGGCGGCAAGCCTGATCGCGCTGCTGACCCTCGGCACCACGACCGGGATCCTTCGCGACGCCGCCGTCATTCGCGCCTCCTCCCGGATCATGAACCTTGCCGGACGCCAGCGCATGATCAGCCAGCGGATGGCATGGATGGCGCAACGCGCGCTGGCAACGACCGGGGCGGCGCGCGCCGGGGCCATCGACGCGCTGGCGGGGGACATGCACCGCTTGCGCGGCGGCGCCGCAGCGCTGGACGCGCTGGTGGCCACCTCGACGCGCGCGCGGAGCGAAGCGCGGCATACGGCCTCCTGGGCGATGACGCAAGTCGAAGGCCCGAGGGCGCGCCTTCTTCGACTCGCGGAAGCCGCCCACGCCCGGGGCGCGTCCGCGGCGGAACAAGACCGCGCCCTGTTGTGGCTGATGCGCGCGTCGGAGCAGTTCCTGCCCGCCATGGATCGCGCGGTCGGCGCACTGCAATCGGTCACCGAGGAGGAACTGCGACAGCTCGTCGCCTACGCCGCGACGGCCACCCTGCTCGTCGCGTTCAGCGCCCTCGCATATGGAGTCGGCGTTGCGCTCCCGATCCGCAACATCGTCCGCAACCAGCAGCGCGCCCTGCGCGCCCGGACCGAAGAACTGCACCGCCTTACGATGGTGGCGCGGAACACGAAGAACGGCGTCCTGATCTGCGACGTCGACCGGCGCATCCTCTGGGCCAACGCCGCATTCGAGGCGATGACCGGCTACCCCCTGGCGGAGGTTCTCGGGAAGAAGCCCGGCAGCCTGCTGCAGTTCGACCAGACCGACCCGGCGACGGTGCGCCGGTTGCACGAAGCGCTCGCCGCGGGGCAGGGCGCCCATGTGCAGATCCTCAACCGTTCGCGTCACGGCCGGACCTACTGGCTGGATCTGGACATCCAGCCCGTGCATGACGAGAGCGGCCGGCACGTCGGCTTCATCGGCGTGGAGACCGACGTGACCGAACGGGTGCTGGCCCATCGGCGCCTCGAGTCCGTGCTCGACGGAACGGGCGCCGGTACCTGGGAATATGACGTGCCGTCGGCAACGACCGTCGTCGATGGACGGTGGCTGCGGATCTGCGGCGATACGCCGACAACAACCGCGCCGGTGCGAATCGAGTCCCTGGAGTACCGTGCCCACGAAGAAGATCTCGCCCGCTATGCGGCCCAGTTCCGCGACCACCTCGACGGCACGACCGACTCGTTCGACTGCGAGTTGCGCGTGCGCCATCGCGACGGCCGGTGGATCTGGGTGCACGACCGGGGCCGGATCGCGAGCCGCAAGCGCGACGGCACGCCGCTGCGCGTCCTCGGCATTCGCATCGACGTCACCCGACGCAAGGAAATCGAACTGGCGGCGCTCGCCGCCGCCAGTACCGACAGCGTCACCGGGCTGGCCAGCCGCAGCCTTTTCGTGCACCGCCTGGGCGGCGCCATCGACCAGACCTGCCGGCACCGCATGACGGGGTTTTGCGTATTGCTGCTCGACCTGGACCGCTTCAAGGTCGTCAACGACACGCTCGGCCACCCGGCCGGGGACGCAGTGCTTCGCGCCATTGCCGGCCGGCTGCAAGACGAGTTGCGGGAAATCGCGGCCGCGTCCGGCACGAACGGGGCGTTCCTTGCCGCCCGTTTCGGGGGCGACGAGTTCGCCATCCTGCTGGAGGGCGTGCCCGACACCGGAGATGCCGTGCGGATCGCCCAGCGCATCCTGTCGTCGATCAACGAACCGTATACGATCGGGCGGCAGGAGATCCGCATGGCGGCGTCCATCGGCGTGGTCGGCAGCGAGCAGTGCGACGAAGGCGCGGATGCGGTGCTGCGCGACGTCGACACCGCCATGTACAACGCCAAGCGCGCGGGCCGGGGTTGCGTCGCCGCCTTCGATCCCGGCATGCGCCGCAAGGTCGCGCGGGAATTCCTGATCGAGGCCGAACTGCGCAAGGCGATCGGCACGCCGCAGCTGTCGCTCGCCTATCAGCCGATCGTATCCCTCGATACGGAGGCGATGCAGTCGGTCGAAGCGCTGGTCCGTTGGAACCACCCCGAACTGGGCGGCATCGCGCCCGCCGAATTCATTCCGATCGCGGAGGAGTCCGGGCTCATCGTCAGCCTCGACGAATGGGTGCAACGGCAGGCGTGCCGGCAATGGCGGAAATGGCAGACCGAGCACTCCCAACGCGCGCCGCGGGGCGTCAGCGTGAACGTCTCCCGCATCCAGATGGGCTTCCCCAACGCCCTGGTGCGCCACGTCGAACAGCTTCTGACCGAAAACGCCATGCCCGCCGGCGCCCTGCAGCTCGAGGTCACGGAGCGCGACGTGATGCGCGATCCCGACGCCGTGCTGGTCCTGATGCAGCGGCTGCGGGAGATGGGTGTGCGGCTGGCCATGGACGACTTCGGCACCGGAACGTCCTCACTGGCGTGCCTGCGCCAGTATCCGTTCGATTGCGTGAAGATCGACCGGTCGTTCATCGCCGATCTCGCCATCGCGCCCGACGTGCGCGCGCTGACCCGCGCCAGCATGATGCTCATCGAAAGCCTGGGCAAGCACAGCGTCGCCGAAGGGGTCGAGGATCCGCTGCAGGTGGAGATCCTGCGATCGATCGGCTGCCGGTCGGCGCAAGGCTACCTGTTCGGCGCGCCGCTGCCGCCGGACCGGATCCTGGCCTGGGCCGATCGTGCGGAACGGTTGACGCCGCACGCGGAGGAAGGGGCCGGCGCCCCCGACCACGCGGTCGGTGCCGCGGCGAAGCCGTGAGCTCCGCCCGGCCATCGGGAAACCGCACCCTCACCCTCTCGCGCACGCGGGAGAGGGGGTGCCCCTTCTGCCGCGCGCGCGCCCATCCCGGTCAAGCCGCTTCGCGTTGCGCGCGCTTGCGCTCGTTTTCCTTGAGGAAGCGCTTGCGGAGGCGGATGGTCACCGGCGTGACCTCCACCAGTTCGTCATCGGCAATGAACTCCACCGCGTATTCCAGGGTGAGCTTGATCGGCGGCACGAGGTCGATGTGCTCGTCCTTGCCGGATGCGCGGACGTTGGTGAGCTTCTTTTCCCGCACCGGATTGACGACGAGATCGTTGTCGCGGGAGTGGATGCCGATGATCATTCCCTCATACAGCTTGTCGCCGGGCGAGACGAACATGCGGCCCCGCTCCTGCAGCTTCCACAGCGCGTAGGCCACGGCGTCGCCGTCGTCCTGCGAGATCAGCACGCCGTTGCGTCGCTCGCCCAGATCCGGGGCGCGCACGGGGCCGTAATCGTCGAACACATGACTGATGAGGCCGGTGCCGCGCGTCATCGTCAGGAATTCGCCCTGGAACCCGATCAGCCCGCGCGCCGCGATGCGGTACTCGAGGCGCACCCGGCCGCGTCCATCGGGCTGCATGTCGAGCAGATCGCCCCGGCGGCGGCCGATCTCCTCCATCACCGTTCCCTGATGCTGTTCCTCCACATCCACCGTCAGCATCTCGTAGGGCTCGCAACGCTCGCCGTCGATTTCCTTGAACATGACGCGGGGCCGCGACACCGCGAGTTCGTACCCCTCGCGCCGCATGTTTTCGATGAGGACCGTCAGGTGCAGTTCGCCGCGACCCGCCACCTCGAACACCGTTTCGTCGTCGGTTTCGCGCATGCGCAGCGCGACGTTCGACTTGAGTTCGCGTTCCAGGCGCTCGCGCAGCTGGCGGCTCGTCACGAACTTTCCTTCGCGTCCCGCCAGCGGGCTGGTGTTCACGCAGAAGTTCATCACCAGGGTCGGCTCGTCGACACGCAGCAGGGGAAGCGCATCCGGAGCATCCGGGGTGCACACCGTCGAACCGATGTTGAGTTCCTCGATGCCGTTGATGAGCACGATGTCTCCGGCGATCGCCTCGTCCACCAGTTCCCGATCCAGTCCGCGGAACTTCAGCACCTGGTTGACCCGGCCGCGCAGGGGAGTGGACCCCGGTCCGTCGAGGACCGCCACTTCCTGTCCCGCGCGGATCCGGCCGCGCCGGATCCGGCCGATGCCGATCTTGCCGACATAGCTCGAGTAGTCGAGCGAAGAGATCTGCAACTGCAGGCCGCCGTCGGGATCCTCATCCCGCACCGGAACATGCTGCAGGATCGCGTCGAGCAGGGGCCGCATGCCGCGGCCGTCGGTGCGCGCCGCCTCGAGGTCGTCCAGATTCGTCGTCGCGTAGCCGTTGAGCGCCGAGGCGTAGACCACCGGGAAGTCGAGCTGTTCTTCGGTCGCGCCCAGCTTGTCGAAAAGATCGAAGGTCGCGTTGACGACGTAATCGGGCCGCGCCCCCGGCCGGTCGATCTTGTTGACGACGACGATCGGCTTCAATCCCTGCGCGAGCGCCTTGCGGGTGACGAACCGGGTCTGCGGCATCGGCCCCTCGACGGCATCGACGAGAAGCAGAACGCCATCGACCATCGACAGAACGCGCTCGACCTCGCCGCCGAAATCGGCGTGTCCGGGAGTGTCGACGATGTTGATGTGCGTTCCTTCGTACTCGATCGCACAGTTCTTCGCAAGAATGGTGATGCCGCGCTCGCGCTCGAGGTCATTGCTGTCCATGACCCGCTCGGCAACCTGCTGGTTGTCCCGGAACGTGCCGGATTGCGTGAGCAGCTTGTCGACCAGCGTCGTCTTGCCGTGGTCGACGTGCGCGATGATCGCGATGTTTCGTAACGCTCTCGATGTCATTTCGCTTCCTCGATATTCGAAATCAAACGTCCGGGAGCCAGCCAGCCCCCTTCGCACATTCCCAATCCCAACAGCCTGCCGCAGCCGCCGTACACGCGAACGCGCGGGCAGTCCGCATGCGGCAACGCTACGCGCTGACCATGACCGAATCGCTGCGTCGCCGCCGCATCGAGCACGATGCGGGGCAATCCAGTCAGCAGCGCATCCGCCGGCGCGAGCCGCTCCCGGCGGTCGGGCAGCGCCAGTGCCTCCAGGTCCGCCAAGGTCGCCGCCTGGTCAAGCGTCAACGCCCCGACCCGCGTGCGCCGGAGCGCGGTCAGATGCGCGCCGCAGCCCAGCGCGCGGCCGATGTCCTCCGCCAGGACGCGCACGTACGTGCCCTTGCTGCAGGCAACCTCGACGCGGGGCCGCAGCGGATCCCATTCGATCAGCGCCAACCGGGAAACGGTCACGGTACGCGGCGCACGCTCGACTTCGATGCCGGCGCGCGCCAGTGCGTAGAGCGCGCGCCCGTCCCGCTTGAGCGCTGAATACATCGGCGGCACCTGTTCGATCTCGCCGACGAACCCCGCAAGCGCGTCCTCGAACCGGGCACGGGAAACGTCCACCGGGCTGCGGGCCACAACCTCGCCCTCGGCGTCGCCGCTCGTCGTGGTGACCCCCAGTTCCAGTTGCGCCTGATACTCCTTGTCTGCGTCCAGCAGATCCGCGGAGAACTTCGTCGCCTCGCCGAACGTCAGCGGGAGCAGGCCGCTGGCCAGCGGATCGAGCGTTCCGCCATGGCCGGCCTTGCGGGCGTTCATCAGGCGGCGCGCGGTCTGCAGCGCCGCATTGGACGTCATGCCGAGCGGCTTGTCCAGCATGAGCACGCCGTCGACCCGATCGGCATTGGCACGACGCACCATCGTTCTCTCGCCCCATCCCCGGAGGGACCGGGATGACCCCTATTTGCCGGTCTCCCGCATCGCTTCATCGATCAAGGCGTCGATGCGGAACCCGCGCTCGATCGAGGTGTCCTGCACGAAATGCAGCCGGGGCACGGTATGGATGCGCAGGCGCTTGAACAGCAGGTTGTGCAAGTGCCCCGCCGCGGCGTTGAGCCCCGCAGCGGATTCGGCCGGATCGGACCCGATCACGGTGAAATGCACCTTGGCGTGGGCGTAATCCGGCGTCAGATCGACGCCGCTGATCGTCACCATGCCGACGCGCGGATCGCGCACTTCGCGCGCGATCAGTTCCGAAAGATCGCGCTGGATCTGGTCGGCGACGCGTTGGCCGCGGTTTGGGGATTTCACCATGACTGGGTTCTCTGGTCGTCCACGATGCAGTGCCTGCCGGCGGTCCTGCCTCTTCCACACCACCCCGACACCACCCCGCCGCCATCCATCACCCGGCGATGCGCGACGTGGCGCAAGGCGGAGGTCAAAGCGTCCGGGCAACCTCCTGCACCTCGAAGACCTCAAGCTGATCGCCTTCCTTGATGTCGTCGTATCCCTTGAGCGAAAGGCCGCACTCGAAACCCGCCTTGACTTCGCGCACGTCATCCTTGAACCGCTTGAGCGAATCGAGCTCGCCCGTCCAGATCACGACGTTGTCGCGCAACAGGCGGGCACTCGCGGTACGCTTGATCAGGCCGTCGAGCACCATACAGCCGGCGACCGACCCCACCTTGGAAATCCGGAACACCTGCCGGATCTCCACCAGGCCAAGGACGTTTTCGCGTTTTTCCGGAGTCAGCATTCCACCCAGGGCGGCACGCACGTCGTCGACCGCGTCATAGATGACGTTGTAGTAGCGGATGTCGATGCCGTTGCCCTCGGCCAGCTTGCGCGCCGACTGGTCGGCCCGCACGTTGAAGCCGATGATGACCGCCTTGGACGCCATCGCGAGATTGACATCGCTTTCGGTCACGCCGCCCACCTGCGCATGCACCACCTGAACCTTGACTTCCGCTGTCGAGAGCTTGGTGAGCGCATGCACCAGCGCCTCCTGGGAACCCTGAACATCCGACTTGATGATCAGCGCCAGGGTCTTGACCTCGCCCTCGCCCATGCTCTCGAAAATGTTCTCGAGCTTGGCGGCCTGCTGCTTGGCGAGCTTGGTGTCGCGGAACTTGCCTTGGCGGAACAGGGCGATTTCCCGCGCCTTGCGCTCGTCGCCCAACACGATCAGTTCGTCGCCTGCCGCAGGAACGTCCGAAAGACCCTGGATTTCCACCGGG
Organism: Pseudomonadota bacterium; assembly: GCA_021838715.1. Taxonomy (GTDB): domain Bacteria; phylum Pseudomonadota; class Gammaproteobacteria; order Burkholderiales; family Burkholderiaceae_F; genus GJ-E10. Next base: position 19,600 of record JAKCCX010000008.1, on the reverse strand, counting down.
ATCGACGGTCCCGCCGACGGGATCGACTTTCCGCTCTCGTCGAGCATCGCGCGCACGCGGCCGAAGCAGCTTCCCGCAAGGACGACGTCCCCGCGCTTGAGGGTTCCGGACTGCACCAGCACCGACGCCACCGGTCCGCGCCCCTTGTCCAGGCGGGACTCGATGATCAGGCCCTTGGCCGGCGCCTCCTTCGGCGCCTGCAACTCCAGAACCTCGGCCTGGAGCAGGACGTTCTCGAGCAGGTCGTCGATCCCGGCCCCGGTCTTGGCGGACACCGGAACGAACGGCGAATCGCCGCCGTACTCCTCGGGCACGACCGAGTGCACAACCAGTTCCTGCTTCACCCGCTCCGGGTTGGCTTCCGGCTTGTCGATCTTGTTGAGCGCGACGACGATCGGCACGCCGGCGGATCTCGCGTGAGCGATCGCCTCCGCGGTCTGCGGCATCACGCCGTCGTCGGCCGCAACGACGAGGATGACGATGTCCGTCGCCTTCGCGCCGCGCGCCCGCATCGCCGTGAACGCTTCGTGACCCGGCGTATCGAGAAAGGTGATGACGCCGCGCGGGGTCTCGACGTGATACGCGCCGATATGCTGCGTGATCCCGCCGGCTTCGCCGGCGGCAACCTTGGCGCGGCGGATGTAATCCAGCAACGAGGTCTTGCCGTGGTCGACGTGGCCCATGACGGTCACGACGGGCGGACGCGGCTCCATGGCCGCGTGCGGCGCATTCGGCTCCTGCTCCGCGAGCAGGGCCTCCGGGTCGTCGAGCTTGGCCGCAAACGCCTTGTGCCCCATTTCCTCGACGACGATCATCGCCGTCTCCTGGTCCAGCACCTGGTTGATCGTGACCATCTGGCCGAGTTTCATCAACAGCTTGATGACCTCGGACGCCTTGACCGCCATCTTGTGCGCCAGATCCGCAACCGTGATGGTTTCGGGTACCGACACCTCGCGCACGATGGCCTCGGGCGCGGCGAACTGGTTCTTGTCCCGCTCGTCCTGCCGGCGATGTCCCTTCGGCGCGCGCCAGGAGGCTCCCGCTCCGGGGGCGGCGGAGTCGCCGCGGGTCTTGATCTGCCGCCGGCGCGCCGCGTCCTCGGACCAGCTCGACGCGAGCTTGGCGGACTTCACTTCCTTGGCCCCTGCCACGGGCGCCTTCTTGTCGTCCTTGCGCTCGCCCGCGGGCTTCGCGGCTGTGCCGGTCTTGGCCGGCACAGCCGCCGTTGCCGGCTTGTGCAGTGTTCCTTCGGCCGCGGGAGCCCGCAACACCTTCTTGGGCGCCGCCATCATGTTCTTGATCGCCGCGACTTCCTCTTCGACCGCCCGGCGCGCACGTTCCTGCTCCAGTTGCGCAAGCCGCGCCTGTTCCGCAGCCTGTGCCTGCGCCACCGCCGCTGCATCCCGTTCGGCCTGCGCGCGCTCCAGTTGCGCCTGCCCTTCGGCAGCCTGCGACTCCGAGGCCTCGCGCGCCGCCTGCTCGCGCCGCTGCGCCTCTTCGAGTTCGCGCTGCGCGCGTTCGGCGCGCTCGCGTGCCTCTTCCATCTGGCGGGCGATCAGTTCGGCCTGACGGCGCGCCTCTTCTTCGCGGCGCGCCTGCTCGGTCTCATCGATGACGGAAGCGGCAACCGCGGTCGACGGCGCCGAAACCGCATCGCCCTCGGACTCATCACGCTTGACGAACACGCGCTTCTTGCGAACCTCGACCTGAATCGTGCGCGCCTTGCCGGTCGCGTCCGCCTGCTTGATTGCCGAAGTCGAGCGGCGCGTGAGGGTGATCTTCCGCTTGCCGGCATCCTGGCTGCCACCGTGCGCCTTGCGCAACGCTTCGAGCAGACGCGCCTTGTCTTCCTCCGACAGTTCGTCGGTTTCGACGTGCTTGTCCACGCCGGCGGAGCGCAACTGCTCCAACAGCACCGACGGCGGAAGCTTCAGTTCCGTTGCGAATTGAGCGACTGTGTTGCTGGCCATCCTGTGTCAGACCCCTTTTCCCGAAATCACTCGAACCAGTGCGCGCGCGCCGCCATGATCAGGGCGCTGGCCCGTGCCGGTTCGATCCCGGCCATGTCCACCAGTTCATCGACACCCAGGTCCCCGAGCTCATCGCGCGTGCGGATCCCCGCTGCCGCGAGCTTGATCGCCAGTTCCGCGTCCACGCCGTCGAGTTCGAGCAGCGTCTTGTCCGCCTTGTCGAGGGTTTCCTCGCGCCGGATCGCCTCGGTCAGCACGGCATTGCGCGCCCGGGTACGCAGTTCCTCGACGGTGTCCGGATCGAACGACTCGATCTCCAGCAGCTCGTTCACCGGCACGTAGGCGATCTCCTCAACGCTCGAGAAGCCCTCGCCGATCAGGATGTCCGCGACCTCCTGATCCACGTCCAGGCTTTCCATGAACGACTTGCGGATGTTCTCCTGCTCCTGGTGCTGCTTCTGCTCGGATTCCTCGGCCGTCATGATGTTGATCTGCCAGCCGGTCAGTTCCGAGGCCAGCCGCACGTTCTGGCCGCTGCGTCCGATCGCGATCGCGAGATTGTCCTCGTCGACGACGACATCCATCGAATGCTGATCCTCGTCGACGACGATCGACGACACGTTGGCCGGCGCCAGGGCGCCGATCACGAACTGCGCCGGGTCGTCCGACCACAGCACGATATCGACGCGCTCGCCGCCCAGCTCATTGGTGACTGCCTGGACGCGGGAGCCGCGCATGCCGACGCAGGTGCCGATCGGATCGATGCGGCGATCGTTGGTCCACACCGCGATCTTGGCGCGGACGCCCGGATCGCGGGCCGCAGACTTGATCTGCAGCAGTCCCTGCTCGATCTCCGGAACCTCGAGCTCGAAGAGCTTCATCAGGAATTCGGGCGACGTCCGCGTCAAAATGACCTGGGGACCCCGCAGATTGCGATCGATCTTCGCGACGTAGGCGCGGGCGCGGTCGCCGATGCGCAGGTTTTCCTTCGGGATCATCTCGGAACGAGGCAGGCGACCCTCGATCTTGCCGATCTCGACGATGGCATCCCCCTTGTCCATGCGCTTGATGGTGCCATTGACGATCGAATCGTTGCGGGACAGAAACTCCGCCAGCAACTGCTCGCGCTCGGCATCGCGGATCTTCTGCAGGATCACCTGCTTCGTATCCTGCGCGAAGCGGCGGCCGAGATCCTGCCGCGGCAACGACTCCTCGATGTACTCGTCGACCTCGACGTCAGGGATCTGCTCGCGCGCATCGGTCAGGATGATCTGATGGCCCGGCTCCTGGAGGCCGGCCTCGTCCGGAACGACGAGCCAGCGCCGGAACGCGTCGTACTCGCCGGTTTCCCGATCGACGGCAACCCGGATCTCCACGTCATCCTCGGCGAACAGCCGCTTGGTCGCAGCGGCGAGCGCGGATTCGAGCGCGCCGAAAACGACGTCCTTCGGGACGTTCTTCTCGCGCGCCAACGCATCCACCAGCAACAGAATTTCTCGACTCATCGTGATCGCTCAACCCCAACGAAAACAGCCAGAACCCTATTTTTTCCCACGCGGACGCCCGCCACGCCGGGCCGACTCCGGCGCGGCAAACTCCCACTCCGGAGCGAGACGTGCCTTTTCGACATCCGCCAATGCAAACTCGATCGTTTCCTCCGGCACCGCCGCGCCCGCCTTCCGCGCACCGGCAACGCCGCGGCGCGCCCCACCCGCCGGCAGCGCGCCCTCCGGGATCAGCGCCATGCGCACCCGCTCCCCCGCTCCGTCCGCACCAGCGACGAGTCCGAGCAGCCGCCCGCGGAAACGACGCCTTCCCGCCGCCGGCTCCCACAACTGCACCTTTGCCAGCGCGCCGGCGAACCGCACGAAATCGCGCGCGCTGCGCAGCGGACGATCCAGCCCGGGGGAAGACACTTCCAGCCGGTCGTAATCGATCCCTTCGACGGCGAAAAGGTGGCTCAAGTGCCGGCTCACCCGCTCGCAGTCGTCGACCGTGATGCGCAGAGCACCCGCCGCATCCTCTCCGGCGGTTCCCTCCTGCGGCTCGCGATCGATCGTCACCCGCAGCAAACCCCCACCGGCACGCTCCACATCCACCAGCTCGTAGCCCAGGCCGGTCACGGTGCGCGCAAGCAACTCGGCATGGCCGGGCGCCAGGGCGCCGGGCCGCTGCCGAGCCGAAACTGCCGGAATCTGCGCAGCTTGCGATTCGGTTTGCACTACGGTCTCTTTCAAGGAAAAAAAAATGGGCCGTTGCTAGCCCATTCTCCTCATCCGCAAAAAACAGGCGGACGCCTCACTCCCGACGGCCGGAAGCCGGCGCCGGGCGCCGCAACCAATTCGGCAGGACACCGGCTCCGCCGCCGGATGGCGCACCTAGTCCGACAACTGACTATTATATACCGAAGCGCTGCAACACGGCAGGCGTTTCGCGATCGTCCTGCCGGCCACGGCGCCTTCCGGGCTAACCGCCGAATCCGCCCCCCCGGGGCTTCGGGCGCCGGAAATTGCCCCGGCCCGCGCCGGCTCCGCCCCCACCGCCGCCGCCGCGCGGGCCGCGCATCGCTCCGGTCCCGTGGCCGTTGGCGATGTAGCTGACGGTGCTGGTCAGCGGATCCGGCTGACGCGAGCCTCCTGTCGGACGCCCCCCGGCAGGCCGGCGCGACGGCCCTTTCATGCCCGGCAGCGCGCCCTGCGCGAAGTAATGCACGGTCGTCGCCATCGGATCCGGCTGACGCCCGCCGCCCGGACGCCCGGCGTTGCTTCGGGCGCCGCCGCCGTTCGTGCGATTGCCACGCTTGGCGCCTCCCGGCTTGCCGCGTCCGGCCGGCCCCGCCCCCGACCGCATCTCATTGATTGCGATCCCCAGGTCGCTCAGCCAGGCCTCGACCCACGCCGGCGACAGTTCCTGATACCGCCCCCGGGAGAGTGTGCGCGGCAGTTGAACCGCGCCGAACCGGGTCCGGATCAGGCGGCTGACCGTCAGTCCGACCGCATCGAACACCCGGCGCACCTCGCGGTTGCGGCCTTCCTGGATGACCACGCGGTACCAGTGGTTTGCACCCTGCCCGCCAGCATCCTCCACCCGGGAAAAACGCGCCGGGCCATCGTCCAGTTCCACCCCCTCGAGCAGGCGCGCCTGGATCTCCGGCGTCAGGTCGCCCAGGATGCGCACGGCATATTCCCGCTCGACCTCGAATCGCGGATGCATCAAGCGATTGGCCAGATCCCCCGAGGTCGTCAGCACCAGCAGACCCTCCGTGTTGAAATCCAGCCGGCCGACGGCGATCCAGCGTCCGCCGGAAATCTTGGGCAATTTGTCGAAGACCGTTGCCCGCGACTGTGGATCATCCTGCGACACGATCTCTCCGGCGGGCTTGTGGTACAGCAGCACGCGCGGCAAGCGCCCGGGCTGCTTTCGCATCAGCAGCTTGCCGTTGACCCGCACCTGATCGGTCGGCAGAACCCGCTGCCCGACATGCGCCGGCTGGCCGTTGACCGACACCCGGCCGGCGACGATGAGTTCTTCCATGTCGCGCCGCGACCCGATTCCCGCATCCGCCAGAACCTTGTGCAACTTGTCGGACTGGGCGTTCAGCGCCTGCTTGGCCGCCCGCTTTCCGCGATCCAGGACGGCGTGGTCCAGCGCCTGCTCCGCCATCGCCAGCCCGGAGAAATCCTCACCCTCCCCGACCGGAGCGGCCGGCACGGCCGGCACGGCGGCATCGTCCGCCCCTTCCGGTGCGGCGCCCTGCGCCCCGCGCTCGCCGTGGCGCGGACCCCGGCGGCGACGGCCGAGCAGGCCCCGCCCCCGGCGCTCCCCGGACCCGGCAGACGGATCCGCCGGCGAGCCCTCCGATTCGGGCGACCGGCCTTCGGCGGCCGGCGCGGCGTCGCGGCCTTCCGCCGCATCGCGCAAAGGAACGGGTTCCGACAACACGTCGGAATCGGGGGCACGCCCGTCGTCGGGCAGATCCACAGATGGACTTGAGTTCATAGAGAAGAATTCGTTTCGGTAAGGGCTTCGGTAGCCGGAATGGCGTCGATCAAATCGGTCTGCAAAACCAGGGCGTCCTCCGCCGGTGCCGCCGAAGCGGACGTAGCGGTGATCCCCGCCCCGGACAGCGGAAGCTCCGGTTTCGCGTCGCCGGTTTCGGAATCGACCCCGATCGGCGGCAGTTCCTGCAGCGAGCGCAGGCCAAAATCATCCAGAAATGCGGGCGTGGTCGCGAACAGCGCCGGACGCCCCGGCGCCTCGCGATGGCCGATCGCCTCGATCCAGCCCCGCTCCTCCAGCGTCTTGATCACCGGCGAGGAAACGCTCACTCCCCGGATTTCCTCGATGTCACCACGCGTCACGGGCTGCCGGTAGGCAACGATCGCCAGCGTTTCCAGGATTGCGCGCGAGTACTTCGGCGGCTTTTCCGGATGCAGGCGATCCAGGTACGGCGTCATCGCCGCCGTACTCTGGAAACGCCACCCGCTTGCCAGCGGAACCAGTTCGATTCCCCGTCCCGCCCAATCGCGACGCAGGTCCTCCAGCAGAATCCGGACGGTTTCGTCATCGAGTTCTTCCGGGAACAGCTTGCGCAACTGACTCACGGCAAGCGGCTGCTCCGCGGTGAGCAAGGCCGCTTCCAAGACGATCTTCGCCTCTTGCGTATTCATGATTCGGTGCAAATGTTCAAGCCGACGCAAGCACAGCGAAAGCTGGCGCGCGTGTGTCGTCGGACAGGTAGAACGGATGGAACAATCTTTGCGCGGGCACAGCGCGCCGGAAAGAGCCGCGCCGGTTTCTCCACCACGCCGTCGCCACGAATGGCCGCTATCGAAAACCGCCAAACGGTACAACCACGGTACGCGGCGGCTTCACAAAAAATCCTTGCGGGCGAGTCTATCACCGAACCCGGTTGACAATGGATACTGTATATCCGTACAGTGTGAACAAATTCAGTATCCCGCGGCGCCTTGCCGCCTCCGCCCGAGTCCGCGCGGGGACCCCAAGGCGCCGAACCAGCGCAGGAGCCCGCTCATGCATCCCGACCCGACCGGCATCTTGACCGCCCGTCAACGCGAAATTCTCGAATTCATTCGCACGACGCTCACGCAAAGCGGCGCTCCGCCGACGCGCGAGGAAATCGCCCGCGCGTTCGGGTTCCGCTCGCTCAACGCCGCGGAACAGCACCTGCAGGCGCTGCAGAAGAAAGGACTGATCGAACTGATTTCCGGAACCTCGCGCGGCATCCGCCTGCACGAATCCATCCGCGCCGAACCGCCACGCGAGTTCGGTCTGCCCCTGATCGGTAAAGTCGCGGCGGGCAGCCCCATCCTCGCCCAGGAAAACGTTCTCCGGCATCCGGCCGTGGATCCCGCCACGTTCACGCCCCGCGCCGACTATCTGCTGGAAGTCCGCGGCATGAGCATGCGCGACGCCGGCATCCTCGACGGCGACTGGCTGGCGGTCCACCGGCAGAATCAGGCCCGCAACGGTCAGATCGTCGTGGCCCGCCTGGGCGACGAAGTCACCGTCAAGCGACTGCAGATGCAAGGCGCCCGGGCCGAACTGATCGCCGAAAACCCCGACTACGCCCCCATCGTGGTCGACCTGCGGCGCACACCCCTGGTCATCGAGGGTCTTGCGGTCGGCGTGATTCGCGCGACGGTATGAACCGCCCCTTGCCGTCGCCATGTCTTTCTGGTTCGCCTTCCTGCTGGACCCCTTGCCGCTGCCGTCGCCTCGGCAAGGCAGCGAGACCCATGCCATCCCCCTGTCTGCATGGGCCCAGCGCTTCAGCACACAGGTCGTCCCGCTATCCGGCCCGGACCACGCGGGATTCCTGATCGAAACCGGCGGCAGTGAACGCCTGTTCGGCGGCCGCGCGACCTTGCATCGCAAGATCCTGGACGGCCTGCACGAACAAGGGTTCGCCGCAGACCGGATCGCCGCAGCCGGCGCCCCCACCCCCGCCGCCGCCCACACGCTCGCCCGAGCGCGCGCGCTCGGGCTGACCGCCGCCCCGGCGCCGCTGGCGGTGGAAATGCACGAACTCCGCGCCGCCCTGGATCCCCTTCCCCTGCGTGCGCTCGCATGGGAGGCGCCGCTGCTCGAGCCGCTGGGCGCTCTCGGCGTCGAAACGGTCGGGGACGTTCTGCGCCTGCCGCGCGCAGCCTTCGCGCGGCGGTTCGGCACCCGGTGTCTGACGGCCCTGGACCGGATGACCGGAACGGCCCCGGACCCGCAAGCCTGCCTTCCCGCTCCCGAATGCTTCCGCCTGCACGAAGAACTTCCCACTGCGGCCATCGGCATCGAATCGCTTCAAGGCCCGCTCATGCGGCTGCTGGGCGGCGCCGAAACATTCCTGCGCGCACGCAACCTGGGCGCCACCGCCCTGCTGCTGCGCACGCATCACCCCAGGCGCCGCGGAACGACGCCGCCGCCCAGTGCCACCCCCCTGATGCTCGCGGCACCGGAACGCGATGCCACCCGGCTGCAATCCCTGTTCACCGAGCGGCTGACACGCGCGCATCTGCCGGAAGCGGTCGTCGGCCTCGAACTCGAGGTTCTCCGGGCGCATGCATTTTCGACATCCAGCGGCGAGTTGCTGCCCCCGGCCGTCCGGAACCTGCCCGAGGAAGGGGGCGTGGCGCGCCGAAACACCCGCCACCTCTGCGAGATGCTCCATGCACGCCTGGGTTCTGCCGGTGTATTCCAGTTGCAGACCTGCGACGATCACCGCCCGGAGCGGGCCTACTGCAGCGCCCCGATCTTTTCCTCCCCCGGACCCATGGCTCCGCCACCGGCAGCGTTGCGCCCGCTGTGGATCCTGTCCCAACCCCTGCCCGTGTCCGAGACCCACCATCCCCAGCCCCGCTACGGCGGCCCCCTGGCGCTGCTGGCCGGCCCCGAGCGGATCGAGGCGGGATGGTGGGATGCCCTTCGCCCGCGAACGCATGCCGTGCACCGGGATTACTTCGTCGCCCGCAACACCCGGGGGCAGACGCTCTGGATCTACCGCGAACTCGCGGCGCCGCGAACATGGTTCCTGCATGGCTTCTTTTCCTGAGTACGCGGAACTCCACTGCGTGTCCAACTTCTCGTTTCTGCGGGGCGCATCGCACCCGGAGGAGCTGCTCGGGCGCGCACTCGCCCTCGGGTATGCCGGGCTCGCCCTGACCGACGAATGCTCCTTCGCCGGTGCCGCGCGCGCCCACATCGCCCTGCGCAACGCGCGCACGACGATCCCGGCCGCGAACCACTTCCGCCTGCTCCACGGCACCGAGATCCGCCTCGCGGATGGCCCGTTGCTGGTGCTGCTGGCGCAGAACCGCAGCGGCTACGGCAACCTCTCGGAGCTCGTCACGCGCGCACGCCGCGCCGCCGGCAAGGGCCGATACCACATCGATCGCGCGGCCTTCGACACCCACGAACCCTTGCTGCGCGACACGCTGGCGTTGCTGATCGCAGAGCCGGCGCATGGCGCACCGAGCCAGGGCGGCTGCGATGCCGCCACGCTCAAGCGGGACGCGGCCTGGCTGCGGGAGCGCTTCGAAGACCGCGCCGGCATCGCCTGCGAACTGTTGCGCGGGCCCGACGACACCGGGCGGCTCCGCACCCTGCAGTCGCTCGCCCGGCATTACGGCATGCCGCTTGCCGCCGCCGGGGGCGTGCACATGCATGTGCGCAGCCGCAAGAAGCTGCAGGATGCCGTCACCGCCATCCGGCACGGAATTCCGTTGTCGCAATGCGGAACGCGGCTCTTCCCGAACGCCGAACGGCATCTGCGCTCGCGGGCGCGCCTGGCGCGGATCTATCCGCCCGAACTGCTCGCGCAGTCGGTGGCCATCGCGCAGCGCTGTGCGTTTTCTCTCGATGCATTGCGCTACGAATATCCCGACGAACTCGTTCCCGCCGGAGAAACCCCGGCCACCCATCTGCGCCGGCTCACGCTCGAAGGCGCGGCAGGTCGCTACCCGCGGGGGATCCCCCGATCCGTGCAGGACCAGATCGAGCATGAGTTCCAGCTCATCGGCGACCTGCAGTACGAGCCCTACTTCCTGACCGTACACGACATCGTCCGGTTCGCCCGCAGCCGCGGCATCCTGTGTCAGGGGCGCGGTTCGGCCGCAAACTCGGCGGTGTGCTACTGCCTCGGGATCACCGAGGTCGACCCCGCCTGCTCGAACCTGCTGTTCGAGCGGTTTCTCAGCCGGGAGCGCAACGAACCTCCCGACATCGATGTCGATTTCGAAAATCGCCGCCGGGAAGAGGTGATGCAATATGTCTTCGCCAAGTATGGACGGGAACGCACCGCCCTCGCCGCCGCCGTCCACACCTACCGGACGCGCGGCGCGATGCGCGATCTGGGCGCGGCGCTGGGCCTGCCGGCGGAGCGGATCGAACAGCTGGCGAAGTCGGCATCACTGCGATTCCGCGAACACGGCCTCGCATCGGACGAGGCTGCCGGGCGCCCCCGGAGCGCCGGCAAATCGCCGCGAGCGGACGAGACCGCCGATTGCGCGCTTTCCGAAGACTTCGATCATCCGGCACGAGAGCCGCTCGCCGAACTTCTTCCGCAGTTGATCGGTTTCCCCCGGCACCTCTCCCAGCACAGCGGCGGATTCGTCATCGCACGCGACCGCCTGTCGCGTCTGGTCCCGATTGAAAACGCCGCCATGCCGGGGCGCACCGTCATCCAATGGGACAAGGACGATCTCGACGCCCTGGGCCTGCTCAAGGTGGACGTGCTCGCACTGGGCATGCTCTCGTGCCTGCGGCGCGCATTCGATCTCGTCAATGCGTTCGAGCACCGCGCCCCATCGCCCCCGATCCCGCCATGCGCGGCGGAAGCCCCTGCCCGGCCGGCGGCGCTGACCCTTGCGAACATCCCCCGCGAGGATCCCGCGGTCTACGAAATGCTGAGCCGGGGCGATTCCCTCGGCGTATTCCAGGTCGAGTCGCGCGCACAGATGAGCATGTTGCCGCGGCTGCGCCCGCAATGCTTTTACGACCTGGTGATTCAAACCGCGATCGTGCGTCCCGGTCCGATCCAGGGCGGCATGGTGCATCCGTATCTGCGCCGCCGCCAGGGGCTGGAAGATGTGTCCTACCCGTCACCCGCCGTCAAAGCCGTGCTCGAACGCACGCTCGGCGTGCCGATCTTCCAGGAGCAGGTGATGCAGCTGGCGATCGTCGCCGCAGGCTTCACCCCCGGGGAAGCCGATCAGTTGCGCCGCGCCATGGCGTCGTGGAAACGCAAGGGCGGCATCGGCCCGCTGCGCGACAAGCTGGTTTCCGGCATGCTTGCGCGCGGCTATGGCGATGAATATGCCGAGCGGATCGTGCGCCAGATCGAGGGGTTCGGCGAGTACGGTTTTCCCGAAAGCCATGCCGCCAGCTTCGCGTGGCTGGTCTATGTGTCGGCCTGGATCAAACGCCACCACCCCGCAGCGTTCTGCGCCGCGCTGCTCGATTCCCAGCCGATGGGGTTCTACGCCCCCGCGCAAATCGTGCGCAGTGCCGTCGACCATGACGTCCGCGTACTCCCTGCCTGCGTCGTTGCCAGCGACTGGACCTGCACACTGGAACCTCACGAAGGCGATGCCGGAACCCCCTGCGTGCGCCTGGGACTCTCGCGGATCCGCGGGCTCGCGCAGGAAGCCGCACAACGCATCGTGACGGCGCGCATCCAGGCGCCGTTCCGCAACCTGACCGATCTGGCCCGGCGCGCGCGGTTGTCCCGCGCCGAACTGGAGCGGCTGGCACACGCCGACGCGCTGCGCAGCCTCGCCGGCAACCGCCGCACGGCGCTCTGGGATGCCCTGGGCGTCGACCCGCAGGCGCCCCACGAGGCGCCGCTGGCCGCCGACCCGCCGGCGCACGAAGCCGCTCCCGCGCTCGGCGCACCGACGGAGGAACAGGACATCGTCGCCGACTACCGGCGCACGGGACTGAGCCTGCGGCGTCATCCGCTCGCCCTGCTGCGCCCGGCGCTGCAGACGATGCGGGTGTCGAGCGCCAGCGAAATCGCGCACGCGCGCGACCGCCAACTGGTCCGTGCCAGCGGCATCGTCATCTGCCGCCAGCGCCCATCGACCGCCAAGGGCGTGACCTTCGTCACGCTGGAAGACGAGACCGGCACGATCAACATCATCGTACGGCGCGCCATCTCCGAACGTTTCGAGCGCGAACTGCTGCAATCCACCTTGCTCACCGTCTACGGCCAACGCGACTCCAGCGGCCCGGTTCCGCACATGATCGCTGCGCGCCTGGTCGACCACTCCCACCTGTTGAACGGACTGATCGGAAAAAGCCATGACTTCCACTGAACCGCTTCCCCCCGGCGTCTGGCGCGCCAACGCGCTCGCGCACGACCAGCAGGAACGCTGCGCATCCAGCGGCTTCGCCGCGCTCGACCGGGAACTGCCCGGCGGCGGCTGGCCGCAGGGCCGACTCATCGAACTGCTGGTCGACCATCCCGGGATTGGAGAACTGAGCCTGTTGCAGCCCGCCCTGGCCGCCGCCACAAAGCGCGGCGCCTCGTGCGCATGGGTGCTCCCCTGCGAGCGGCATCCGGCCGCGGAACCCGCGGCGCTACCGTACGCCCCCGCACTGGCTCAGGCAGGCCTCGACCCGGCCGATCACATTTTCATTCGCCCGGATTCGCCGCGGGAAAGTCACTGGGCACTGGAACAATGCCTGCGCAGCGGACAACTCGGCGCCGTGCTGGGATGGATTCCGGATACGCAGGGTCCGGACGCCGGATTCCATGCCCTCCGGCGACTGCACCTGCTTGCGCAGCGAAGCCGGACGCTGGTATTCATCCTGCGGTCCCCGCACAATGCGCGCACCCCTTCGCCGGCGGCGTTGCGCATCCGGCTCCGGGACGACGCCGGCCGGCTGTCGGCCTGCATCCTCAAGCGCCGCGGTCAACCCCTGCTCGACCCGGTCCTGCTTCCGGTACACCCCGCGGAATGGCGCGATGCGATGGCGGGATCTTCCTGCGAAACGCCGTCCCCGGAACCGGCGGAACTCAAAAATGGAATGACCACGTCTGCACGATCGGCGGTTCGACTCCCGGCATCACGTTCCCGGAGCGGGAGCAGTACGTCGAGCCGCTACGGGTTGATGTCGTACATAGGGCTCCTCCCGGAGCTTTACGCGTGATCTGCTCGGGTCGATCCGTCCCGAGATTGCGGGTGAACACGGCATGCACCCCGGGGCCGCGCAGGCGCTCGCCGAAAATCACGATCCGCCCGGCATCGGGAATCGAATTCAGGATGTTCTCCCATTGCCTGCGGGTGATCCCGCCGACCGGAAAGGCCGGATCGATCACGACCGGCTGATCCGACAGCGGCTCACGACAGCGCGCAATCACAGCGGAATTGCACTCGCCGCGCGACACCACCGGCAACGCCTTGTCATCGGCCGCCGCGACCGCCGCCGCGACCGCCAGCCCGACCGCCAGCGCAGCCTGCGGAAGCCGCCGCATCCCTCCGCCCCTTCCCGATACACCCCTGAGAATTCCGCTGTTCCCCACGTTCCGCCCGTCCCTGTTTCCTGTCATTGCGACTCCACGCTTGTCATCGCCCGCACGGTCTTCCCTTCCTGCGCGATCGGCAGGATCACCGTAAATCGGGAACCGCGCCCCGTCTCGCTCTCAACTCGAATCCCGCCTCCGTGCATGTCGACGATCATCTTCGCCAGGTACAGGCCGATCCCGGTTCCGACAATTCCTTTGACCATCGCGCCGCGAAAATGGCGCTCGAACAAATGCTCCCGATCCTCGGAAGGGATCCCCATACCCTGATCCTCGACCGCCACCCACACTCGCGTCGGAGCACCTTCGGGTCCGCCCTCCACGCCGCCATGCACCCGCACCCGCGCACCGCCCGGAGAATACTTGATCGCATTGGACAACAAGTTCCCGAACGCCTGATCCAGCAGCCTGGCATCCCCTTCAACCTGCGGCGGCAGGCCCGAGAAATCCTCGTCGATCTTCGCCCCCGAGGCGATTTCCCGGTACACCTGACACACCTCGCGCAGGATCGCCGCCAGGTCGATCGGCGCGGGGTGGAAATACAGGCTGCCGCGCTCCTCGACCAATCGGGACGAGTTCAACAGCCGGTCCATCACGTTCGTGATCCGCTGCACCGCCGCCCGGATCTTTCCCGCGCGCTCAAGAATCTCGTCGCCCGACGCCCCCTTCATCTTGAGCAGGCGCTGCGCCTGCCCATCGATCCAGGTCAGCGGAGTGCGGAACTCGTGTGAAGCCACCGAGATGAAATTGCGCTGCATCGCCGCCAATTCCCGCTCGGCCTCCAGCTTCTCCGCGAGCATCGATGCCTGCTGTTCCAGGCCGCGCTGGCTCGCCATGAGTTCGATCGCGTTGTTGCGGAACACCACCACCGCGCGCGCCATTTCGCCGATCTCGTCGCCCCGGGCGGTTCCCTCGATCTCGCCTTCCGTGCGGTTCGCCGCCAGTTCGCGCATGCGGCCGGCCAGCCCGAGGATCGGTCCCGACACGGTGCGGGCGATGTGCCATATCGACAGGACCACCCACAAACCCGCGACGGCCATGGCGATCCCGATCCAGACGAACGCCTGATGAAACGTTTCGTCGGCCCGATCGCTGGCCTCGTTGGCGCTGCGGACCGTGCGGTCGGTGAGGAGATCCACGGCGTCACTGGCCGCGCGGTACGCCGCCATCGATTGCGATCGGTAGAGCGCCTCGGCCTCCCGCACACGCCGCCGCCGCGCCAATGCGAACTCCTGGTCGGCCACCGCCCGGTATGTCGCCCAGTACCCTTCGAAATCCCGCCACAACTCCGCTTCCGTGCCGCTGTGGGGAAGCGACTCATAATTGCGCCGCGAAACCGATATGATCCGATCCAGATTGGCGACGGCCCGATCGGCGGCGGCGGCATCGGCGGGGGTTCGGGCAAGCAGCCGGTCGGCCTCGGCACCGCGGAAATCGGATGTGTAATTGGTGACGTCGCCCAGAAAGCGCACGCTCTGCAGCCATCGATCGCGGATTTGCGCCGACGCCGAGTCGACCGTCCGCAGGCTCGCCACGCTGAACACCCCCAGCGCCAGCGCCAGCAGACCGAGCAGGGCCAGCGAAAGCGACAGCCGCGTTCGGATGGAGTAGCGTTGCGTCACGATCGCCGCCTGCTGAAAGGTTGGTACGCCGTGGCCGGAAGCCGGAAAACGATCCTGTGCATCGAAGACGAACGCGAAACCGCGTCGCTCGTCCAGGAAGACCTTGCCGAACGCGGCTACGAAGTCATTCTGGCATACGACGGGCATGCCGGGATGGCGGCGATCCTGGCCTGCCAACCCGACCTCGTGTTGTGCGACGTGAGCATGCCCGGCCTCTCCGGATTCGAGGTCCTGGAGCATCTCACCGCCATGGCGCCGCGGTTTTCGGACATGCCATTCGTGTTTCTCACGGCGCTCACCGAGCGCGAGAGCCAGCTCCGGGGCCGGCAACTCGGCGCCGACGACTATGTCACCAAGCCGATCGACTTCGACGTGCTCGCAGCCATCATTGCTGCACGGCTGGCACGCGTCGCGCGCGCCGGACACTGGCAGCGCAACGTCGGGCTCACCGAGCGCGAGGCCGAGGTGCTCACCTGGTCGGCGCGCGGCAAGACCTCGGACGAAATCGCCCAGATCGTCGGCCTGAGCAAGCGGACCGTGGACTTTCACATCGACAACGCCCGCGCCAAGCTTGGCGTGGCGACGCGGATCCAGGCGGTGGTGCAGGCGGTCACGGGCAAGCTGATCCGGCCGTAGCCGGCCGCGCCGCGCCCCCGGTGCGGGCACGGTTTTGATCGATGCCGCCCGACGTCTATAATCGCCCCCCTACATACTGACTGACTGGTTTCCCGATCATGGCCCGCATCACCGTCGAAGACTGCCTCAAACAGATCCCGAACCGCTTCCAGCTCGTGCTTGCGGCGGCGTATCGCGCCCGCCAGCTTTCCCAGGGGCACACGCCCCGGATCGAGTCCAAGGACAAGCCCGCCGTCGCGGCGCTGCGCGAAATTGCCTCCGGCAAGGTGGGGCTCGAAATGCTGCGCAAGGTTCCGACCTGACCGCTTCCTTCGCCCGGCAGTCGATTGCCGATTTGACGGCTGCGCGCTAGCGTAGCGCTCATGACCACCACGTCGCCGGGCGATCCGGCCCCCGCTCCCGTACCGCCGCCCGCTTCCGCCGCGCCGGAAGGACCGGGGCAGCCCAAGCCCGCCGGGTTCGCCCGCAGGGCTGCGGCAGCCCTGCGCAAGGCGGGAAGCGCGGTGTGGCGCACCGGCGCGGACCAGGCAACACTCGACCCCACGGTCGTACGTTTCGGCGAACTGACCGAGACGCTCAAGACCTACCTCTCCTCGAGCGACATCCAGAAGGTCCGCGAAGCCTTCCGCTTCTCGGACGCCGCCCACCTCGGCCAGTTTCGCAAGAGCGGCGAGCCCTACATCACCCATCCGGTTGCCGTCGCGGGAATCCTCGCAAAATGGCGCATGGATGTCCCGGCGATCCAGGCCGCGCTGCTGCATGACGTCATGGAGGATTCCGGCGTATCGAAGCCGGATCTGATCGCGAAGTTCGGCCCGGTGGTCGCCGACCTGGTCGATGGCGTGTCCAAGCTCGATCGCCTGAACTTCGCAAGCCAGGCCGAGGCGCAAGCGGAAAATTTCCGCAAGATGCTGCTGGCGATGGCGCACGACGTGCGCGTCATCCTCATCAAACTCGCCGACCGCCTGCACAACATCCGCACGCTCGAGGCGATGGATCGGGGGCGCCAGCGGCGGATCGCCCGCGAAACGCTGGAAATCTACGTTCCGATCGCACACCGCCTCGGCTTGAACGAAATCTACCGCGAACTGCAGGAGGCATGCTTCGCGCATCTCTACCCGATGCGCCACCGGGTGCTCGAGAAGGCCATCCTCACGGCCCGCGGCAACCGGCGCGAAGTGCTGGAAAAGATCCGCGTGGCCGTGCAGGAGACGCTGACGCGCAACAAGCTCAAGGCCGAGGTGTTCGGACGGGAGAAGACTCTCTACGGCATCTACCGCAAGATGGCGGAAAAGCACCTGTCGCTCTCCGAGGTGCTCGACATCTACGGCTTCCGCGTGATCGTCGGCTCGGCTCCCGAGTGCTACCTGACTCTGGGCGTGCTGCACGGCCTCTACAAACCGGTTCCCGGGAAGTTCAAGGACTACATCGCGATTCCCAAACTCAACGGCTACCAGTCGCTGCATACGACCCTGATCGGACCGTTCGGGCAGCCGGTCGAGTTTCAGATCCGCACCCGCGACATGAACCGGATTGCGGAGTCGGGCGTCGCGGCGCACTGGCTGTACAAGGAAAACGCCAAGAGTTTCACGGAGATGCAGGCGCGCACCCACGAATGGCTGCAGTCGCTCATCGAGATCCAGCAGCAGACCGGGGATTCCGCCGAATTTCTCGAAACGATCAAGGTCGACCTGTTCCCGGACAAGGTCTATGTATTCACGCCCAAAGGAAAGATCGTGCCGCTGCCGCGCGGCGCGACCCCGGTTGATTTCGCCTATGCGATCCACACCGACATCGGCAACCGCTGCATCGCGGCGCGGATCAACGGCGACATGCAATCGCTGCGCAGCGAACTGCACAACGGCGAGATCGTGGAGGTCATCATCGGCCCCACGGCGCAGCCCAATCCCGGCTGGCTCGGCTTCGTGCGGACCGGACGCGCCCGATCGGAAATCCGCCACTTCCTGCGGACGATGAAGCGCCAGGAGTCGGTCGAACTCGGCCAGCGCCTGTTGGCCCAGGCTGCGCACCAGTTCACGTTCGATCTGGCCGATGTGGATGCCGACCAGTGGAGCGAGCTGCTGCGCGAGGCGCAGGCCAAGGATCGGGAAGACCTGCTGTCCGACATCGGCCTGGGCCGGCGCCTGGCCGCCGTGCTTGCGCGGCAGTTGAGCATCATCCTGTTCCGCGGAGCCGCCACGGCGGAGGGCGCCGGGGCAGCCGGGGAGTCGCTGGCGGCGTTCGACGCCAAGCCCGGCGGTGCGCTGCAGATCGAAGGCACCGAAGGCATGGCCCTGCAATTCGCCAACTGCTGCACGCCGATCCCGGGCGACGAAATCATCGGTCAGCTGCGGCGGGACCTGGGCCTCGTCGTCCATCAGGCCGACTGCTCGGTTGCCAAACGGGCCCGCCGGGGCGAACCGGAGCGATGGATCGAACTGCGCTGGGCGCAGAACCCGATCGGCGTCTATGCGGTGAACATCGACGTGCGCGCGCGCAATGAGCGCGGCGTCCTGGGCTACGTCGCCGTGGCCATTGCCGAATCGGAATCCAACATCGCCAGCGTGAATGTCGACGACGAAGACGCCAACGACGTCACCATCCATTTCAAGATCCAGGTCCACGACCGGCGCCACCTGGCCCGCGTCGTACGGACGCTGCGCCACATCCGCCAGGTGACGCGCGTCGCACGCGCCCGGCAATCGCCGCGGGGTCAGGCCGACGACTCGTCGTCGGAATCCTCCGAGGAATAACGCACCGAGAGGATCTCGATCGTCTCGATGCCCGCCGGGGTGCGGAACTGCACCGTGTCACCTTCCCGCGCCTTGAGCAGGGCGCGGGCGATGGGCGAAATCCAGCTGACGCGGCGGCGCGCGGGGTCGACTTCATCCACTCCGACGATCGTCACCGCGTTGCGCGAACCGTCGCTGGTTTCATATTCGACGTGGGCTCCGAAGAACACCTGATCGGTGGCGCCCCGCGCCGCCGGGTCGACCACCTCGGCGGATTCGAGCCGCTTGGTCAGGAAGCGGATGCGGCGATCGATCTCGCGCAGGCGCCGTTTGCCATAGATGTAGTCGCCGTTTTCCGAGCGGTCGCCGTTCGACGCCGCCCACGACACCGTGCGCACCACCTCCGGCCGCGCGACGTTGACGAGATGGCTCAGTTCCCGGCGCAACCGCCAATAGCCGCCGGTCGTCATGTAGTTCTTGGCGCCGACCGGAATCGCCGGCGCTTCGAATTCCTCCTCGTCGTCGCCGGCCGACTCCTTCACGAACGCCTTGCTCATCGCGTGCCCACCGAAATCCGCTCGAGACGCTGCGCCAGCGTCGCGGCCGACAGCGCCCCCATCCGCGCCGCCGCCAGGCGGCCCCGGGCATCGAAGAACAGGGTCGTCGGCAGCGCGCGCGACCGGAACCGCGCCGCCACGGTGCCGTCGGCATCGAGCAGCACATTGCGGGGCGCGAGATGCTGCGACAGCAGGAATGCCCGCACCCGCTGCGCGGCGTTCTCCTGCGCGACGAAGACGAAGCGGATCTCCGGATGCTCCGCCTGCGCGCGCACCAGCGCGGGCAGTTCGCGGACGCAGGGCGGACACCACGTCGCCCAGACGTTCACCACCACCGGCTTGCCGCGAAAGTCGGCAAGCGACACGCTGCCGCCGGCGAGCGCCGGCAGGCGAACGTCCGGCAGTACCGCGCCAGGCACCGGCGACGGCAATACCGCCACCACGCCGGCGCCCAGGGCGCCCGCACAACTTGCCGCCAGCGCACCGGCGACGATCGGCTTGCGCAGGCCGGCGATACCGCGATCCAGCCAGAGCGCATAACCGA
>JAKCCX010000049.1 GCA_021838715.1 Pseudomonadota bacterium | reverse complement strand
TGGAGACGACCTACGGCGACCGTCTCCACAAGCCGATCGCGCCGTCGATCGAGGAGTTGTACGCCGCGATCCACGAGGTCTTCGAGCATGGCGGCAACGTCGTCATCCCGACGTTTGCCCTCGAGCGTGCCCAGGAGATCCTGTGGTTCCTGCGGGAAGGCCAGGAGAAAGGCCGCATCTCGGAAATGGCCCAGGTCTTTCTCGATTCGCCGATGGCGATTTCGGCGACCCAGATTTTCGAGCGGCATCCGGAGTGCTTCGAACCGAATGTGGCCAAGCTGTTTCACGGTGGCGGCGATCCGTTCGCGCTGCCGGGCCTGCACTTCACGCGCGATGCGACGGAGAGCATCGCCATCAACCGCTTCCGGTCGGGCGCGATCATCCTGGCGGGCGCCGGCATGTGCAACGGCGGGCGGGTCCGCCACCATCTGCGCCAGAATCTGTGGCGGTCGAACTGCGCCGTGGTGTTCGTCGGCTACGCCGCGCGCGGCACGCTGGCCCGGCGGATCATCGACGGTGCGCAGACCGTGCGGATCTTCAACGAAGATGTGCCGGTCCGTGCGCGCGTCCACACCATCAACGGATTTTCCGCGCACGCGGACCGCGATGAACTGCTGGCCTGGCATCGCGCGATCCGCCCGCCGCGGACCTTCCTGGTCCACGGCGAGCCCGAGGTCATGCAGTCGTTCGCCGGACTGCTCGAAGGAAGCCGGGTGGAGATGCCGGCGTTCGGGCAGGAGTTCGAGATCTGACTACAGCATCCCTGCCGCCACCGTATCGTTGTGCGCCGGATCGATGAGGATGAAACTGCCCGTCGCCCGGAACTGTTCGTACCGGTCGGCGGCGATCGGGGTCTGCGTGCCGAGCGCCAGCCGGACGATGTCGTTGGGTTCGACCCGGGCCTCGCCCGTCTCCCAGTCCAGCGTCTCGATGTTCAGGCGCGCATGCACCGCGCCGACGCGCACCCGTGTTTCGCGGGTGGCCTGCCGGAGCAGGTATTCCCGGCGCGGATCGAGCGGCTGCTGGCCGAGCCAGCAGACCATCGCTTCGGTGCCGGCGCGGGCGGCCTGCGGGGCGTGTTCCGGATCCGCGAGCAGATCGCCGCGGGAGATGTCGATCTCGTCGACGAGCGAAATCAATACGGACTCGCCGGCCACCGCGCGCTCGCGTGTTTCGGTGCCGATGGCGATGGACTGGACCCGCGAGCGGGCGCCGGAGGGGAACACGGCGATCTCGTCCCCGACCGAAACCGCGCCCGACTCGACCCGTCCGGCGTAGCCGCGGAAGTCCGCCTGCGACGGACGGCATACCCACTGGACCGGAAAGCGCAGCGGCGCTTCGGCGTCGGCTTCGCGCGCCGGCGCCGATTCCAGCAACTCGATCAGGGTCGGCCCCTCGTACCACGCCAGTTCCGGCGCCCGGTCGACCACGTTCGCGCCGGTCAGCGCGGACAGCGGGATGTAGTCGACCTGCACGTGCAGGGAGGGATGGCGCTCGAGCCATGCGCGGAATTCGGCGGTGATCTCCGCGAACCGCTCCTGCGCATGCTCGACGAGATCCATCTTGTTCACGGCGACGATGAGGTGATGGACGCCGAGCAGGCCGGCGATCGTCGCATGCCGGCGCGTCTGGGCGAGGATGCCCTTGCGCGCGTCGACCAGCAGGACCGCGGCGTCCGCGGTGGAGGCGGCGGTGACCATGTTGCGCGTGTACTGCACATGGCCGGGACTGTCGGCGATGATGAACTTGCGGCGCGCGGTCGCGAAGTAGCGGTAGGCGACGTCGATCGTGATGCCTTGCTCGCGTTCGGCGACCAGCCCGTCCGTCAGCAGCGACAGGTCGAGCGCGGAGAGCCCGCGGCGCTGCGCGTTGTGCTCGAGCGTCGCCAGCGTGTCGGAGAGCAGCGCCTTGGTGTCGTACAGCAGGCGCCCGATCAGCGTGCTTTTGCCGTCGTCGACGCTGCCGCAGGTGAGAAAGCGCAGCACGCCGAGGTCTTCGGTCGGATGTCGTTGCGGTATGGCGTCGCGTTTCATCAGAAGTATCCTTCGCGCTTGCGTTGTTCCATCGAGGCCTCGGACGTCTTGTCGTCCATGCGGGTCGCGCCGCGTTCGGTGAGTGTCGCGTCCATCGTTTCCGCCACGATCTCGTCGTAATTGGCGGCCGTCGACTCGACCGGGCAGGTGCAGGAGATGTCGCCGACGGTGCGGAATCGCACGCTTACCGTCTCGACCGTCTCCCCTTCCTTCGGCGGGGTGAGCGGCGTGACCGGAACCAGGGCGCCGTTGCGGCGGACCACCTGACGCGGGTGGGCGAAGTAGAGCGAGGGCACTTCGAGCCGTTCCCGCGCGATGTATTGCCACACGTCGGTTTCCGTCCAGTTGCTGATCGGAAACACGCGCATGTGCTCCCCGGGGGCGACGCGCGCGTTGTAGAGGTTCCAGAGTTCCGGCCGCTGGTTCTTCGGATCCCATTGTCCCCAGCCGTCGCGGAAGCTGAATACCCGCTCCTTGGCGCGCGCCTTTTCCTCGTCGCGGCGGGCGCCGCCGATGCAGGCGTCGAAGCCGAATTCGGCGATCGCGTCGAGCAGCGTCACCGACTGGTGCTTGTTGCGCGACTCGTCGGCACTGCGCAGCACGATCCGGCCCCGCGCGATCGAATCGTCGATCGTGCGGACGATGAGGCGCTCGCCCAGTTCGGCGGCTCGTCGGTCGCGGAATTCGATCACTTCGGGAAAATTGTGGCCGGTGTCGACGTGCAGCAGCGGAAATGGAAAACGCGCCGGGCGGAACGCCTTGGTGGCGAGGTGCAGCAGGACGATGGAGTCCTTCCCGCCCGAAAACAGCAGCGCCGGCTGCGCGCATTGGCCCGCGACCTCGCGCAGGATGTGGATGGCCTCCGACTCGAGCCAGTCGAGATGGGACAGGCGGACGGGTGCTGCGGAAGGGTTTCCGGCCTTCGGCAGCGGCGGGGCGACGAAACTCATGCGAATTCTCCGGTTGGATTGCCGGCTGCGGCATGCTGGCCCGCAGCCGGTTTGCGATGCAGCCCGCATTCCTTGGATTCCGGGTTCTCCCACCACCAGCGGCCGGCGCGGATGTCCTCGCCGACGGCGATGGCGCGCGTACAGGGCGCGCAGCCGATGCTGGGGTAGAAGCGGTCGTGCAGTTCGTTATACGGCACGTCGTGGGTGCGGATGTAGTTCCAGACCTGCGCTTCCGTCCAGTCGTGCAGGGGATTGAACTTGTCCAGCCCGCGCTCGGCGTCGAATTCCTGCGCCGGCAATCGTGTCCGGGTGACCGCCTGCTGGACGCGCATGCCGGTGACCCAGGCGCGTTTGCCGGCGAGCGCGCGGGCGAGCGGCTCGACCTTGCGCACGGCGCAGCACGCCTTGCGGTTCTCCACCGACGCATAGAAGCCGTTGATGCCGTTGGCGGCCACCAGCCGCTGCAACGCATCGGCGTCGGGAGCCCAGGTCCGGAAGCACCTGCCGTAGCGCTCCTCGACCCGCTGCATCAGGGTGTGGGTCTCTTCCGGCAGACGTCCGGTGTCGAGCGTGAAGATGTCGATGGCGAGCGCATGGCCGCGGATGAGGTCGAGCAGAACCATGTCCTCCGCGCCGAAACTCGTCGAAAAGGCGGCGGGCTCCCGGTCGGCGGCCTGGCGCAGCAGATCCAATGCGGAATCGATCTGCGCGTTCATGCCGGAACCTCCGTTCGCCGGAACCGCGGCAGCGGTTGATCGACGGCGCCTTGATAGCTGCCCGAAAAGACCGTGAACCCGCGCAGCGCCGTTTCGGGGTCGCGGTCGGCGCGCAGCACGAACGTGTCGAAGCCTACGCGGCGCAGCGCGAACAGTTGATCCTGCAGGATGTCGCCGAATGCGCGCAACTCGCCGCGCCAGCCGTAGCGGCTGCGCAGCAGGGCGGCTGTCGAGTACCCGCGCCCATCAGTGAATTTCGGGAAATGCACGCCGATCGCCCGGATCCGGGGAAACAACGCGACGGCGCGTTCCGGCTCATCGGTCGGGCCGAGCCAGACGCCGATGCGGCCCAGTTCCGGCAGGCGTTCGGCGTGCGCCAGCGCCCGGTCGAGGGGCAGCAGCAGCGGGTGGCTGTGCGGGGCGCCGCCGGGCGAGAGCTCGTCGATGATGTGCTCCTCGTCGATTTCGCGGCGGATCTCCCCCCAGCGCGCGTCGTGTTCCACGACATGCCAATCGTCGGTGGCGATCTGCGGCACGCCGTCGACGAACCGGATGATGCGCTGCGGGGCGGGACGGGCTTCAGACATTGGCAACTTCCTCCGCGGTTTCCTGCGACGGGTACACCGCCATTTTGAACGGCGCGACGCCGACGCGCTCGAGGGTGTCGATGAATCGCTCGTCCGGGTTGCGCAGCGCCACGTAGAGATCGAGGAGGGTGGCGACGACCCCGGGAACCTCCGAGGCGGCGAACGCCCGGCCGAGGACGGCGCCGATCCGGGTCGAAGCCGGGTCGGCGCCGACCTTTCCACCCAGGGTGACCTGATAGAACTCTTCGCCGTGCTTGTCCACGCCCAGGATGCCGATGTTGCCGACGTGGTGGTGGCCGCAGGAATTGATGCAGCCGGAAATGTTCAGGCTGATCTCCCCCAGATCGTGCACGTAGTCGAGATCGTCGAAGCGATCGCGGATCGCGGTGGCGATGGGAATCGACTTGGCGTTGGCGAGGGCGCAGAAATCGCCGCCGGGGCAGCAGATGATGTCGGTGAGCACGCCGACGTTCGGCGTCGCCAGGCTCCGCCCGCGCAGCGCCTCCCACAACGCGAAAAGGTCTTCCTGGTCGACGTCGGCGAGCACGAGATTCTGCTCGTGGGTGACCCGCACTTCCCCGAAGCTGTAAGCGTCGGCCAGATCGGCGATCGCGTCCATTTCCGCCGCGTCCGCGTCTCCCGGCGCCTTGCCGTTGCGCTTGAGCGAGAGCGTGACCGACGCGTAGCCGGGAACGCGATGTCCCCGCACATTGCGGGCGCGCCAGCGGGCGAAGCCCGGGTGCTGCGCGTCGAGCGCGCGCAGCGCCTCGGCGCCCGCTTCGAGGGCATCAGGCGATTTCCGTTCGTAACGCGGCGGCGCAAAGCCTTCCGCGATCCGCGCCAGTTCCGCATCCGTGGCGGTTGCCGGGCCGCTTTCGAGGTGCGCGAACTCGGCGTCGACCTGGCGCGCGAATTCCTCCGTGCCCAGCGCGCGCACGAGGATCTTGATCCGCGCCTTGTAGGCGTTGTCGCGGCGGCCATGGCGGTTGTACACCCGCAGCAGGGCTTCGGTGTAGCTCGTCAGATGGCGCCACGGCAGGCCGCGGCGCACGATGACCCCCAGGATCGGCGTACGTCCCAGCCCGCCGCCCGCGAGGACGTCGGCCACGACTTCGCCCCGGTCGTCGCGCCGCAGATAGAAGCCCAGGTCGTGGACCGGCACGGCCGCGCGGTCGGCCGCCGTGCCGCTGAACGCGATCTTGAACTTGCGCGGCAGGAACGAGAACTCGGGATGAAACGTCGACCACTGCCGCAGCAGCTCGCAATACGGCCGCGGGTCGACGGCTTCGTCGGGCGCCACGCCTGCGAACGGATCGGTGGTGATGTTGCGCACGCAATTGCCGGAAGTCTGGATCGCGTGCATCTCCACCGACGCCAGGGCGGCGAGGATGTCGGGCACCTCTTCGAGCTTCACCCAGTTGAACTGGATGTTCTGGCGGGTGCTGAAATGCCCCGTGCCGCGATCCCAGGTGCGGGCGATGTGCGCGAGCACGCGGAGCTGGTGCGCCGCGAGCAACCCATAGGGAATGGCGATGCGCAGCATCGGCGCATGCCGCTGGATGTAGATGCCGTTCTGCAGCCGCAGCGGGCGCAGTTCGTCGTCGCTCAGCGCGCCGACTTTCCATCGTTCCACCTGGTCGCGGAACTGCGCCACGCGCTCGTGCAACATTTGCCGGTCGAATTCGGTATAGCGGTACATGGTTGTCAGCGGTTTCGTTCAAATCCAGAGTAGACGGAGGCCGAGGAGCAGCAGCATCGCCACCAATGTCCAGCGCAGGGCGTGCTCCGGCAGGCGGCTCGATACGCCGGCGCCGAAGCGGATCGCGGGCAGGGAGCCGAGGAGCAGGCCCAGCAGCATGGTGCCGTTCACGGTGCCCAGGGCGGCATGCCCGAGCCCGGCGATCAGCGTGAGCGGCACCGCATGGGCGAGGTCCGCGGCGATCAGTTGGCGGGCCGGAACGGCCGGATACAGGAAGAAGAGCGCGACGGTGCCGATGGCTCCCGCCCCCACCGAGGTGATGGTCACGAGCACCCCGATCAGTGCCCCGACGGCGACCGTGGCGAGGGCGCGCCCGGAATCGGCACCCGGCAGGGTGTCGAGCACTGCCCGTCCCGGCCCCGCCGTTGCCGCCGCGAGCGGTGGGGCGGCCGCGCGCAGGCCCAGCGACTGGATCTGGACGCGGAAGGCGAGGGCTCCGGCGGTGAGCAGCAATGCGATGCCGAGGGCAGGCTGCACCACCGCCGCATATTGGGTGGAATACGCCGCGGCGTCGGGATGCCATTGGTGGATCGCGAACAGCGTGGCCAAGGATGCCGGGACCGATCCGGCGGCCATCCGCAGCGGGATCGCCCAGGGGACGATTCCGCTGCGCGCATAGCTGCGGACGCCGGCGGACTTGGTGATCGCGGCGAACAGCAGGTCGGTGCCGACGGCGACCTGCGGCGGCACGCCGAGCAGCAGCGTGAGCAGGGGCGTCATGAGCGATCCGCCGCCGACGCCCGTGGCGCCGACGATGAACCCGACTACCGCTCCGCTAAGGATGAACTGCAACAGCACCGCGAACCTCCGTAATGAACCCAAAGGGTACGGACGGACGCAGCGGCGGGGAACGAAGCGATTGCTATGCGGTTATGCGGTTACGGAATAACGGGGCCGTCCCCGCTCCCGCGGAGGAGGGCGGAGGTGCGGGTGTCATGGCATGGTACGGCGGCTCAGGTTGCCGCCGCTTCCTTCGCCGCCGTCGCGATGACGTCGGCCTGGGCCCGGATCGCCGTCGGCACGGGGATCCGGCCGTCCAGCACATCCCGCGTCCATCGCGCCGTGGCCGCCGCATCCATCCCCGGCAATTCCAGGTCCGCACGCGCCACCGGCTCCCCTGCGAGGACCGTGGTGCGCGTGCCGCGGAACCAGCGCTCGACGCTCTGCGGCCGACGCGCGTTGACCACCGATTCGCCGTCGGTGGCGCGCATCGCCATCGCGTGCGTGCCGGTCATGGCGAACAATTCCGCCTTCATGTCGCGGAAATGCGGATGGGTGTAGCTCGTGATCAGCAGGCTGGGGCCTTCCACCGGGCAGATCAGCTTCGCAAGCGTGTGTCCGACGTTGCGCACGCCCAGCGTCCGGCGCAGGTCGATCAGCCGGGCGAGCGGAGGGCAGACCGATTCCAGCGTCAGCACGGCGGGCAGGCCGTCGTGCCGTCGCCGCGCTGCGTCTTCGGGCGTTGCGCAACCCGGCACGCCCAGCTCGCGAAAGATGTCCTCGGTGGTGACGCGGCGGCGTCCGGCTTCGGGCTCGGACGGCTGGCCGTGGATCAGCACGGGCGTGCCCTCGCGCGCGAGCAGCATGGCGAGCAGCGGCACGAGGTTGGCGATCGACCGCGCGCCGTTGTAGCTCGGGATGACCACCCAGCCGCGGTCCGCCGGCCCCTGCGCGCGCGGCGCGCGGCGCAGGACCGGCGCGATCGCGTCGAGGAATCCGGCGATTTCCGCCGCCTCCTCGCCCTTCATGCGCAGGGCGATGAGGACGGCGCCCAGGGCGAGGTCGCTCACGGCGTCGGCAAGAATGGCGGCCATCAGTTCGTGGGCGCGTTCGCGGGGCAGGCCGCGGGCGCCGTCCTTGCCGCGGCCGATCTCCTTCAGGTACGGGGCCACGGCAAACGGGGTCGGAACGGTCGGGATCATGGCGGCGGCGCTGCTACGGTATGGACCGCGGAACGTAGCAGGCCCGTTCAGCCTGCGTCCATCCCCGCGATGGCTTGCGCCAGGAAGGCGGTGATTCCCGGCAGTTCCGACAGCACCGGCAGCACCCGGACCTCGGCGTCGGGGTGGCGCTGCCGAAAGGCTTCCAGGATCGCCGGCAGATCGTCCAGGATGTGGCCGCCGCGCGCCCAGAAGACCGGTGCCACCGCGATCCGGCGCTTCCCCGACGCAGCGAGGTCGGCCAGCGATTCTTCGAGGGTCGGAGGTTGCAGTTCCAGGTAGGCGATCGGCACCGCGAGGTCCGGATGGGCGCGCAGGAGCTCCGCCTGCAGGCGGAGCAGCGGCTCGGACCAGCGGGCGCCGCGGGAGCCGTGGGCGAACAGGACGATGGCATCGCGGTCCGGGGGCATGACATGTCTCCGCAGGGGGCGTGCCGACGCTACCGGGCCCTGGAGGGGACGACCGCGCCGGTTGCCGTATTATCGCCGGATGAGGAGCGCGGCGGCGCTCGCGACGAATCGGAGAAAAGCGATGGCATCGGTGAACAAGGTGATTCTGGTCGGCAATCTCGGCCGCGATCCGGAGGTCCGGTACAGCCCGGACGGGGCGGCGATGGCCAATATTTCCGTCGCCACCACCTCGCAATGGAAGGACAAGAACACCGGCGAGAAGCGCGAAGAGACCGAATGGCACCGCGTCTCGTTTTTCGGCCGGCTGGCCGAGATCGCCGGCGAGTACCTCCGGAAGGGTTCGTCGGTGTACATCGAGGGCCGGCTGCGGACGCGCAAGTGGCAGGACAAGGAAAGCGGCCAGGACCGCTACAGCACGGAAATCGTCGCCGACGTGATGCAGATGCTCGGCGGTCGTTCGGGCGGCGGAGCGCCGATGGACGAGGAGCCGCGCGCGGCGCGCGCCCCGGCATCCGCGCCGCGCCAGGCCGCCCGGCCGGCGGGCAGGGAATCCGAGCCGGCGGGCGGGGTGGCCGAACTCGACGACGACATTCCGTTCTAGGCTTTCGCCGCCAGCACCTCCGCGTGCAGCGCCGCGCCGGTCGTTGCGATCGCCGAGGGTGTCGCCAGCGGATCGCCGCCATCCCAGGCGGTGATGCACCCTCCCGCTCCTTCGATGACCGGAACGAGCGCGGCGATGTCCCAGTACGACAGCACGGGGTCGAGCATGACGTCGGCCCCGCCTGTTGCCAGGGAAAAATAGCCGAAACAGTCGCCCCAGGTGCGCGCCAGCTTCGCGCGGCCGGCGATCCGGCCCGGCGACGCTCCCGAACCTTGTTCGTTCGAACCGGGGAGTGAGGTCATCAGCACGGTGGCCTGCGCCAGGGGGCGCGGCGCACGCACCCGCGCTTCCCGCTCCGTTCCGTCCGCAAGGTGCAGCGTCGTGCGCGTTCCCCGGCCGATGACCGTAACCCCCGCGGCGGCGTGGGCGATGCATCCGAGGATCGGCCGGTACCCGCTGCCGTCGTCGCGCTCCAAGGCGATCAGCGTGCCGAAAAGAAAGCAATTGCTCACAAACGCCTTGGTTCCGTCCACCGGATCAAGAATCCATCGGTAGCGGCCGCCTTCCCGCACGCCGAATTCCTCGCCCAGGATGCCGTGTTCCGGATAGCGGGCGACGATCCGTTCCCGCAGCGCGGCTTCGGCGCCGCGATCCGCGGCCGTGACGGGCGATGCGTCGGCTTTGTCCTGCACGTCGATTCCCGCCAGGAACAGCGGGCGGATGACGTCGAACGCGCAAACGACCAGTTCCTGCAGGAAGGGCACGAATTCCCGCTCCTCGGCGGCGCCGATCGCGGCGCTGTACCGCTGCCGGGTTTCCGGCGTCATTCCGGTCGTTTCCAATGCCATCTCCCTGACATGATTCTCATGTAACGCATTGCACCGTCTTGGTGCAATGCAGGAAAAACTGTTGTTTTCCGTTCCCGGCCGGTCGAGCCGGACGGATAGTACCGGCTTACACTCGCCCCCTTTCCTCGCTTAGGGAGATGGGATGAGTGATTCATCCGATCGGACGGTTCCCCAGGTCAAGCAGTCATCGCTGGTGCTGGGTGCACTGGGGGTGGTCTACGGCGATATCGGCACCAGTCCGTTGTACACCCTGCAGACGACGTACGGTTCCGCCGGCGGGGGTGGGCCCGAGGTTGCCTTGGGCGCTTTGTCGTTGATCGTCTGGACGTTGATCATCATCGTCTCGGTCAAGTACGCGGCGCTGATCATGCGCGCGGACAACGACGGCGAGGGCGGAATTCTGGCGCTGATGGCGCAGCTGGCGATGAAGGGGCGTGACCATCCGGTCGTGGTTGCGCTCGGGATCCTCGGGGCGGCCATGCTCTACGGAGACGGCGCGATCACGCCGGCGATCTCGGTCCTGAGCGCGCTGGAGGGCTTGAAGGTCCCGGCGCCGGAGCTGGCGCCGTATGTCCTGCCCGCGGCGGTGGCGGTGTTGTTTTCCTTGTTCGCGATCCAGCGCCGCGGCACGACGAGCATCGGCAATCTGTTCGGTCCGGTGATGGTCGTGTGGTTCGCGGTGATCGGCATCCTCGGCCTGGTTCACGTCGTCGTCCATCCGTCGGTGCTGGTGGCGCTCGACCCCCGTTTCGGGTTGCGGTTCCTGGCGGATCACGGCCGCGCCAGCCTGCCCATCCTCGGCTCGGTGTTCCTGTGCTCGACGGGCGCGGAAGCGCTGTATGCGGACATGGGCCACTTCGGCGCCCGGCCTTTGCGTCTCGGGTGGTATGGATTCGTATTTCCGGCGTTGCTGCTCAACTATGCCGGGCAGACGGCGCTGGCGCTCGGCCACGTCATGAAGCCGAGCGACAACCCGTTCTTCCTGATCGTTCCGTCCTGGGGCCAGATCCCGATGGTCCTGCTGGCGACCCTGGCGACGATCATCGCCAGCCAGGCGATCATCAGCGGGGTCTACTCGATGACCCGGCAGGCGATCCAGCTCGACCTTTGCCCGCGGCTGGTCATCACGCATACGTCGGAGACGGGCTACGGCCAGATCTATATCGGCGCGGTGAACTGGCTGCTGATGGTGTTCACGCTGGGATTGACGCTCGGCTTCGGTTCGTCCGACCGGTTGTCGGCGGCGTACGGCATTGCGGTCGCGATCACGATGCTGCTCACCACCTTTCTCATCTTCCGCGTCATGCGCGAGCGCTGGGGATGGCCGTGGGTGGTGGTCGTCGGGATCGCCGGCGCGTTTGCCGCGGTCGACCTTTCCTTCGTCGTGGCGAACATGACCAAGGTGGCCGACGGCGGCTGGGTGCCGCTGGCGGCAGGCAGCCTGATTTTCTTCGTCATGCAGTCCTGGCGGTCGGGCCGCCGCGCGGTGACGCGGCAGACCGCGCGGGAGACGATTCCGCTGCAGGATTTCATCGCGACCGTGCATGGCGTTTCGCACGTTCCCGGGACGGCGGTCTATCTCGCGCGACGTACCGACGTGGTGCCGCTGGCGCTGTTGCACAGCCTCAAGCACTATTCGGCGCTCCACGAGCGCAATGTCGTCCTGCACGTCGTCACTGAGCAGACGCCGCGTGTGCCGCCGGCGGAACGGGCGGAGGTGGCATCGCTGGGCAACGGGTTTCATCGCATCGTCCTGCGATACGGGTTCATGGAATCGCCCGATCTTCCGGCGGCGCTGGCGCGGTGCCGCCTGGATGGGGAGGGCTTCGAGATGATGCGGACCACGTTCTTCGTGTCCCGGGAAACGGTGGCGGTCGCGCCCGGGCACCTGCACCTGCGCGCGCAGCGCCGGCTCTTCGTCTGGCTGCACCGCAACGCCGCCGACGCGACGGAGTTCTTCCGGATTCCCCGCAACCGGATCGTGGAGCTCGGTTCGCGGATCGAGGTCTGACGGCGCGCCGCCGCGTCCGTCCGGCGCCGCGTGCCACGGCCGGGCGGTTTTCTTATAATTCAGGCAGTTGCGGTTTTTGCGAGATTGCCATGCCGATATACGCGTACAAGTGTTCCTCCTGCCAGTTCGAGCAGGACGTCCTGCAGAAGATCTCCGACGAGCCGTTGCACGTCTGCCCCCATTGCGGCGCGGAAACGTTCGCCAAGCAGCTCACGGCGGCCGGTTTCCAGCTCAAGGGCAGCGGCTGGTATGCGACGGATTTCAAAGGCGGGGGCGGCTCGTCCAAGCCGGCGAAGGACGACGCCAAGGCGGCGCCGCCATGCGGCGGCGGCGCGTGTCCGGCCTGCCCGGTCGAATAAGCGGCGTTTTGCGACTCCCGGACGCCCGCGTGCGGCCCCGACAAGACCTGCCCGGGCGTGACGGCGGCTGCACGCGCGCGGATGCGGTGCCGGCCGGCGCCGGGCTTTGCATGGCGCCGGCGGGAACGCCGGACGCCCGGACATGCTGAAACGATATCTGATCACCGGCCTGCTCATCTGGATTCCGCTCGCGCTCACGATCTGGGTCTTGCACATGATCGTGACCAGCATGGACAGCACCCTGCTGCTGCTGCCGCCGCAGTGGCGGCCGCAGCGTTGGCTGGGGTACGATGTGCCGGGATCGGGCGTCGTGCTGACGTTCGTGGTGGTGCTGCTGACGGGGGTTTTTGCCGCCAACATCATCGGCCAGCGCGTGGTGCGCTGGTGGGAGGCGATCCTTGGGCGCATCCCGATCGTCTCGAACATCTACCGCAGCGTCAAGCAGGTGTCCGACACCCTGCTCGCGCAGGACGGGCACTCGTTCCGCCGCGCGGTGCTGGTGGAATTCCCGCAGCGAGGGCAATGGTCCGTGGGGTTCGTGGTCGGCGCGGCGAGTGTGGGCATTTCCCCATACATCGATCCGGACTCGATCACCGTATATGTGCCCACGGCGCCGAACCCGACCTCGGGCTACACCCTGATCGTCCGGGCAAGTGAAGTTCGCGATGTGCAGATGAGCGTCGACGAGGCGCTCAAGTTCGTCATTTCGATGGGCGTCGTGTCGCCGCCGGACGGTTCCCCGGGCAACGGGGAGCGTGCCGGCTCGTAGTTTCAACATCCGGAGAAAGTTTTCGTTTTATGCGTACCGAATATTGCGGGCGGGTGGACAAGCGTTTCGTTGGACAGGCGGTGACGCTGTGCGGATGGGTGCATCGCCGCCGCGATCACGGCGGCGTCATCTTCATCGATCTGCGTGACCGCGAAGGGCTGGTCCAGGTGGTGTTCGATCCCGCGTCACCCGACCTCTTCCATCTTGCCGAATCGTTGCGCGGCGAGTATTGCATCCGTTTGAACGGCACCGTCCGCCCGCGCCCCGAGGGCACCGTCAATCCGGGCCTGGCATCGGGCGAGATCGAGGTGTTGTGCACATCGCTCGAAGTCCTCAACGCGTCGATCACGCCGCCGTTCCAGGTTGACGACGACGACCTCTCGGAGACCACCCGGCTCACCCATCGCGTCCTCGACCTGCGCCGGCCGGCGATGCAGAAGAACCTGCGCCTGCGTTACCGCGTCGCCATGGCGGCCCGGCGGTTCCTCGACGCCCACGGGTTCCTGGACATCGAAACGCCGATGCTCACCAGGAGCACGCCGGAAGGCGCACGGGACTATCTCGTTCCCTCGCGTGTCCATGACGGCATGTTCTTCGCGCTGCCGCAATCGCCGCAGCTGTTCAAGCAGCTGCTGATGGTTGCGGGCTACGACCGCTACTACCAGATCGTCAAATGTTTCCGCGACGAGGACCTGCGCGCCGATCGGCAGCCCGAGTTCACCCAGATCGACATCGAGACGTCCTTCCTGGGCGAGACCGAAATCCGCGCGCTGATGGAAAGCATGGTCCGCGAAATGTTCCGCGAAGCGATGGCGGTGTCGTTGCCCGATCCGTTCCCGGTCATCACCCATGCCGAAGCGATGTCCCGTTACGGCTCGGACAAGCCCGATCTGCGCGTGCAGATGGAACTCACCGAGCTCACGGACTGCATGCGCGACGTCGAGTTCAAGATCTTCCGTGCGGCGACGGAACTCGCCGACGGGCGGGTCGCCGCCCTGCGCGTGCCGGGCGGCGCCGCGATGCCGCGCTCGGAAATCGACGCCTACACCCAGTTCGTCGCGATCCACGGCGCCAAGGGCCTGGCCTACATCAAGGTGAACGAGCGCGCGAAGGGGCGCGACGGCTTGCAGTCGCCGATCGTCAAGAGCCTGCACGACGCCGCACTCCAGGCCATTCTCGAGCGTACCGGTGCGCAGGACGGCGACCTGCTGTTCTTCGGCGCGGATCGGGCCAAGATCGTCGCGGCCAGCCTGGGGGCGTTGCGCGTGCGGATCGGACACTCGGAGTTCGGCCGCCGGAACGGACTGCTGGAGGAGGGCTGGCGCCCGCTGTGGGTGGTCGATTTCCCGATGTTCGAGTTCGACGACGACGAGCAGCGCTGGGTCGCCGCCCACCATCCGTTCACCGCGCCCAAGGATGGGCACGAGGATTTCCTCGAGACCGATCCCGGGCGCTGCGTGGCCAAGGCCTACGATCTTGCGCTCAACGGCTGGGAGATCGGCGGCGGTTCGGTCCGGATTCACCGCGAGGAGGTGCAGAGCAAGGTGTTCCGCGCGCTCAAGATCGGCCCTGAGGATGCGCGCGCCAAGTTCGGGTTTCTGCTCGATGCCTTGCAGTACGGCGCGCCGCCGCACGGCGGCATGGCCTTCGGCCTGGACCGGATCGTGACGATGATGGCCGGCGCGGAGTCGATTCGCGACGTGATCGCCTTTCCCAAGACGCAGCGGGCGCAGTGCCTGCTTACCCAGGCGCCGTCGGAAGTCGACGAAAAGCAGTTGCGCGAACTGCACATCCGGTTGCGCAACCCCGTCGTCGTGCAGTGATCTTGGCCGCCGTCGTCCCGTGAATCCGTCGCGGCTTCGCATCGCGACCTACAACATCCACAAGGGGGTGACCTCGTTCCGCCGCCGTTCCCGGCTGAACGAGCTGCGCCTGGCCTTGCACCGGATCGACGCGGACATCCTGTTCCTGCAGGAAGTGCAGGAGCGCAGCGACCGCGGCGGCGCTGCCGCCCAGCTCGATGTCCTCGCTTCCAGCGGATATCTGTACCGGGCGTACGGCGTCAACGCCGTGTATCCCCAGGGTCATCATGGCAACGCGATCCTGTCACGGCTGCCCATCGAGCGCTACGTCAATCACGACATCTCGGATCATGTCCTGGAGCGGCGTGGCGTGCTGCACGCGGTGGTGCGTTGTCCGGACATTCCGGCCTGCGGCATTCATCTGCTGTGCGCCCACCTCGGCTTGATCCAGGCCAGCCGGTTGCGGCAGGCGGACTGGCTGGCCGGCTTCATCGAGCGCGAGATCCCGCCGGACGCTCCGCTCATCCTTGCCGGCGATTTCAACGATTGGCGGCGCCGGGTCGACGAGCACTTGCGCGCCCGGTTGGGGTTGCAGGAGGCGGCGGAGGTGATGCCGCCCTCCGCCTGGACGGAGCGGATGCTGCCGCCGCACCGGCAACCCCGCGTGGCGCGCACCTTCCCGAGTTTTTCCCCGTGGCTCACGCTCGATCGGATCTATGTCCG
>JAKCCX010000048.1 GCA_021838715.1 Pseudomonadota bacterium | reverse complement strand
CCCCCCGCCGCACGCCGTCAGCACCAGAATCAAACCGATGCCGGGGAAAATCAGAAACCTGTTCACTCGTGTCATCGCGCCTCCTTTCCACGATCCGGCGACATGGCCATCTACAGCGCTTGGCAGACACCGGTCAACGCACCGGTTCTTCCGGAAGTTCCCTGGATCAGGTATGTATTTCCGGAATTTACGGGCAGCACATTGAGGCTCATCGCCGCCGTGGCGCCCGGTGGGGTGAATGTGATGGTGTACGAACCGGTAATCGGACCGGCCGCGCTCGTGAACGGAACTCCCGACTGGCTTTGCGTCGAGTAGGAGTTTCGGGTGTTCGTTGCCGCATCGCCCGCCGTGACCTGCGTGAGCGCGTAAGAGAGCGTGCTATGTGCGAAATCGATCACCGCCAACAGATTTACCCCCCTCGTGTCCCCAGGGCTCGCCAGGTAGACGAAATTGGGGTATGTGCTTCCGCTGCTTTGGACGAGGGAGCCGAACGTGTAGTTATGCGGCACGGACAAAACCATGCCGCAACTCCCCGTCAATCCCGCCATCGCCGGGGTCGCACCGGCGAGCGCGCCGAATGCAATAAGGCCGCCCGCCAATACTCGCAACCGATTCGCTTTCATTTCCCGCCTTCCTTTCCTTGTCGATGATTCGAGCCTTCGATGGCGCAAGCCGACCCCGTCGATCGCATCGCAGAAGTCCCGTGAACAGGTGATGGTCGCGCCTTGGAACGGGAGGTTACGAAAATCGCGAATAACGCGCCTCTCCCAAATGGGAGGGAAACTCCGCAAGGGCACTACGGTTTGGCCGTAGGGGTTGTCGGGACAGCTCCCGAGAGTTAGAGTCTTTCGCATGTGGCGGCGCCGTGTCGGTCTTCAGCGAAGCGACCGGCCACTGAGGCAGAGGAACTTCGTCGATGGGTCCCGACATCGATCGCGAGGGGAAACGGATCGGTAGCCGCTACACA
Organism: Pseudomonadota bacterium; assembly: GCA_021838715.1. Taxonomy (GTDB): domain Bacteria; phylum Pseudomonadota; class Gammaproteobacteria; order Burkholderiales; family Burkholderiaceae_F; genus GJ-E10. The sequence continues at coordinate 14,543 of JAKCCX010000048.1, read as the reverse complement.
GCGGCACCGGATGCGCAGCGCGGCATGCGCACGATCGGCGACCGCCTCGCGCCGCTTGCGCCGGGAGCCCGATCGCAATGACGTCCCAGGCCGATCTCGACGGGGAACTCATCGGGCGCATCTACGCGGCAGCCGGCGACGCATCCCGGATCCCCGAACTGGCGCTGGACCTCGCGCACGCATTCGACAGCAGCAGTTGCATCGTGTACTTCCGACGCAAGCACGCAGCGCCGATACCGCAAATGCCGGAGGTCACGGGGGTTCTTTCGGCCACCGGGAACATCGACGACCAGGCTTGCGCGGCGTACGCAACCCACTATGGCGAACGCGACGAGTGGTACCAGCGCGGCTGGAAGCGGCCATCGCCTCAGGTGGTGCTGGGTGAGGAACTGATCAGCACGAACGAGGTGTTGCGCACGGAGTGGTCGGACTGGCTACACACGACGGGATGCCTCCACGTCCTCGGGGTGCAGTTTCCGATCGAAGGAAACGTGTTCGGCGCGCTCGGAATCCATCGCACGCGCGCCGAGGGCCCCTTGGAGGAAGCCGACCGTCAGCGCATGATCCGGCTGCTTCCCCACCTTCAGCGTGCGATGCGCATTCGCGAACGGCTACGCACCGCGGAACAGGCGGCTGGGGTCGCCGGCAGCGCTGCGGGGCGGATGGGGGTGGGAATCATCGTCGTCGATGCGGAGCGCCGCATCTATTTCGTCAATCCCGTCGCGGAACGAACGGTCCGTAGCGGAGGCGGACTGCGGATTGCCGGTGGACGCCTCGCGGCGCTCGCCGCCGTCGACGAGGCCGTCTTTTCCCGCGCCGTCCGGCACGCCAGCGGGAGCGCTGCGCCCGCCGCACAAGGACCTTCTCCCCCGCGCGGTGCGACGCTGCATCTGTCGATGCGTGGCGGTGCCAAACTGGCCGTGATGATTGCGCCGCTCGCGGCAAATGCGCTGCGTTACGGCTGCATCGGACCCGCTTGCGCCGTCATCTTTTCCGATCCGGCAAGCCACGCCCCCGACCTGCCGCCCCAGGTGCTCGCCGCGCGCTATGGCCTGACTCCGGCGCAGGCCCGGCTGCTGTCGGCGCTCGTCCGTGGCGAAACCCTTGCCGACTACGCGGCGCGCACGGGCGTCGGCATTGGCACCATACGCAGCCATCTCAAGGACTTGACTGCCCGCACCGGACAGCGGCGGCAGGCTGATCTCGTGCGGATGGCGCTTTCCGATCCGTTGTTGCGCCTGCAGGCTGGTGGGGCGGCCGAAGGGGTTTCTCCGCCCGCCGTCTCGCTTCGGGAGCCGGAAGCTCCCGCCCAATGACGCAGCACGATCTCGACGGGGACACGCGTTCGTTTGGTCCCCGGTTCAAGTTACGTCCCGTTGGGCCCACCACGGCAAACCGACGCTCCGGCTGCGTTCCCCGCAGTTCCTCCGTGCGGCAGGATGGTCACCGTCGCGCTCATCCCGGCGCTGAGCGGGAGATCCGCGGGCTGGCTGTCGATATGGATGCGGACCGGGATGCGTTGCGCGAGCCGGACCCAGTCGAACACCGGATTGGCGTCGATCAGCAGATCGGGGCCGGTCGGGTTGTCGCGATCGCCGATGCCGCGGGCGATCGCCTCCACGGTTCCCGCCAGGCAGCGCGGATCGGAGAGCAGGCGGATCCGGGCGCGATCGCCGGGGTGGATGTCGGTGAGTTTGCTTTCCTCGAAATAGCCGTAAAGGTAGTAGCTGTGGCGGTCGATCAGCGCCAGCACGGGCTGGCCGACGTGCACGTAGTCGCCGGGGCGCAGCAGCAGGTTGGTGACGAAGCCGTCGACGGGCGCGCGGATCTCGGTGCGCTGCAGATCCAGTTGCGCCAGTTGGAGCGCGGTGCGTGCGAGATCGCGTCGGGCGATCGCGCGGGCAGTGTCGGCGCGCGCCTGAGCGAGCCGGGATTGCGCGAGGTGCCAGGCGTTGCGCGCCATCGCGGCGGCGGCATCGGCATCGTCGACCTCTTCGCGCGAGGTGGCGCCGTAGCCGCCTGCGAATCGGCGGCGCCGGGCCCGGTCTTCCTCCATCTGCATCGCCGTGCGGGCTTTGGCGAGATTTTCCTGGCGTTCGCGGACCTGCGCCCGCGCCGACTGCAGAGCGGCCTGCGCCATGGCGAGACGCGCCGCGGCCGTATCGGCGGCGTTGTGGAAGCGCGCGGCATCGACCGTGAACAGCAGGTCGCCGCGGCGCACCGGTTGGTTGTCGCGCACCGGCACGGTGTCGACCAGCCCTCCGACGTCGGGGGCGATGTGGATGACGTCGGCGCGTACGCGCGCGTCGCGTGTCCAGGGCGTGTCGGCCTCGTGGGTCCAGAGGATGCGGGCCAGCAGTGCGGCGAGGACCAGTGCGGCAACGGTCAACGCAATGCGTCCCAGGGGAAGTGCGCGCAGGGTGTGGGGAAGTTTCATGGCAGGACATGGCGCGATGCGAGCGCCAGGACACAAAAGAGGATGAGGAACAGGCTCAGTCGGAACAGCGATGGATGCCATACGCGGCGGTATACGGCATACCGGACCAGCACCTGATCGAGGACCGACCACAAGGCGGCGCTGACGACGAGCAGCGCCAGGACGCCCGGAACCAGCACGCCGGTGAAGTCAAATTCGCGATGCATGGGACACCGGGGCGAGAGGCGTGCGCGCGAAGATCGGCGCGCGGGGGTCCTGCAGCGCGATGCGCAGTTGCAGGAGGTGCGCCCGCAATGGCGCCGGAGGGGTCGCGTCGAGGGCACGGGCGATGGCATCGAGGGCGGCTTGCCGGTCGGGTGTCGCGCTGCGGAAGAGCGCGGCCACGGCGCCGACGACCGCATCGCAGCGGATCCGCACCGCGGCCGGGGGAGCATGGTCGCGCAGGTCCTGCCGCAGTTCGATCAGCGCACGCGCGATTTCCTGCGTCACCAGCGACCACGAGACGATGCGGTCCACCTGATGGCCGCCGGTCGCGGTCTGTCGCAGCAATTGGCTCAGCAGGTCGCGGTGCACGCTCTCGAATCGGGACGCCAGGCCGTCGAGCGGGGCGCTCGCGGCAAGGTCGACCGTCGCGCGCAGGCGGGCCAGCGCCCGCCGCATCGATCCGCGGACCGGCAGCAGGGCGAAGCCCAGCACCGCGGCGAGCAGGCCGACGATCTCCGCGACGGCGCCATTGAAGAGACCGATTGTCGATAGGCGCATGGGATTGTTGATCTGCAGATTGAGGAACATGCCGAGCATCGCACCCATGCCCACGCCGGCCCACCGGGGCCGGGTCCCGAGGTAGAACAGCACGGCCAGCAGCGGCAGGGTGACGGCAACCAGACCGGGGAAGCCGCCGCCGGGGAGCAGGGCGGCCACGACGATGGCGAGCACGGCGGCAATGGCGAATCCGGACAGGGTCTGGGTGAGCGCGTCGACGGGGTTGGGGGCGATTGCCATCAACGCGCTGAACACCGTGGCTACCAGCATCGCCGTGCCCCCGCTGGGCCAGGCGGTGGCGATCCAGATTCCGCTCAGGGTGATCATCGTGCCGAAAGTCCGCAGTCCGGTCTTCCACGCGCTCGCCGGATCGTGGCTGCGCTGGAAATGCACGCGCTCGACCCCCGCGCCGTGCGCGCGCCGGGCCCGCAGCAGCCGCGCGGAGACCATCAGCTCCCGCAGTTCGCCTGCCAGTCGGAGGAGCAGGGCGGCGGCCGCGTCGAAGTGGCCGAGATCCGCCGGATCGGACAACTCCTGCCGCAGTTGCATGGCGCGCGCTTCGAGGCGGGCTCGCGGGCCGGCCAGCCGGGACGGTGTGGCGAGGGTGGCGGCGAGTTCGCGCCCGAGCGCATCGATGCGCGCGGCGGCGTCGACGGGCAGGCGTTCGCGCAGCGGGATCAGCGATTGAAACGTGGTCGAAACGGCCATCATCTGGTGGTTGAAGTGGCGCAGCCCGTTGCTGTTGGCGCGGACTTCCGGATCTTCGAAGATCACCGACGAGCGCAGATCCTCCAGGCTTACCGCGGCGCGGACCGCCTGCAGGTGTTCGTGCTCCGCGCGTTCCGGCGGCAGTCGCGTCTGCAGTCCGTCGCGGATCAGGCGCAGCAGTTCGGCGAGGCGCTCCTGCGCCGCGCGGTAAAGCTGCGGGCCCAGGCGCTGCGGCCAGAGCAGGGCGCTCACCAGCGTGGCGACGGTGATGCCGAGCAGGACCTCCGAGACGCGCATCTGGGCGGTCTGGAACCCTTGCAGCGGATCGCGCAGGCTCGGCAGGGCGACGATCGCGGCAGTGTATCCCGCGAGCACGTAGCCGTAGGCCATGAAGTTGCGGTAGAGCAGGGCGCCCACCGCGCACAGCGAAACCCAGGCGCAGAGGCCGAACAGGAAGAATTCGCGCTCCTGCGCAAAGGCGGCGATCAGCACCAGGCCGACGATCGATCCGACGATCGTTCCGAGAATGCGATAGAAACTCTTGGCCAGCACCAGCCCGTTCTGTGGTTGCATCACGATCGCGACGCTGAGCATCGCCGTCGACGGCTGCTGCAGTTCGAGGCGCATCGCGAGCCACGCGGTGAGATAGAGCGCGACCAGGCTCTTGGCGACGAAGGTCCAGGATCGCGCTTCCTCCCGGACCGACGCCGGCGGCGCGGGAATGCGCCCTGCGGTATCAGCCATGTTCGACGCTGTCGAGGAAATGTTTGAGGAGCGATTCGAGCTGCGACAAGTCGTCGGCAGCGATGGTGCGCGTCTGGCGCGCGAGCATTTCGCCGATGGCCGGCAGGAAGGCGTCGATCATCGCCAGTCCATCCGGGGTCAGGGTCAGACGCACGCGGCGGCGATCGCCTTCGTCGACGTGGCGCGCGATCAGGCCGCGGGTGCACAGGCCGTCGGTGAGGCGGGTGATGTTGGTCGACTTCTCCATCGCGGCATCGGCCAGTTCCGAGGGACCGAGGCGGTAGTCCTCGCTGCCGAACAGCATCATCAGCACCGTGTACTCGGTATGGTTGATGCCCCAGGGCCGCAAGACCTGGTTGGCCTGGTCCTGAGTCCGCTTGTAGAGGTGCTTGATCAGCCGGATGACCACCGCCGGCGTGCGCCGGAAAGCCGGGTGGCGGGCGCAGGTGAGCGCGACGCGTGCTTCGGCGGCTTCGAAACCGTTCATTTGTTCACAAATGAATACTTCATTTGTGAACTATATATTGACTCGCAATAGAAGTCTAGCGCAAGCGGTTTGCTAGCATCAGTCCCCCGGCATGTGCCGGCAACGATCCGGGCGTGCCCGGCGCCGCAATCCGGCGGCGGGCCGTCCGATTCCCGATCAACCTTTCCTGGAACAACGAGCATGACCAAAGCCTATGCCGCCCAAAGCCCATCCAGTCCCCTTGCTCCAATGGAAATCGAGCGCCGCGCACCGGGGCCGGACGACGTCCACATCGCCATCCTGTACTGCGGCGTTTGCCATTCCGACCTGCACACCGCGCGCAACGAGTGGCACAACACGATCTATCCCTCGGTTCCCGGCCACGAAATCGTCGGGAGGGTGGTTGCGGTGGGCAGGAATGTCCGGAATTTTCAGCCCGGGGACCTCGCGGGCGTGGGATGCATGGTCGACAGCTGCGGTCATTGCCATCCCTGCCGGGAGGGCGAGGAGCAGTACTGTGAGACCGGCTTCGTCGGCACGTACAACGGCCCCCTGTTCGGCGGCGAAAACACCTACGGCGGCTATTCCCAGGCGATCGTGGTCAAGGAGCATTTCGTCCTGAAGATCCGCCACGCGGAAGCCGACCTCGCGGCGGTTGCGCCGCTCTTGTGCGCGGGGATCACCACCTATTCGCCGCTGCGCCACTGGAAGGCGGGGCCGGGGAAAAAAGTGGGCATCGTCGGCTTGGGCGGGCTCGGGCACATGGGGGTGAAGATCGCCCATGCGATGGGTGCGCACGTCACCCTGTTCACGACCTCACCGGGGAAGATCGAGGATGGGAAGCGCCTCGGCGCCGATGAAGTGTGCATTTCGACCGACGCCGCGCAGATGGCCGCGCGGGCCAATCAATTCGACTTCGTGCTCAACACGGTCGCGGCGCCGCACAACCTCGATCCCTATCTGCAACTGCTGAAGCACGACGGCACCATGACGCTGGTCGGCGCACCTGCCGAACCGCATCCGTCGCCGGGCGTATTCAACCTCATCCTGAAACGGCGTCAGATCGCCGGTTCGCTGATCGGGGGAATCCGGGAGACCCAGGAGATGCTGGACTTCTGTGCCCGGCACGGCATCACGTCGGACATCGAGCGGATCCCGATGGCCTACATCAATACCGCCTACGAACGCATGCTGAAGAGCGACGTCAAGTACCGGTTCGTGATCGACATGGCGACCCTCTGATCCGGCCCCGCCTTTCCCGGGTGCGGGAAAGGCGGGTTTCGGCGGTCAGTCTCCCTGCGTTTCGACCTGCACGAGCGGTTCCTCGCTCGACGCCGCGCGCACGGGGCGGGGGCGGCCGCGCCGCACCGGCTTGTCCTCCTCCGCGATCCGCGCCTGGGCCTGGGCAAGTTTTTCCGGGTCGGTCTGCGCAAGTTCGATTCCCGCCGACTGCAGCGTCGGCGCGATTTCCTCCACGGTCATCGGCGTCGGGATCGCCACGGGTGCGGTCGCCTCCGGTGCGGCATGGACGGCTTCCGGCTCCTTGGGCTCGGGCGCGATCTCCGCCGCCACGGCCGGTGCGGCTACGACGGAGGGCGCTTCGAGCGCGACAGCGGCGGGCGCCTCGGCAGCGGGCTGCTGCAGCGGTTCGGCTGCTGGCTCAGCCGGCTGGGCTTCCACCGCCGCCGGCAGCGCGGCGGGTTCGACCTGCACCTCCGCCAAGGGAGCGGTGACCGGCTCCTGCGGCTCGGGTTCGGCGCCAGACTCGATGGCCGACTCGGCGTCGACCAGGGCTTCCCCGTTGTCGCCTTCCGAGGTGCGCTCGCCAGTGCGTCCCCCGCGGCCGCGGCGACCGCGGCGGCGCCGGCGCTTCTCCGGGCTGCCCGATTCGTCCGGAGTGTCGGCGGCTGCGCCGCCTTCCAGACCGGGACCGGCTTCGGTTCCGGCTTCTTCCGGCGCTTCGACAGTCGGCCCGGCGAAGACTTCGGGAGCGGGTTCTCCCGCCCCAAGGACGGCGTCCGCGGATTCGGCCGCGTCTGCCGCGGTGCCTGCAGCCTGCTCACCGTCGCGTCCCCGACCGCCGCGCCCACGGCGGCCGCGGCGACGACCGGTCCGCTCTTCCGTCGCGGCTTGCGCTGCCGCGGCCTCGCGGTTTTCCTCGATCGGCGGCATGGACTCCGCCGCGGCGGTGACGGCCGCGGCTTCGGTCTCGCCGTCGCGGCGAGATCCATCGCGCTTGCGAGGCTCTCCGCGCGTCGTGCGCTCGGCATCGCCCCGGGCGCCGCGAGCGGGGCGCTCGCCTCGGCGGCCGCCGCGCTCGCCGCTCCGTTCACCGCTCCGTTCGCCGCGTTCGCCCCGTTCCCGGCGCGGCTCCTTGCGGGCCGGCGTCGCTTCGCCGGCGGGTTCGGCCGCAGCGGCCCCCTTCGGCGACGCGGGTCGCGCCGCAGGTGCTGCCGCTTCTTCCTTTACGCCGAACCAGCCGCGGATCCGGCCCCAGAGGGAGCGGTCGGACCGGTCGGCCGGATGGCCGGCCGGCGCCGGTGTCGGAGCGGGCTGTGCGATCGTCAGCGCGGCTTCGGCCGTCGCAATGACCGGTGCCGGCGTCTCCGGAACGATGCCCTTCACCACGGCGACCTGGCGCCGGTTGCGCGGTTCGCGCGAGGCGGTCGTATAGGGCTCCTCCGTCGGCGGCTCGACGACGCGGCTGTAGCTGGCCTGGGGGTGATCCAGGCGCTCGTCGTCGTGTCGCAGCCGCTCGATGTGATAGTGGGGGGTTTCGAGGTACTTGTTCGGGATCAGGAGGATCGACACGCGCAAGCGGGCTTCCAGCTTGGCGATTTCGGCGCGCTTCTCGTTGAGGAGATAGGTCGCGACGTCCACCGGAACCTGCGCATGCACGGCGGCTGTCGATTCCTTCATCGCCTCCTCCTGCAGGATGCGCAGGATGTGCAGCGCGGAGCTTTCGGTGTCACGCACCTGGCCGACGCCGTTGCAGCGCGGGCAGGTGATGTGGCTGCCTTCGCTCAGCGCCGGGCGCAGCCGCTGGCGCGACAGTTCCATGAGGCCGAAGCGCGAGATCTTGCCCATCTGCACGCGGGCGCGGTCATGGTGGAGCGCATCCTTGAGGCGCTGCTCCACGGCGCGCTGGTTGCGGCCTTCCTCCATGTCGATGAAGTCGATGACGATCAGTCCGCCCAGGTCGCGCAGACGCAGCTGCCGGGCCGCCTCGTCGGCGGCTTCGAGGTTGGTGCGGGTGGCGGTCTCCTCGATGTCCGAGCCGCGCGTCGCCTGCGCCGAGTTGACGTCGATGGCGACCAGCGCTTCGGTGTGGTCGATGACGATGGCGCCGCCCGAGGGCAGGGAAACCGTACGCGAATGCGCGCTTTCGATCTGATGTTCGATCTGGAAGCGCGAGAACAGCGGCACGTCGTCACGGTAGCGTTTGACGCGCGCCGAGACGTCCGGCATCACCAGGTCGACGAAGGTCTTCGCCTGTTCGTACACGTCTTCGGTGTCGATCAGGATCTCGCCGATGTCCGGGTTGAAATAGTCGCGGATCGCCCGAATCACCAGGCTCGACTCGAGGTAGATGAGTTCCGGCGCCTTGACCAGGGCGACCGCATCGGTGATGGCTTTCCACAACTGCAGGAGATATTTCAGGTCCCACTGCAGTTCTTCGACGGCGCGGCCGATTCCCGCCGTGCGCGCGATCACGCTCATGCCGGAAGGCAGGTCGAGCTTGTCGAGCGCGTCGCGCAGTTCCTGGCGGTCCTCGCCCTCGACGCGGCGCGAAACGCCGCCGCCGCGAGGGTTGTTGGGCATCAGCACCAGATAACGGCCGGCCAGGGAAATGAAGGTGGTGAGGGCGGCACCCTTGTTGCCGCGCTCTTCCTTTTCGACCTGGATGATCAGTTCCTGGCCTTCCGCCACCGCATCCTGGATGCGGGCGCGACCGACGTCGAGTCCGGCCTTGAAGTATTGGCGCGAAATTTCCTTGAACGGCAGGAATCCGTGCCGTTCTTCGCCGTAATCGACGAAACACGCTTCGAGGCTGGGCTCGACCCGCGTGATGGTGCCTTTGTAGATATTGGACTTGCGTTGCTCGCGTCCGCTGGTTTCAATGTCCAGGTCGAGCAGTTTTTGACCATCGACGATCGCTACGCGCAACTGCTCCGCGTGCGTCGCATTGAACAACATGCGCTTCATCAGCACTCCTCGCGCCGCTTCTTCGGCGCAGAACGTGCCGAATCAGGTCCGATATGCTGACAACCGCAGGGAACGACCCCAATCCCCTGGACGTGCTGTCCGCCGACCGCCATGGGCGTGCGACGGGCGCGCACCCATGCACCGTTCGGCTACGAACGGCGGGAAAAACGGCGGTAGGGAATGTCCGGGCATGGAAATCCGTTGGGTTGTCGCACGAGGCTGCGTACCGCGCCGCCATCCGGTAAGCGGGGAGGCACGGACCCGGCCCCGGATCCGAATTCGGCATGCGCCTGCGGCAAGTTGCCGGGCAGGCGCTGGGTTGTACAAAGCCGCTTTGCGAGGGACTGTGCCGGCTGAAAGCCCGCGCCCATCCGCTCCGCGACCCACATTCAATCAACGACCCTTTTCGCGCAGGCTCCGCTGCCGGTTTCCGCGCGCATCCATCGCAGATTGGCGCCCGCGCGGCGACCTGCCGCGCGACAGGGGGTGCACTGGGCACCGCTACAATCGCGACCAGCCTCCAGTATATGCAACATGCTTGCACAACGCAAAACATCCCCGGTTTCCGCTATGCGATCCGTGTCCACCGTACGGGTCGACGAGGGTAGCGCCGGCCAGCGCCTGGATAACTTTCTATTGCAGTGGGCCAAGGGCGTTCCGAAAAGCCATGTTTACCGGATCGTCCGCACCGGCGAGGTCCGGGTCAACGGCGGACGGACCCGGGTCGAATACCGCCTCGCCCTCGGCGACGAGGTGCGGATCCCGCCCCTGCGCCGGGCGGAGCCCACCGCCAAGCCTGCAGCTCCCGCCCAGATGCCGCCGATCCTGTTCGAGGACGAGCATCTCCTGGTGATCAACAAGCCCTCGGGCGTGGCGGCGCACGGCGGCAGCGGCGTCGCCCACGGCGTCATCGAGCGGGTCCGCGCCGCCCGGCCGCAGCAGCCGTTTCTGGAACTCGGGCACCGTCTCGACCGGGAAACCTCGGGTGTGCTCCTGCTGGCGAAGACCCGCCGCTGCCTGGTCGCCTTGCACGAGCAATTGCGCGCCGGGGCGGTGGAAAAGCGCTACCTCGCGCTGGTGATCGGCGACTGGGTGAACGATCGCCAGCATGTGCGCTTTTCGCTGGTCAAGCGCACGCTCGCCAACGGCGAGCGGCGGGTCTTCGTCGACGAGGAGGAGGGCGTGCGGGCGCACACGATTTTTTCGCTGCGCAAGCGCTTGCCGGGATTCTCCCTGCTGGAGGCGGAATTGAAGACCGGCCGCACGCATCAGATCCGGGTGCACTTGGCGCATTCGGGGTTCCCGATCCTGGGCGACGACAAATACGGCGACTTCGAGGTCAACCGGCGCGCGGCACGGGGGGAGTTCGGGGCGCGGCTCGACCGGATGTTTCTGCATGCATTCCGGATCGCGCTGGCGCATCCGGTGACCGGCGAGCGGTTGGCGATCGAGGCGCCGCTGCCGCAGGAATGCGAGCGGTTCGTGGCGGCGCTGCAACCTGCTTCCGGCCGGTAACGGCTGCCGCACCGGCGGATATCCGGTTCTGCCGGGGGTGGGCGCGCTACTTCCCCAGCAAGAAAACCGTCGGTCGCTTTTCCAGGGGGGGCGGGTTGGTCGCCGCGATCTCGCGCCACCTTGCGACCGGGTGGGTGGCGATCCGCTGCTGCGCAGCGGTCAGATCGATCGCGAGGCCGAGCGCGACGCCGGGGTCGCAGGTCTGCAGAATCGCCTCGAACAGGCGCTGGTTGCGATACGGCGTCTCGATGAAGATCTGGGTCTCGCCGCGCAGGGCGTCCCGTTGCACCGCGAGCAGCCGCTTGGCCAGTTCGTCGCGGTTTTGCGGCAGATAGCCCAGAAACCGGAAGTTCTGGCCGCTCATCCCCGATGCCATCAACGCCAGCAGGATGGCCGACGGACCGACCCAGGGTACGACCGGAATGCCGATTTCGTGCGCCCGTGCCACCAGGGTCGCTCCGGGGTCGGCGACACCCGGGCAGCCGGCTTCGGACAATACGGCGGCGTCGGCGCCGGCCCGCACCGGCGCCAGCCAGGCGTCGAGCAGGTCCGCGGCCGGTGCGTGGCCGATCTCGGCGATCTGCAGGCTGGCGATCGGATCCGGGTGTCCTGCCGTCTTGAGGAATGCGCGCGCGCTGCGGGCGTTTTCGACCAGGAATACCTGGAGCGTGCGAACGCGTTCGAGCACGGCCGGAGGCAGCACCGCGGGCAGGGTGTCGGCAGCGATCGGCACCGGGATCAGGTGCAGGGTTCCCGGAGACATCAGTCCTGCCAGGGCAGTGCGATGCCGATGTTGGCAAGCATGGCGGTGAGGCGGATCAGCGGCAGGCCGATCAGCGCCGTCGGGTCGTCGCCGCGTACGGACTCGACCAGGCAGATCCCCAGCGATTCGATCTTGGCGGAGCCGGCGCAGTCGTAGGGCTGCTCGATCGCGACATAGGCTTCGATTGCGCCGTGGTCGAGTTCCCGGAACGTCACTTCGGTGTCGACGCAGGCCGCCTGGACATGGCCGTTGCGCCCATCGAGCACGGCGATTCCGGAATGAAATTGCACCGTGCGGCCGCGCAGCATGACCAGTTGCGCGACCGCCGCGGCATGGCTTCCGGCCTTGCCGATCGACGTTCCGTCGAGGTCGGCGACCTGGTCCGAACCGATCACGATCGCGCCGGGGTGGCGCTGTGCGACGGCACGAGCCTTGCGCAGCGACAGACGCTCGGCGGTGTGGGCGGGCGGTTCGCCGGGCAGCGGGCTTTCATCGATGTCCGGGGTGTCCGTGACATACGGAACGCGCAGGCGGTCGAGCAGGTCTTTCCGGTAGCGCGAGGACGAGGCGAGTACGATGCGGGGATGCATGGTTTGCAAGTGTATCTGCAAGCCTGCGAGGGCCAACCACGCAGCGAACGTCCAGTCCGTGCGCTCCGCGGTGACATGATCCGTGCGCCCGATGTTGCTCCGATCGCGCACGGACCGGATGTTCGATGGGAGCAATCGGTTGCGATCGGCATGGAATCATTGGATGTTTTTGCGTTTTCCCGCACCGCTGCGCGCCGGGAGGGGGAGGTGGCGGTGGCCGCGCTGCCCCGCCTTGCCGCGAGCGTGATGCGCCCCGACGGGGTGGTTGCGTACGGCTGCGAGGGCGGGGTCGACGGCCAGGGCCGCCCGACGCTGCGTTTGCGACTGCACGGCGCGCTGCGGCTGCGTTGCGACCGCTGCGGGGAAGAGACGGCGTGGCAGCTGGATTGCGAACGGACGTTTTTTTTCGTGGATTCCGAGGCGGACCTGGCCGATATCCCGGTCGACGATACGCCGGAGGAACCGCTGGTCGGCAGCACCCATTTCGATCTCGCGGCCCTGATCGAGGACGAGGCGATCCTGCAATTGCCGATCTCGCCGCGACACCCGGACTGCGCGGCGCCGTTCCCGGTGGAACCGGACGCCGACGGCGGGGAGGAGCGGCCGCATCCGTTCGCGGAACTGGCGCGATTGCGCAAAGACGGCGGAGTTCGTTAAAATCCCCGGTTTCCCAGATATTTCAGGATTCGCACCATGGCCGTGCAACAGAACAAGAAGTCGGCGTCCAAGCGCAACATGCATCGCGCGCACGATTTCCTCATCAACCCGCCCCTGGCGGTCGAGCCGGTGACCGGCGAGGTGGTCCGCCGCCATCACATCAGCCCCAATGGCTTCTATCGCGGCAAGAAAGTCGTCGCGACCAAGACCGACGAGTAAGCAGGAAACGGCGCAGCAAATCGCGCGCGGAAGTCGGTGCGGCAGCCCGCAAGTCGAAAGTGCCCTGCCCCGCATGCACGTGCGGGTTCATGAGCAGAGCGTGCGGAGGACGATGTGCTCTGCATTGTTGATGCCTGCCCGCCCGTGGCACAGTTGTAAAGGCCGCGGGGGATGCGCGAAGGGGGTCGCAGACCCCCTTCGTAGCCGATCCTCCGGGTTTCCATCGCAAGCATCGCCGTTGTCGAAGCTCCGATGGCGCGCACAGAGAAAACGCCGATTATGCGTATTGCAATCGATTGTATGGGGGGCGACCATGGCGTGTCGGTGACGGTGCCGGCAGCCGTCTCGTTCTCCCGGCATGAACCGCAGGCGCGCTTGCTCCTGGTTGGGCGCGCACCGCTCGTCGAGGCGGAATTGCGCAAGGCTTCGGCCTCCTTCGGCAGCGGAGCGCGGATCGAGGTCGTGCATGCGGAGGAGGTGGTCGAGATGACCGACCCCCTCGCGACGGCGTTGCGGGTGAAGAAGTCGTCCTCGATGCGCGTCGCCCTCGAACTGGTCAAGGACGGTCGTGCCGATGCCGTCGTCAGCGCAGGCAATACCGGTGCCCTGATGGCCATCGCCCGCTACGTGCTCAAGACGCAGGACGGCATCGACCGTCCTGCCATTGCCTATGCCATTCCCAACCGCAAGGGCGGCGGCACCACCATGCTCGACCTGGGCGCCAATGTCGATTGCGCGCCGGAGCATCTGCTGCAGTTCGCCATACTGGGCTGCGCGCTCGTGTCGTCGATGGGGGGAACGGAGCAGCCCAGCGTCGGACTGCTCAACGTCGGCGAGGAGGCGATCAAGGGCAACGAGGTCGTCAAGCGCGCCGGCGAACTGCTGCGCGCGAGCGGGCTGAATTTTCATGGCAACGTCGAAGGCGACGACATCTTCCGGGGGACGGTGGACGTCATCGTCTGCGACGGCTTCGTCGGCAACGTGGCGCTCAAGACGTCGGAAGGACTGGCGCAGATGCTTGCCGGGTTCATCCGCGAAGAGTTCACCCGTGACTGGATTTCCAAGCTGATCGCATTGATCGCGTCGCCGGTGCTGGGGCGCTTCAAGCGTCGCGTCGACCATCGTCGCTACAACGGTGCCGCCCTGCTGGGCCTGCGCGGCGTGGTCGTAAAGAGCCACGGCTCCGCCGATGCGTACGCGTTCGAATTCGCCGTCCGCCGCGCCTACGAAGCAGCCTCGCACCGCCTGCTCGAACGCACCGCCGAGGCCATGGTGCCCATGCTCGCCCAGCTGCAGACGGCCGGTGCGGGTGGGGAAGCGGTGCAAGCCTGACGGGACCACGAACGCCATGAACCGGACAATGTACAGCCGCATCTGCGGAACGGGGTCTGCGCTCCCCGCCCGTGTGGTTTCGAATGAAGAACTGGTCCGCGAACTCGCCGGCCGCGGCATCGAGACGTCGGACGAGTGGATCGC
>JAKCCX010000134.1 GCA_021838715.1 Pseudomonadota bacterium | reverse complement strand
ATGCGCTGGCAGGTTGCGGCGCTGCTCGCGCTGGCCTTGCTCACCCCCTCCACCGGCTTCATTCTCAATGCGCTGGGAAGTTTCGGCTTGAACGACGACGAGCGCTATTGGGTCACCATCAAGGCGGTGGCCGGAGAGCTGCTGGCGCTGGCCGTCATGTTCGTGGTGCTGGAGTCGCATTCATGGGAGGCGCTGTCGCTGTCGATGGCGGCGCTGGCGGCCTTGGCGGCGGCCTTGCCGGTGGTGCTGCTGCTGCTCGGTCGTTACGTGATCGTATTTGCGCCGGGATCGGAGTTCTCGCTGCTGGTGATGGTCGGGGTATTGGCCTCGTACGTCACCTTCGCATTGGGCGTCGAGTACCTGCTGGGTGCGTTTCTCGCCGGGTTCGCGGCGCGCATGCTGCGCGCGCGGCTTCCCGGCATGGCCTCGGAGGCCAACCTGCACGCCATCGAGATGTTCGCGTCGTTCTTCGTGCCGTTCTACTTTTTCGACCGCGGGCTGCACGTGCCGGCGCAATCGCTGAGCCTGCGGGCGCTGATCCTGGGCCTGGGGATCACCGCGGCGGCGCTGCCGCTGCGCATCGGCGTGGTCTGGCTGCAGCGCCTTTTCATCCGCGGCGAAAGCCTGCGCGGCAGTCTGCGCGTGGCCACCGCACTGACGCCGACCCTCGTGTTCACGCTGGTGCTGGCCGCGTTGCTGCGCACGCGTTTCGGGCTCGACGACACCTGGTACGGCGCGCTGCTGCTGTATGCCGGCTTGTCGACCTGGCTGCCATCGCTGGTGCTGGCGCAACCGTTCGTGCTCGAGCGCATGCCGCAGCGGCAGGAGGGGTAGGCTGGCAGCGCTCAGCACTCGCCGTGCCGAGGAGCGTCCTTCCCATCGCCTTTCTCGCGATACAGCGCGGCGTCGGCCGCCACCAGCAGACTGTCCACCGTGCTGGCGGGATCGGAAATCGCGGTGCCGATGCTGATCGATGGGTGGAGGGTCATCCCGTCGGGGGCGGATATTGCGCTGGCCCGGACGGCGTTGCGGAACCGCGCGGCCACCGCCCGAAGTCCGGTGTCGTCGATGTCGTCGAGAACGATGACGAATTCGTCCCCGCCCAGGCGTCCCATCAGGTCGCCGTCGCGCAGCGTCCTGCGGCAGGCTTCGACCACGGCCACGAGGTACGCGTCGCCGAAGGCGTGGCCGTAGGTGTCATTGATCTCCTTGAAGCGATCGAGGTCGATCATCAGCAGGGCCATGCGCCCGCTTCGACGCTGCGTGCGCTTCAGGATGGTTTCGGCGTGATCGAGCAGGAAGCGCCGGGTCAGCACACCGGTCAGCGTATCGATGCGCGCCAGTTCGTAAAACCGGTTCTTGAGTTTGACGAGTTCCGAGATGTCGGTGGAAAAACCGATCAGTCCGTCGATTTCACCGTTGCGAAAGAGCGGGATCTTGGTCGACCAGCAGTGCATCTCCCGGCCGTCCGGCGCGCGAATGAGTTCTTCGCCCGATGCCTTTTCGCCGCTCTGGAAAACCTGGCGGTCGAGAATCGACGTGTTCATGGTTGTTTCGCGGGGCAGCAGATCCTCGGCGTTGCGGCCCACGATGTCCTCGGCCTTCATTCGATACAGTTCGGCGGTCCGGCCGTTCACGTATCGATACCGACGGTCGCGGTCCTTCATATAGACGAAGGCGTCCACGTTCTCGAGCACGACCGACAGGAGGTTCTTCTGCCGCTCCAGTTCGGTCTCGAGATGGCGGCGTTCCGTGACGTCGGTGGAGATTCCGCAGAGGCCGACGATGGTCCCCGCCGCGTCGCGGATCGGTTGCTTCACGGCCCAGTAGATCCGCTCCTCCCCGGTCGCGGCGATGATGTTGCGTTCTTCCGTTTCGATCCGCTCCCCGTGCTTCAACACGCGGAGATCGTTTTGACGCAGATCGTCGGAGACGCTCAGGTCGAAAAAATTCTCGTCCGTCTTGCCGAGAACCTCGTCGAGGGTGTCGGCGAAGAGCGCGCAGACCATCGCGTTGGCGTACGTGTAGCGCCCCGCGGTGTCCTTGGTGTACACGTATGCGCCGACGAGATCCAGAATCTGCCGCAGGCGATGGATCTCGTCGGAGAGGCTGTCGAGAACGCCGGGTGCGTCGTTCACGGTCGCGAATGGGCGGAGATGGAGTGGGGCGCGCGATTCCGGAACCGCCGATGCCGCACGCGGGGACGCGCGGCGTTGCGGTCTTCCTCAGGAAGACGCGTCGTCGTCGCGATCGTCCTGGGATCCGCCGCCGTCGTCCGAATCGTCATTGTCCGAATCGTTGCGGTCGGAATCGTCGCTGTCCGAATTGCCGTCCTCCGCATCCGCATCGCCCGCGGGCTTTGCCGCCGCGCCGCCCTGACGTTGGGCCGCCGCGGCCGGAAGATGGTCGGCAAGCTTCTGGGCGACGTCCTGCGTCGACATGCCGGTCAGCCGGGCAATTGCGGCCAGCCCCTCGGCGCCGAACGCCTGGTGGATCTGATCCCCGGTCACGGCCGGGTTGGCTGCGTCACCCAGCCAGGATTCGACGGTGCCGCCCAATCCCTGCTTTTCGAACTGCGCGGCGACGCCCTCGATGCCGCCGTGCTGATCGAGGAACGCACCGACCACTTTCTCCGCTTCGCCGTCGCCGAAGCTGCTGAGCAGGCCATCAAAGAGTCCCATCGCGCCTTCCCCTTTTGATTCGATGGTGGAATTCTGCCAGATGGCAGGCGTGCTGGCAGCAGAGATCGGGGCGCAACCCCGGTGCAGCGCGGGCGCGATCATCACGGCGATGCGCCGGACCACCCCCGTCGTCCCAGCGAATCCAGCGCGGACAGCGCCGCTTCGACGGTGAACTCGCCGCGCGCGATCGCCGCGAGCACGTCGTCGATCGGCCGGACCTCGATGCGCGCCACCTCGCCGTCGCGGTTCTCGAGCCGGGTCCCTTCGGGGAGGTCGACGTCGAAGACATGCACCGTCTCGACGAGCAGCCCTTCGACGATCGGCCGGGACACGGGAATTCTGCCGCCAATGGACACCGGCAGGCCGTCGAGGACGAGTCCGGCCTCTTCCAGGGCTTCGCGGGCAACGGCCGTACGAAGATCCTCGCCGGCGGCGACCATTCCCCCCGCCAGGTTGTCCCAAAGCCCGGGATCGACGCGCTTGTGCATGGCGCGCAGGCAGACCACCATCCGGCCATCGGCGGCGTAGCCGTTCAAATGGACCGATTCGGTGGGTAGCCCCAATGCACGCACCGCACTGCGGT
>JAKCCX010000133.1 GCA_021838715.1 Pseudomonadota bacterium | reverse complement strand
GCGGATCGTTCGCCACGCCGTCGCGCAGCGCCAGGGTGCGGTGGGCGGTCAACTCCGTCACCAGGCGGTCGGACAACGGCCGGATGGTGTCGTCTTCCTCCGGGGCTTCAGTCTCGGACCCGGTCGGCGCGCCACCGATGGTGATGACAGCGCGCCGGACTGGGATCTCCGCGCCGATCGGCTCGGGTGCAACGTCCGCCCCGGTTGGAATCGGTTCTACCGGCGCCTCGTCCTCGGGTCGGACAAAGCCGCGCTCGATCCGCAATGCGCCGTCGCTATCGATGCTGACGAAAATGCCGGCGCGAGCGATGTCGGCGGAATCGAACCGGACCGGCCGATTCTCGAACACCGACTTGGCGGCCTCGATCTCGGCGAGGCGCCGATCGACCGCCTCGGGCAAGTCGTCGGCGCCGGCATACTCGGCCTCCAGCGTCTCGTATTCGGTCTGTAGCGCCTCGAAGGTGGCCGCCTCCTCCTGGGTGAGTTCGGTGGTCTCGCCGGCCAGGCGGCGCAGACCGGCGCTGTGGCCGTAGGGGAAGTCGGTCGCCACCGCGATCCACTTCCAGCCCTCATCGCGCAAGGCTTCGGCTTCGGCCTGGAGCTTCTCGGTCACCAGTCGATCGAGCAACGCCGGGTCCCGGAGCCAGCCGCCGTCATCGTGCTGGAACAGATCGCGCATCACCACGCCACCCGCCGCCTCGTAGACGTCGGCGCCCACGAACAGCGCACGCCGGTCGGACGCCCTGACGGCGCCTTCGGTGAGCTGGCGGCGGATCAAGTAGGGCTCCTTGTTGTAGCTCCGCGAAACGGAATCCCAGACCTGTTCCTGCCGGGCATGGTCTGATGTGACAGTGAAGGCCATCAATTGCTCCAGCGTCATCCCGTCCTCGGCATAGATGTCGAGGAGCTTGGGTGACACCGCGGCGAGGCGCAGGCGCTGCTTCACCACGGTCGGGTTCACGAAGAACCGTGCGGCGATCTCTTCATCGCCCAGGCCCTTCTCACGCAATGCCTGAAAGGCGCGGAACTGATCGAGCGGGTGCAGGGCGATTCGCTGGACGTTCTCCGCCAGCGAATCTTCCTCGGCGATCCCGCCATCGCGCACCACGCAGGGAATCAGCGCGGTTTTGGCCAGGCGTTTCTGCTTGACCAGTAATTCCAGCGCGCGGAACCGGCGGCCGCCGGCCGGCACCTCGAACATGCCGGTCTCCTTGCCTTCAGCATCGACGACGGCGCGTACGCTGAGGCCTTGCAGCAGCGTGCGCAGGGCGATGTCCTCGGCCAGCTCCTCGATCGATACGCCGGCCTTCACGCGCCGGACGTTCGCCTGGCTCAGCACCAACTTGTTGAAAGGGATGTCGCGCGAGGCGCTGAGGGTGATCTTCTGAATGGTCGTCGCCATGTCGGTTTCTCCGTGACGGGCGGTCGAAAGCCTCTCTCTCGACCCGACCTCGTCACGAAACCGGCGCAGCCCTCTCACTTTTATGGGGTGGGTCAAGAACCGCGTTTCCGGGGAAGGACGACGGCTGAACGACCCCCGCCTGTATCCAAGGCGCGCACGATCGGCGCCGGCGAAGCCGGCGTGATGGCGTTGGCAACCGACCGGGGCAGAGCGTCCTGCACAAAGCTGGCGTCTGGCCAACTCACCTTTTATCCGGTTCGAGTTCCTGCGGTCGGCAGGCCTCGCGACCATAATCCCGTTTGCTGCGGGCTCGACGCTCCAGGGGATGGGACCCATCTCTAATGACGGCGTTTTTCAGCCAGTCAGAGGGCCGGTCACACATCCTCCCGGTTCTCCCCTGTCGGGCAGGGGATCTGGAGAACTCAGGCGACGATGGCGCCGGTCGGCACCAGGCCGGCCGTCGCATAACGCCAGAGCGCAACGAGGAGCTTGCGTGCGAGCGCCACGATCATGACCCGCCGGACTCGACCGGCCGCGCCGTTCGTCCGCTCGTTGAACCACTGGGACAGCCTGCTTTGCGGCTGATGATGAAGCCAGCGCCAGGCGATCTGCAGCATGTGCGAGCGGAAGATGGCGGGACCGGTCTTTGCGATGCCCTGGTCCCGGCTGACTGTTCCGCTCGCCCAGGGCATCGGCGCCAGTCCGCTCCATGCGGCAAGCTCACGTCGGTTGTTGAACTTGCGCCAGAAGGCCTCGCGCACGAGCACCGATGCGTCGTTCGGGCCGACGCCTTTGATCCGGGCGAGCGACGCGATCATCGCAGCATCGGCATCGGCCAAGCCCTGATCGCGGTGCGGGGTCTCGATCGTCTTCCCGAGAGCGATGGCGTCGCGCTCCGCACTCACGTCCTTCAGCTGCTCGAGGACAACACGAAGGCGGCCGATCTCGCGTCGCATCTCGTCTTTCAGCCGCGGTCCGAGCGAGCGACCATCACCGGTGACAAGTTCGTCGAGCTGCCGTTCAGCGCCGCTGGCGCGCGGGTCGAAGCCGACGATCCCTTGTGTCAGCAGCAATCCCCGAATGCGGTTGGTATGCGCGGTGCAGTCGTAAACCAAGCTCTGTCGTTCCCGTACGAGCCGACGGTGGTCCTCCTGCTCCACACTAGGAACGTTGACGGCGCTGAGCACCTGGTCCTCGCCCCTGTTGTAGGCCATCAGCGCACGGATCATCGCCTTCGCGTCGATCCGATCCGTCTTCGCGCGCTTGGCGCGTCGGTTGACCAGCAGGCTGGAAGGGTCGATCACCAAGACACGGAGCCCGGCGGCGGCGAGCCGGCGGTAAAGCCAGAAGCCTTCGTACCCGGCTTCGTAACAGCACAGGACCGGCACGTCCGCGATGCCGACGACGTCGGCGGCACGAGATCGAAGCCGCTCGACGAGAGCCAGCAAGGCGGCCGCGTCGCCCCATTCGACGGTATGAATGCCCACCTTGCTCGACGTGGGAATGTGAGTACCCACGACCCACTTCGACCGGCTCATCTCGATCGCGACGAAGATCGGATCGGTATTGATGGACGGAGCTGGGGCAGCGACTTCCTTTTCGGCAAACATGTTGAATCCTTCCATAGATGAACCCCCCCACGTAGCCCGGTATGGCCGCGCTGCGCTCATCCCCATAGGATCTCTCCGGCGCCGAGGCCGGGATCGCGGGACCCGAGGGAGCTTCCGGCTCACCCTCATCGGCCTGGAACGCCAGCAGATAATCGGCGGCCTTTGAGCCCGCGCTGGCGGCGCGGATGATCGCGCGGTCATCGTCGCGGAGCACCTCGAGCCAGGAACCGATGTAGTCGGCGTGCCGCACGGTCGGCACGATGCCGAGGCTCGCG
>JAKCCX010000007.1 GCA_021838715.1 Pseudomonadota bacterium | reverse complement strand
AAATCGTCGGCGGCCTGCTCTTCGGCTCGATTGCGCTGGTTGCCGACGGCCTGCACATGAGCACCCATGCCGGCGCCCTGCTGCTCGCCGCATTGGCCTACCGCTATGCCCGCAACCACGCGCACGACCCCCGATTCTCCTTCGGCACCGGCAAGATGGGGGACCTCGCGGGATTCACGAGCGCGATCATCCTCGCGATGATCGCGCTGCTGATCGGGTACGAGTCCGTGCTGCGCCTGCTTCGACCCGTGCAGATTCATTTTGCCCAGGCCATCCCCATCGCCTTCGTCGGCCTGGCGGTGAACATCGGAAGCGCCTGGATTCTCAGCCGCGGCGGCCGCCATCATCACCATGGCCATGGACACGACCATGGCGATGACCATGACCACGATCATGATCATGACCATGACCACCATGGACACGACGATGACCATGGGCCGGAACACACGAGCGCCGCCCACCGCGACAACAACATGCGCGCGGCCATCATCCATGTCGCCGCCGATGCGGCGGTATCCATTCTCGTGATCGTCGGACTGGTTCTGGCGCGCACGTTCGGCTGGCTATGGATGGACCCGCTGGCGGGGATCATCGGCGCGGCGGTCATCGCAACCTGGTCGTACGGACTCATCCGCGACACCGGCGCGATCCTCCTCGACATGACCCCCGACCCGCGGCTCGCCGAAAACCTCCGCGCAGCGGTGGAATCCGAAGGCGATCGCGTGACCGATCTGCACCTGTGGCGGGTCGGCCCCGGCCACGTTGCCGCCATCCTCAGCGTGGAGACCGACGAACCGCGCGACGCCGGGTTCTATCGCGCCATGCTCGACCGTTTCCGCGTCCTGTCCCACGTGACCGTCGAGGTCGCTCCGACGAAGTAGGTTCCGCCACGGCGGCGCCAACGTCCGCCATCGGACCATCGACCTTGCCGCCGATGGCAGCGTGACCAGCCGTCGTGATGGTTGCATGGGCTCGCTGGGCACATTCAAGTTGCGTAGTTGCCTGGAGACTTCCTGTCGTCCAGGTGCCACCCGCCGGGAATGGGCATCGCGTCGGTCGTGCCGACCTGCGCACGCGGGATACCGATGGCGGTACACAGCACCCCGACCGCAAGACCCGGCCCGCAGCCACGCCGGTGGCGCTGGACAGCGCTTCAAGTCCCAGGAGGTGCGTCGTGCTCCGCCGACGGGCCTTCGCCGGCGCGCCGTTGCGCGGACAGGGCAGCCGTCGGCAGGTGCCAGGCGTACCGGATCGCCATGAATCGGAGGGCAAAGCAGAAGATTCCTCCGACAACCGCCGATGCACGGTAGGAAATCCCGACCAGATGCCCCCCGACGACGATCGATGCGCCCGCCAGCGCCGCGACGGCGTAGAGGTCGGACCGCAGGACTTGGGGAACGTCATTGACGAGTACGTCGCGCATCATCCCGCCACCCACGCCCGTCAGCATGCCGAGCAGGGCCGACATGACCGGGTTCAATCCGAAGGTGAGTGCCTTTTCGGCCCCGACGACCGCGAAGAAGGCCAAGCCCACGGCGTCGAACCAGAGCATGGGGCTGCGCAAACGATCAACGCCGGCATAGGAGAAATACGTGATGAGACCGGCGGCGAGGGACACCAGCAGATACCACTCGTCGGACAACGCGGCAGGAGGAATCGCGCCGATCAGCACATCCCGCATGATTCCGCCAAAGTTTCCGGCCACGAACGACAAGACCAGGATCCCGAAGAGATCCAATCGACGATTGACCGCGGCGACCGCGCCGCTGATCGCGAAGACAAAAGTCCCTCCGAGGTCAAGGACCCGCGCGAAGGCCGAGAGGTGGACCATGGCGAAGGGGACAGGTCAGCAAAGCCACGCGAGCGCGCCGACAACCAGCGCCTCCACGCCGGTTATGACGTTCTCCTTCGTGCCGGCCTGCGGCATCGAGCCGTGGGCGCCACGCCCGAACGGGCGAATCTGCAGGCGGTCAGCCGCCGACCATGACATGCCGACCTCCAGTTCTTTCGGGCAGAGGCGCCGAAGATACGCCGATTTCGGTCAGCGCAGCAGGCCCGAAAGTTCTCGGCCGTACGGCTCATAAATCCATCGAGGAGTCCACCTCGCTTGGCGCTCCGTCAACGCGCACGTCCATGCCGCGGATGTTCAGGTCCCTGCGTCCGTGTGGGCCAGGAGGATGTCCGCGAAGGACAGGTGATGCAGCCACTCGCGCAACACGAGCAGGCTGGCGGCAAACTCGGCGCTCGCGGGCAAGGTGTCCTGCGTCGCCGGCCTTCCCAGCGCGATCGAAACCCAGCGGTTGAAGCCATGCTCCACCGCCTCCGTGGTCAGGGTGACCCAGGGCGCGGGCTCGAACCCCAGCACGCCGGCGACCCACGCCACGCGGGAATCCCCGCTGACGCATCGCGAGCCTGCAGGGACCAGGGGCCGCAGCGGCATGATCGCTTCTTCCACCTCGGCGATGGCCGCCTCGATGGCACCCTCGCCAGGTTTGGGCGCACGAAGATACTTGCGCGCCAAGGCGCCCACGCCCAGCGGCAGGCGGATCACCCGCGCCGGCGCGGACTGCCCACCCGTGGCCACGCCGGAAGCCGTATCGCCGAATTCCAGGGCGGTGATGTTCCCGCCCAGTTCATGGCGCGCTTGCAGCCACGTGGCTCGCGCCCGGCTCTGGATGTCGTCGTTCATGTCTGCGCCTTCTCTCCCAGCGTCTCCACCAGGAAGTCGATGAACACGCGCACTTTGCTCGGCAGGAAACGTCGGCTGAGGTACACCGCGTGCACGTTCAGGTCGAGCGTGCGGTAGGACTCCAGGATGGGCACCAGGGTGCCGGCGCGCAACGCCTGCTCGACGATGAATCGGGGCTGCAAAATGATGCCGGCGCCGGAGATCGCCAGGTCGCGCAGCAGTTCGCCATTGTTCGAATGCACGTTCGGGCGCACCCGGACCTGCTCGCGGCGCCCGTCAGGCCCGGTGAACGGCCATTCGTCGCCTGCCAGCAAGTAGCTGAAGCTCAGCGTGTCGTGTCCGGATAGTTCCGCCGGCTCGCGCGGCCGTCCCCGCCGTTGAAGATACCCGGGAGCCGCGCAGACCACCGCGTCGAGCGTGACGACGCGTCGCGAGATGACACCGGGGTCCAGACGCGTGGCGATGCGTAGTGCCACGTCGACGCCTTCGTTGGCGAGATCGACCATGCGGTCACTGAGATCGACGTCCAGGCTTAGTTGCGGGTAGCGCTCATGAAACCGGGCCAGCACCGGAGCCAGGCGAGCGGTGCCGTAGGAAAGGGGAGCCGATACGCGCAGCAAGCCGACGGGGCTGCGCGCACCTCGCGCGGCCGAGGCCTGCGCCTCCGCGAGCTGCTCCAGGATGGAGCGGCTGCGACCATAGAAATCTTCCCCCGCGTCCGTCAGCGACATGCGTCGGGTCGTGCGGTGGAGCAGGCGCGCGCCCAGGTGGGCCTCGAGCGCGGCGACCTGGCGCGTGACCACGGCATTGGACAGGTCCAGCGCCGTCGCGGCACGCGCGAAGCTGCCCGAGTCCACCACCTGCACGAACACCCGGGTTGCGGCGAACAGATCCATGATGCGGCGATATTATTGCGTATCTGGCAATAGTTTGTTGTTTCTAATCCACTTTATTTGCGAACCTTGTGCTCATAAAGTGCTGTTTGTGGCCCAGGGGACGCTCGCGACGGCGCGAGCCAGGCTGGGAAACCCCACGGAACCACAAGGAGTTCGATCATGATTCGCGCAACCACCGCCCCTTACGGCATCACGCTGCTGCGTGTAAGCCTGGGCATCCTGTTCCTGACCCACGTTGGGCTGAAGGTGTTCGTATTCACCATTCCCGGCTTCGTCGCCTACTTCGCATCGCTGCACCTGCCGGCCATCCTCGCCTACGGCACCATCGCCCTGGAGGCGCTCGGGGGTATCGCGCTGGTGCTCGGGATCTACGCACCCTGGGTGGCCATTCCCCTGGCGCTGGAGATGCTCGGCACGATTGTCCTCGTGCACGGCGCCAACGGATGGCTGTTCACCAACAAGGGAGGGGGCTGGGAATATCCTGCCTTCTGGGCGGTTTCCCTGGTCGTGCTGAGCCTGCTCGGAGATGGTGCCTTGGCGCTGCGGCCTTCGCAGACACGAAGCCGCTGACGGGCTCTTCTGGCGGAAAGGAGCCTGCCCGAATTTTGTGTGTGAGGCGACTTGTCCGCCAGGAGGCTCAGGCCCACTGCATTCCAAGTCCTTGAATAACAATACTTATCGGCAAATCAACAACTTGCTCGAGCGTTGGCGGAAGCGGTGAGATTCGAACTCACGAACGGTTGCCCGTTGCTGGTTTTCAAGACCAGTGCCTTAAACCCCTCGGCCACGCTTCCCCGGCATGACGCGCCGGCCCCGCAACGGGCGGCCGGCGGACGAACGAACTATCCGGCCGCGCCGCCCGCTTGCCGGGTCCGGCGCAGATCCGGCAACAGATTGCCGAAACGCCGTTGAATCGACGCTTCGATGCCCGCCGCGTCGAGGCCGGCCTCGGCCAGCAGCTTTGCGGAATCGCCGTGATCGATGAAGACGTCGGGCAGACCCAAGCGCAGCAGCGGGACGACCCGCCCGGCGGCGTCGAGTTCTTCCGCGCACGCGCTGCCGGCGCCGCCCTGGATGACGTTCTCCTCGATGGTGACCAGCGCATCGTGGGTGTCGGCAAGACGCAGCAGCAGTTCCCGGTCGAGCGGCTTGACGAACCGCATGTCCGCGACGCTGGCGTCGATGGCGTCGGCCGCGCGCAATGCCGGGTGAAGCAGGGTTCCGAAAGCCAGGATCGCGATGCGGCCGCCCGTCGGCGCGGTCGATTCGCGCATCAGCACGCCCTTGCCGATCTCGACCGGATCGAGCCCGGGCTCGAGCGCCGCGCCGATGCCGGCCCCGCGCGGATAGCGCACCGCGGCCGGTCCTTCGTGACGGAACGCCGCCGTGAGCATGCGGCGGCAGAGGTTTTCGTCGCTCGGCGTCATCACCACCATGTTCGGAATGCAGCGCAGGAACGACAGATCGAACGCGCCATGGTGGGTTGCGCCATCGGCCCCGACCAGGCCGCCGCGGTCGATCGCGAACAGCACCGGCAGGTTCTGCAACGCGACGTCGTGAATCAGCTGATCGTAGGCGCGCTGCAGGAAGGTCGAGTAGATCGCGACGACCGGATGCATCCCTTCGCAGGCCAAGCCGGCGGCAAACGTCACGGCGTGCTGTTCGGCGATGCCGACGTCGAAATACCGGTTGGGAAACTCGCGCTCGAAGCGGACCATGCCGGATCCTTCGCGCATCGCCGGCGTGATGCCGATGAGCCGCGCGTCGGCGCGCGCCATGTCGCAGAGCCAGTCGCCGAACACCTGGGTGTAGGTGAGCTTGGCCGGCGCCGCGGGCTTGCCGACGATCCCCACCGCGGGGTCGAACTTCCCCGGCCCGTGATAGAGAATCGGGTCGGCCTCGGCATGGGAATAGCCCTGGCCCTTGCGGGTCACCACGTGGAGGAACTGGGGCCCGGTCGTGCCGCAGAGATTCTGCAAGGTCGGGATCAGCGCCTCGAGGTCGTGGCCGTCGATCGGGCCGATGTAGTTGAAGCCGAATTCCTCGAATAGCGTGCCGGGGGCGACCATGCCCTTGGCGTGTTCCTCGAACTTGCGCGCCAGTTCGAGAACCGGCGGCAGATGCTTGAGCACCTGCCTGCCGGCACTGCGCGCGGCGCGATAGAAATTGCCGCTGAGAATGCGCGCGAGGTGCCGATTGAGCGCTCCCACCGCCGGCGAAATCGACATGTCGTTGTCGTTGAGGATCACGAGTAGCCGCACGTTCTCGGTGACGCCGGCATTGTTGAGCGCTTCGAACGCCATGCCGCCCGACATCGCCCCGTCGCCGATCACCGCGATGCTGTGCCGCGTTTCGCCGCGGTTGCGCGCACCCACCGCCATCCCCAGCGCGGCGGAGATCGACGTCGAGGAATGCCCGACGCCGAACGCGTCATAGGGCGACTCCGCCCGCCGCGGGAATCCGGAAATCCCCCCGGCCTGGCGCAAGGTCGGCATCGCGTCGCGGCGCCCGGTGAGAATCTTGTGCGCGTAGGTCTGGTGCCCGACGTCCCAGACGATGCGGTCTTCGGGCGTGTTGAACACGTAATGCAGCGCAATGGTGAGTTCGACCGTGCCCAGGTTCGAACTCAGATGTCCCCCGGTGCTCGCGACCGAGTGGATCAGGTATTCGCGCAATTCGTCGGCGAGCGATCGCAGCTGGAAACGATCCAGTCGGCGCAGGTCGGCCGGCGACTCGATCGTCGGCAGCAGGCCCCCGGTGCTCGACGACCTGGTTGCCACGGAAGACGGGTTTTGCATCGGCGCCATGATCGGAATGCTGGGAGTGGTATTCATCGGCGCCGCGAGACGATGAGATCGGCAAGCTGTCGCAGCCGCAGCGCACGATCCGCCGGCAGGCCGGCTTCGGTTTCCAGGGCGGCGAGGGCGCGATTCGCCGACTCGCGCAGATCGGCGGCATGCCGGCGCGCCGCGTCGAGTCCGAGCACGCTCACATAGGTGGGTTTGTTCTGCGCGGCATCCTTGCCCGCCGTCTTGCCCAGTTCTTCCGAACTCGACTCGACATCCAGAATGTCGTCGACGATCTGGAACGCCAGGCCGATCGCCTCGGCATAGCGATCCAGCAGGGCCAGAACCGTCTCGCCCGCACCGCCCGCGCGGGCGCCCATGACGATCGCCGCGCGCACCAGCGCGCCGGTCTTCATGCCGTGCATCCGTTCGAGCCCGGCTCCGTCGAGCGGGAAATCTGCCTGCCCGCGCATCGCGTCGAGGTCGATCGCCTGGCCGCCGCACATGCCATCGGTTCCCGCCGCCAGGGCCAGGTCGCGAATCAGGTCGGCACGCACGGCCGGCGCGATCGGGGCCTCGGCGAGCACCCGGAACGCCTCGGCCTGCAGGGCATCGCCGACGAGCATCGCCGTCGCCTCATCGAACGCGACGTGAACGGTCGGCTTGCCGCGCCGCAGGACGTCGTCGTCCATGCACGGCAGATCGTCGTGCACCAGCGAATAGACGTGCACATACTCCAGCGCCAGCGCAACGCAGTCCAGCGCCGCCGGATCGGCATCGGCCACGACGCCGGCGGCGTATGCCAACAACGGCCGGATGCGCTTGCCCCCGCCCAGCACCGCATAGCGCATCGCCTCATGCAGGCGTCGCGGCGTCCGATCCGCGGCCGGCAGGCGAGCCGAGGCCAACGCCTCGAATCGCTCCTGACAGGCACGCACCCAAGATTCAAATTCCGGCATCAGTTTCACCACCCCGCAGCTCGTCCGGCTCCAGCGCCCGCAGCGCCTCGCCGTCCAGTTTGCGAATCTCCAGTTCGGCCGCGTTCAACCGGCCCTGACATACCTTCGCCAAATCCGTGCCGCGGCGATATGCCGCGATGGATTCGTCGAGCCCCAGTTCGCCGGACTCCATTTTCCGCACCAGCGCGTCGAGCTCGTCGAGCGCCTGCTCGAAGCTCAATTCGTCCGGCGGTTGCGGGGATGCGGATTTTTTCATGCTGCGGCGACCGAAACCCCCATTTTACGATGCCGGGCGGGGTTTCGATCGGGCGGAGGGCGGAGAATGCGCGCTCCGCCCTCAATTGGTGTCCAGACTGGCCGCGGCGACCGCGATCACGACACCCAGGAGCACCAGCCCGACGTCCGGCAGGGTACGCCGTAAGGATGATCTGCGCATCAGCTCGGGCAGCAGGTCGGACAGCGCGATATACACGAAGCTTGCCGCCGCCAGCACCAGCGCGTAGGGCATGAGCGCCTGCAGGCGATCCAGGACGAAGAAGCCGATCGCCCCGCCGAGCACCGCCGCCGACCCCGAAAGCAGCATGAATCCGAACGCCCGCCGCCGGGAAAACCCCGCGTTCAGGAGGATCATGAAGTCGCCGATCTCATGCGGAATCTCATGCGCCATCACTGCCATGGCCGTCAGCAGGCCGGCATGAACGTCGACCAGGAACGCAGCCGCGATCACGACGCCGTCGCCGAAATTGTGGAACGCATCGCCGACGAGCACCGGATAGGCGCCCCGCCCCGCCTCCTGCGCGTCGTGGCCGTGCTCGTGGTGGTGGGCGTCGCCCTCGTGGTGGTGGGTGTGGTGGATCAGGGTCGACTTTTCCAGGATGAAGAGCGCCAGGATCCCCAGCAGCAGGGTCCAGCCCAGGCGCGCCGGGGGAATGCCCCGCGCCATCGCCTCGGGCAGCAGATGCGTCAGGCCGGTCGCCAGCAGCAGGCCGATCGACATGTGCACCAAGCGGTCGACCAGGCCCGCGAGGAAGCGGAAACCCAGGATCGCCGCCAGCGAAAGCGACACCGCCGTCGAGGCCATGTTGGCGCCGAGAATCAGCAGAAAGGTGCCCATCAGTGCGCCTCGTCCCAGTTGCTGCCCACGCCCACCTCCACCTCCAGCGGCACCTGCCACCGCACGACACCCGTCATCAGGCCCGGAACCGCGGCCCGCACCCGGGCCTCTTCGCTCTCGGGCACCTCGAACACCAATTCGTCATGCACCTGCATCACGAGGCGCGTCGCCATGCCTTCGCGCGTCAGCCAGTCGTCGACCGCGATCATCGCCAGCTTGATGAGATCGGCCGCCGTCCCCTGCATCGGCGCATTGATCGCCGCGCGCTCGGCCGCCTGCCGCCGCGGCCCGCTCGGTCCGTGGATCTCCGGCAGCCAGAGCCGACGGCCGAACACGGTCTGCACGTAGCCCTGCCGGCGCGCCGTCTCGCGCGTCGCCTCCATGTATTGCGCGACCCCGGGATAGCGCTGGAAGTACCGGTCGATATAGTGCTGCGCCGCGTCCTTGCCGATCCCCAGGTTGGACGCGAGGCCGAACGCGCTCATCCCGTACATCAGGCCGAAGTTGATCACCTTGGCCACCCGCCGCTGGTCGTCGCCGACCTCGTCCGGCGCAACGCCGAACACCTCGGACGCGGTGCGGCGATGCACGTCCTCACCGCGCTCGAACGCGCCGACGAGACCGGGATCGCCGCAGATGTGGGCCATGATGCGCAACTCGATCTGCGAATAGTCGGCCGACAGGATCCGCGCCCCCGGCGGCGCGACGAACGCGGCCCGGATGCGCCGCCCGTCGGCGGTCCGTACGGGAATGTTCTGCAGGTTCGGATCGGAGGACGACAACCGCCCCGTGACGGCGATCGCCTGCCCGTACGTCGTATGCACGCGCCCCGTTCGGGGATGGATCATCCCCGGCAGCTTGTCGCAGTAGGTGGAACGCAGCTTCGACAGACCGCGATGCGTCAGCAGCAACTTGGGCAGCGGATAGTCCTGCGCCAGCTTTTCGAGCACTTCCTCGTCGGTGCTGGGCGCCCCGCTCGCCGTCTTTTTCACCACCGGCAGTCCCAGGCGCTCGAAGAGCACCTCGCCCACCTGCTTCGTCGACGCCAGATTGAACGTCCCGCCGGCCAGGACGAACGCCTCGGCCTCCAGGGCGGCGACGCGCATGCCGATTTCGCGGCTCTGGTCCTGCAGGCGCTGCGGATCGATCAGCACGCCCGTCCGCTCCATCCGGAACAGGACGCGGGACACGGGGATTTCGATCGTTTCATAGATCCGCCGCAGGTCCGCATCGGCCTCGATCCGGGGCCACAGGGCATAGTGCAACGCGAGCGTGACGTCGGCATCCTCGGCAGCGTACTCGGTCGCCCGATCGATCGGGACCTGGTCGAATCCGATCTGTTTGGCCCCCTTGCCGCAGACCTCCTCGTAGGAAATGGTCTTGCGGCCGAGATGGCGCGCGGCGAGGGAATCCATGTCGTGGGAGCGATGCGCTTCCAGCACATAGGACTGCAGCAGGGTATCGTGGCGGATGCCCGCCATCTGCAGTCCGGCATTGGCGAACACATGACAGTCGTACTTGGCGTGCTGGCCCAGCTTGGCGTGGTCGGCGCTTTCCAGCCAGGGACGCAACCGCGCCAGCACCCGGTCGCGGTCGAGCTGCCGCGGCGCGTCCGACGCCATGCCGCGATGACCGAGCGGGATGTAGCAGGCCTCGTCGGCGCGCACCGCAAGCGAGATCCCGACGAGTTCGGCGCGCATCGGATCGAGCGAGGTCGTTTCGGTATCGATGCTGGTCAGTTCCGCCCGCTCGATGGCGTGGAGCCAGCGCCCAAGCTGTTCCTCGGTGCAGACGCACTCGTAGGTCCGATCGCCCGCCGCGGCCCGGGCGGAGGCGCCATCCGGGTCCGCCGTACGCGGCGCCGGTGGATCGTCGGCACCGCCCGGCGTCAGTTCGCGCAGCCAGCTCCGGAACTCGTAGCGTTCGTAGATCCCGCGCAAGGCGTCCTGGTCGGGGGCGCGCAGGGCAAGGATTTCCAGGTCCGGCACGGCCCCGCGAAGATCGACGTCGGTGCGCACGGTGACCAGCGCCCGCGCCGTCGGCAGCCAATCGAGCGCCTTGCGCAGATTGCCGCCGACCGCCCCCCCGATGGCATCGGCATGGGCGATCACGCCATCGAGCGAGCCATACTGCTGCAACCATTTGACGGCCGTCTTGGGACCGACCTTTTCCACCCCCGGGACGTTGTCGACGGCATCGCCGACCAGCGCCAGGTAATCGACGATGCGCTCCGGCGGCACGCCGAAGCGTTCGATCACCCCCGCCCGGTCCATCCGTCGCGGCGGCCCGCCTTCGCGGCGCATGGTGTCGATCAGGCCGATCGAATCGTCGACGAGCTGTGCCAGATCCTTGTCGCCGGTGGCAATCACCGCGCGCAGCCCGGCTTCGGCCGCCTGCCGGGCCAACGTCCCCATCACGTCGTCGGCCTCGACACCCTCGACCTGCAACACCGTCCAGCCGAGCGCGGCCGCGGCATCGCGAACGACCGGAATCTGCGCCGCCAGGTCCTCGGGCATCGGCGGCCGGTGGGCCTTGTAATCGGGGAACATCGCGTCGCGAAACGTCGGCCCCTTGGCGTCGAACACGCAGGCGCAATACTCGCCGGGCACGATCTCGCGCAGGCTGCGCAGCATGCTCAGGAATCCCCGCAGCGCGCCGGTCGGTTCGCCCCGGGCGGTACGCAGGTCGGGCAAGGCGTGGTAGGCGCGGTACAGGTACCCCGAGCCGTCCACCAACAGCAGGGTCTTCACAAGTGGCAGTCTTTCCATCGGAATCCCGCCAAGGATATCCTGTCGTCCGTCGCCACTGCATCTATAATCCCCAATTTTCATCCGGCGATGGCCGTCTTCACCGACCTCTCGCGCGAGGACATGCTCGCGCTGCTCGACCGCTACGCGCTCGGCGCGCTGCAGCGCTTTCAGGGCATCGCCAGCGGCATCGAGAATTCGAACTTCTTTCTGACCACCGACGCCGGCAAGTACGTGCTGACGGTTTTCGAGCGCCTGCGCGCCGAAGATCTGCCGTTCTATCTCGGCCTGATGCGGCATCTCGCCCGCCACGACCTGCCGGTGCCGGAACCGGTCGCCACCCGGGACGGAGAATTGTTCACTCGCACGCACGGCAAGCCGGTGGCGATCGTCGCCCGCCTTTCGGGCAGGGCGGTCGAAACGCCCGACGCGACGCACTGCGCCCGGGTGGGGGAAACCCTCGCGCGCATGCACCTCGCGGCGCGGGACTACCCCCAGGCTCATGCCGATCCGCGCGGGCTCGCATGGTGGCGGCAGACGGCGCCGTCCCTGGCGGCGCACATGCCGGCGGCACAATTCCAGCGCCTGGACGAAGAGATCCGTTTCCAGGAACGCATCTCCTCGGAGCCCGGCTACGCCCGGTTGCCGTCGGGGCCGATTCACGCCGACCTGTTTCGCGACAACGTGCTGTTCGACGACGACCGGATCGGCGGCCTGATCGACTTCTACTTCGCCGGCAACGGTCCGTGGCTCTACGACCTGGCCGTCACCATGAACGACTGGTGCGTCGAACTGCAGGACGGGCGGTGGGTTCCGGACCGGGCCGCGGCGCTGCTCGCTGCATACCATCGCGTGCGTCCGCTGGAGGCGTCCGAGCGTCCGTTCTGGCAGCCGATGCTGCGCGCGGCAGCGCTGCGATTCTGGATTTCGCGCCTCTACGACCTGCACCTGCCGCGCCCGGCCGCCGTCCTGGCGCCGCACGATCCGGCGCGGTTCGAGCGCACGCTCCACGCCCGTGCCGATGCGGCGCCGGAGGCCCTGCCGTGGGTCTGACACCGACCATCCACACGCGCAAGGCGTCCGACGGCATCGGATGGATCCGCAGCGGTCTGCGGCTTTTCGGCCGCCAGCCGCTGTCGATCCTGACCTTCGTCCTGATGGGAATGATCGTCATCTGGACGATCAGCCTGCTGCCGATCGTGGGGCAGGCATTCGCCCTCATCCTGATGCCGGCGGCATGGGTCGGCATGCTCGGCGTCTGCCGTGACGTCGACCGCGGCAAAGCGCCGGGGCCGCACTGCTACACGGATCCGCTGCGCGAGCCCTTCACGCGCCTGCATCTGATCAAGATCGGCGTGGTGTCGGCGATCGCGGCGGGTCTGCTCACCACCGGTTTTGCGATGCTCCCGTCCGGAACCGGCAAGGATGCAGCCGAACACCTGACCCACGCGCAGACGGCGTGGGTGCTGGGCAGCCTGGTGATCTGGGTGCCGCTGCAGATGGCGATCTGGTTCGCGCCCCCGCTCGTCGCCTGGCACGGCATGACCGCGGGCAAGGCGATGTTCTTCAGTTTCTTCACCTGCTGGCGCAACCGCTGGCCGATGCTCGTCTATTTCCTGTCGCTGATCGCGCTCGCCACCCTGCTCGTCCTGGCGCTGGGCGCGATGGTCGACGCCTTCAGCGTGGGGGAGACGACGGTCGGCATGGTGCTGGCGCCGCTGTCGATGGTGGTGGGCGCGGCGACCCAGACCTGCGCCTACGCGATGTACCGGGACATCGTCGAGTGATTCACACCTCGGTTCGTTTAAGCTTTTCAATCAGATCGCCGCGCCGAAACGTTGCGGAAAGCTGCTGGACGGAAACCTCGTCGCGGCCATAGAGCGCCTTCAAAGCCGCCTCGATGTCACCCCGAGATGCGGCAAAGTAGGATTCCCCCAAGTCCTCGATATGCGATTTGGCTTGGGAAAAGTTGTTGTGATCGAGCCCGCCAAGGTCAACGCCCAGATCCTTCAATAAACGCCGCCCCATCTGCATCGCAATGAAACACGACGCGTAGCGGACAAACAACGGGTCACCTTCGTGAGGACGCCGCCGATGATTTTCCGCAATCCGATAGAGGAGGACCGCTGCCAGAACCTGTGCCCCATTGAGCGAATCCGAAAAAATCGAGCCATAGAGCTTTCCGAAGTGCTCGCGAGTCAAGAATTTCGCCTGGTGCGGAGCCTGGCGCCAGACTGCCAGCACCGCCTCCGCCGCCGCACCCGACGTAATGTCCGTAGGCTTCGCGGTGCCGTCCAATCGCTTCCGTCGGTAGTTGTATCCCAGATCCTGAATGCTCTGCTCTAGTTGTCTCTGCTTCCCGTCGTTGGCGCGCAAGTCCTTCAGGTCGACGGGGTTCTGGCTATTGGTCGCATGCGTAATTTGCAAGACGATGTCTTCGTTGTCCCGCGGCAGCTTGTAGATCCGTACCAGGACGCTCGCGTCGGCCGGCAGTGTCTTTCCAGATCTTTCCAGTTCTTCCGACGTTTTCAGAATCGTCATGCAGGTCTGTCCACCGTTAACGATCTGCAGGTTTTCGATCCTGACCTGAAAATTGCTGCTCTGCAACGCGTTGTATGAAAAATCGTCGCAGACGAGGGTCAATCCATTATTGAAGAAGTAAAAATTTTCCGGCGCGCCCGAAAGCAAGGTGCCGCGGATCCCCTCGTTGACGCGGTTTCCGTGCAACCCCAGATATCGCCGAATATTGCGCTCCAGAAGGCGATCTCCGTGCGTCCTCATCAGAGCGGCAACTTCGGAAACCGGCACGCGGCCGATGCAAACGCGACTGAAGTTCATATCCTCCACAATCGCTTGACCGGTCAAGCGCATGACGTCATCGACAGGCCGAATGCGCTGCAAGACATTAACAAGCACATCATGATTGACGTGCTCCCATGCGACCTGTTCGCCAAAACCCGCGCGATCGATCGCGGATTGTGCGTCGGCATTCCATTTCAGCCCGTTGTTGCAAGCAATGGCGCGCACACGAGGAATAAATCCATCTCGAATCATCGACCTTGCCTCTTCGACCTTTACCCGGAGGCGATCATTGATCGCCCCCAACTCGGCCGACGGATCGAAAATATGGCCGACGGCATTCGTTAGCGCTTCGATCCCGGCCTTTTCAAAATTGGATGCACCATCGAGGACTCGCTTATATTTCCCCTGGAACAGCGTGACGCCAAATTCACCGTCCATTTCCTCCGTGACGTGCATGGCGTCGACCCCAAAGTCGCCTCCACCATCCGTCAGACAGTCGAACGCCTCGTCGGCATCGAGATCCAGCATGGTCTTGACGCAAAGGTAGATAAACGCCAGAGATTTCAGACGACTGTGGTCGTTGAGGCCAAATTCGCGATAGGCCTGTTCCGCGATTTCCCCTTGAACGCCGGTTACCCGTTGGTCGATGATGGATGCATTGATATTCACCGTCATTTTTCCCGTCTTCCCTTGGCGAAAAAGGCCGCGGAGTTCAACCCTGCTGGTTCGACTTTCCTATTTTCCTAGCTATTTCCTAGACAGTGTAGTGCGTCATTCTGCTTCGAACGTAATACCGCCTGGCACCGATGACCTAGCAGGCACCGCCCCGGCCCCCAGGGTGAGCACCGCGCCCCCAATGGGGTTGAGACCGCTGAAGGGCACCCGGATCTCATCAAACGCCGTGGCATTGTAAGAAGGAAAGCGCCCTGACCGGACCGTGGCACTCGTAACCGACGAGGTGTCTGCCCGGTCGAGGCGCTGGCTGCGGGCCATGCCTTACGTGGTGGCTGCGTGGTCCAAGCAGCGAATTCCAGCGGCGAGCCTTCAGGCCCGGAAAATATCGCGAAATGTCAGGCCGGCTGCAATTTGGCGACGGAAAGCAGCAGTTCCTTCACCCCGACCGAGCGGAAATTGATCTGCGCCCGCGCATCGGTGCCGTTTCCCTGCAGCCGGACCACGATGCCCTCGCCGAACTTGGCATGGCGCACGCCCTGGCCGACGCGCAGGCCATGCGACTCGGCGGCGGTCGCCGCGGCCCCGCCCGCTGGTTGCGGCGACCGTGGCGGCGTCCCGTTCCCGCTCATTCCCGCCGCCTCTCCCATCGCACGGGAGAAGGGCGCGCTGCGGCTGCCGGCATCTCCCCTTCCCCGCGCGGCGGCAGCCGGGCGGGCGTGGGACGTTTCGCGGCTCCACGCCGCCCGATCCGTCATCCCCGCGCCAAAGAACGTCCCACGTTTGGGCGTGCGGACCTGCAGCAGCGCTTCCGGCAGTTCCTCGACGAAGCGCGAGCGCAACCCGTAGCGGGTCTGGCCGTGCAGCATGCGGCTCTGGGCATAGCTCAGGCTGAGCCGCTTGCGCGCCCGGGTGACCGCCACATACATCAGCCGGCGTTCCTCCTCCAGGCCATCGGCCTCGCTCAGGCTGTTCTCGTGCGGGAACAGCCCTTCCTCGAGCCCCGTGAGGAACACCGAATCGAATTCCAGGCCCTTCGCGGCATGCACGGTCATGAGCTGCAGGGCGTCCTGCCCGGCGCTCGCCTGGTTGTCGCCGGCTTCGAGCGACGCGTGCGCGAGAAACGCGATCAAGGCCGCCCGCGGATCGGCCTCGTCCCCGGCGGAATCGGCCGCGGCCGACCCGGGGTTCAGCCCGGGGTTCAGCCCAGGACTCAGCCCCGGATCGAGCCCGATCTCCCGTGCCACGTCGCGCGCCTGCTCGGCGGAAAATCCGGTGGCGGCATTGATCAGTTCCGCCAGGTTTTCCAGCCGGTCGGCGCCGTCGCGCTCGTTGCGGTAGTGCTCGTTGAGGCCGCTGCGCTGCAGCGCCTCGGCCGCCAGTTCCGCCAGCGTCACCCGTCCGGCCGCCTCCTGCAGCACACCGACGATCGCGGCGAACTGCGCGAAATTGGCTCCCGCCCGGCCGCCCAGGGTCCCGATCGCGCGGAACAGGCTGGTCCCTGCCTGCCGCGCCGCGTCCTGCAACTGCTCCAGGCTGCGCGCCCCGATGCCGCGCGGCGGGAAGTTCACCACGCGGGCGAAGGAAATGTCGTCGTCGGGATTGGCCGCAAGCCGCAGATAGGCCAGGGCGTGCTTGACTTCGGCGCGTTCGAAGAAGCGCATGCCGCCGTAAACCCGGTAGGCCATGCCGGCATTGAACAACGCATGTTCGATCACGCGCGACTGCGCGTTGGAGCGGTAGAGGATGGCGACGTCCTGCAGCCGGGCGCCCCGCCCCTGCAGATCGCGCACCTCGTCGACGATCCACGCCGCCTCCTGGCCGTCGGAACCGGCTTCGAAGAGATGGATCTTTTCCCCCGCCCCGGCGTCGGTCCAGAGCTTCTTGCCCAGGCGCCGCGCGTTGTTGCCGATGAGGTGGTTGGCGGCGTCGAGAATGTTGCCGTGCGAGCGGTAGTTCTGTTCGAGCTTGATGAGATGCCGGACCGCGTATTCGCGCTGAAAATCCGACATGTTGCCGACGTTGGCGCCGCGGAAGCGGTAGATCGACTGATCGTCGTCGCCGACCGCGAAGATTGGCACGCCCGTTGGCACGCCCGTCGGCACGCCCTCGGATCCGCCCAACCCCGCGAGGAGCTTGAGCCAGCGATATTGCAGCGTATTGGTGTCCTGGAACTCGTCGACCAGGATGTGGCGAAAACGGCTGCGGTAGTGTTCCCGGATCGCTTCGTGCCGCGTCAGGAGTTCCACGCTCCGCAGCAACAACTCGGCGAAATCGACGCAGCCCTCGCGCTGGCACTGCGCGTCGTAGGCGGCGTAGAGCTCCACCCAGCGGCGATCGGTTCCCGCGCCGCCGAGGTCCGAGGCGCGCCGGCCCGATTCCTTGGCCGAATTGATGAAGTACTGCAGGTCGCGCGGCGGGCAGCGCTCCTCGTCGACGTTGGCCGCCTTGACCAGCCGCTTGATCGCCGACAGCTGGTCCTGCGTGTCGAGGATCTGGAAGGTCTCGGGCAGGTTGGCGTCGCGATGGTGGGCGCGCAGCAGGCGGTTGCAAAGGCCGTGGAAGGTTCCGATCCACATCCCCCGCGGATTGACCGGCAGCATCGCCTCGAGGCGGGTCTGCATCTCGCGTGCCGCCTTGTTCGTGAAGGTGACGGCGAGAATGCCGGCCGGCGTCGTGCGCCCGGACTGGATCAACCAGGCGATGCGGGTCGTGAGCACGCGGGTCTTGCCGCTACCCGCGCCGGCGAGGATGAGCGCCGGTTCGTCGGGCAGGGTGACGGCGGCGCGCTGCTGGGGGTTGAGATCGTCGACGAGATTCATCATCGAATTTTAGACGAGCGCGCGGACGACGGCATCCGCCATCCGCCCCCTATAATTCCCCGATGCAAGAAAAGTACACCCCCCAAGACGTCGAAGCCCAGGCTCAGGCGCACTGGCGCGCCATCGACGCCCACACCGCCACCGAAAACGATCCGCGCTTCCCCAAGGGGAAGTTCTACGCCTGCTCGATGCTGCCCTACCCCAGCGGCAAGCTGCACATGGGCCACGTGCGCAACTACACCATCAACGACGTGATGGTGCGCCACCTGCGCATGCGCGGGTACAACGTGCTCATGCCGATGGGCTGGGACGCCTTCGGCCTGCCGGCGGAAAACGCGGCGATCGACAAGAAGATCGCGCCTGCGGCGTGGACCTACCAGAACATCGCCGAGATGAAGGCGCAGATGGAGCCGCTGGGCTTCGCCTTCGACTGGTCGCGCGAACTGGCGACCTGCCGGCCCGAGTACTACCGCTGGAACCAGTGGCTGTTCCTGCGCATGCTGGAAAAAGGCATCGCGTATCGCAAGACCCAGATGGTGAACTGGGATCCCGTCGACAAGACCGTGCTCGCCAACGAGCAGGTGATCGAGGGCCGCGGCTGGCGCTCCGGCGCGCTGGTCGAAAAACGCGAGATCCCCGGCTACTACCTGGCGATCACGCAGTATGCCGATGCGCTGCTGGACGGCCTCTCCGCGCTCGACGGTTGGCCCCATCAAGTGCGGGCGATGCAGGAAAACTGGATCGGCCGCAGCACCGGCGTGAATTTCGGCTTTCCGTACCACCTCGACGGGCAGGACGCGCTGCTGCGGGTGTACACGACGCGCGCCGACACGATCATGGGCGTGAGTTTCGTCGCGATCGCCGGGGAACATCCGCTTGCCCAGCGGCTGGCGCGCGACAATCCGGCGCTGGCCGCATTCATCGAGGAGTGCCGGCAAGGGGGCGTCGCCGAAGCGGACCTGGCGACGCTGGAAAAGCGCGGCATGGCGACGGGTTTTTCGGTCCGCCACCCGCTCTCGGGCGAATCGATCCCGGTCTGGATCGGCAACTACGTGCTCATGGGCTACGGCGAGGGTGCCGTCATGGGCGTGCCGGCCCATGACGAACGCGACTTCGCCTTCGCGCACAAATACGGCCTGCCGATCCGGCAGGTCATCGACGTTGCCGGAAAGGCGTTTTCCGCCGACGCCTGGGAGGCGTGGTACGCGGACAAGGAAGCCGGCGTCTGCATCCGCTCCGGCCGCTACGACGGCCTCGGCCACGCGGCCGCGGTCGAGGCCATCGCCCGCGACCTGGAATCCCAAGGCCTGGGGCGCACGCAGACCCAATACCGCCTGCGCGACTGGGGCATCTCGCGCCAGCGCTACTGGGGCACGCCGATTCCGATCATCCATTGTGAATCCTGCGGTCCGGTGCCGGTCCCCGATGCCGACCTGCCGGTGACCCTGCCCGAGGATCTGATTCCCGACGGCAGCGGCAACCCCCTCGACCGCTGCGAGGAGTTCCTGCGCTGCGCCTGCCCGCGCTGCGGCAAGTCGGCGCGGCGCGAGACGGACACCATGGACACCTTCGTCGATTCGTCCTGGTATTTCCTGCGCTACTGCTCGCCGGGCGCCGGCACGGGCATGGTCGACGAGCGCGCGCGCTACTGGATGCCGATGGACCAGTACATCGGGGGCATCGAGCACGCGGTGCTGCACCTGCTGTATGCGCGGTTCTGGACCAAGGTCATGCGCGACCTCGGAATCGTCGATTTCGACGAACCCTTCCGCCGGCTCTTCACCCAGGGGATGCTCCTCAACGACTGCTTCTACCGCGAGGAGGAAGGCGGTCGCAAGCGCTGGTTCTACCCCTCGGAAGTGGAACTGCGCCACGACGAACGGGGTCGCGCGATCGGGGCGACGTCCCGCGCCGACGGGCAGCCCGTGACGCTGGGCGGCATCGAGAAGATGTCGAAAAGCAAGAACAACGTGGTCGAGCCGCGCGACATCATCGCCCGTTTCGGCGCCGACACGGCGCGTGCCTTCGTCATGTTCGCGGGCCCGCCGGACCAGAGCGCCGCCTGGTCGGACGCGGGCGCGGAAGGAACGCACCGCTTCCTGCGGCGGCTGTGGTCGTTCGCCCAGGGCTGGCGGAAGGCTTCGGCCGGCGCCGCGAGCGGGCAGCGCGGCGACGCGGCGATCCGCTTCGAGGTCCACTCCCTGCTCCGGCAGGTCAACTACGACTACGAGCGCCTGCAGTACAACACCGTGGTGTCGGGCGCGATGAAGCTGCTCAACCTGCTGGAAACGCCGGGGCGCGATGCCGCCGACGCCGGAATCGCCGCGGCCGTCGACGAAGGGCTGCACATCCTGCTGCGCGTGCTCTATCCGGTCGCACCGCACATCACCCAGGAGATCTGGAACGCGCTGGAATTGCCGGCACGCTTCGGCGAACTCGTCTACGCCCCCTGGCCCGAGCCCGACCCCGCCGCCCTGCAGCGCAGCGAGATCGAACTCGTGGTGCAGGTCAACGGCAAGCTGCGCGGCGCGGTGCGCGTGCCGGCGGACGCGAGCCGGGAAACCATCGAGGCGGCGACCCTGGCCGATGCGGGACTTGCGAAATACATCACGGGCACGCCGAAAAAGGTCGTGGTGGTGCCCGGGAAGCTGGTCAATGTGGTCGTGTAACCGGCGGATCGCCGCGATCGTGCTGGCGCTCGTGCCGGCGCTGCTGCCACTGTCCGGCTGCGGCTTCCATCTCCGCGGCACCCGCCGGCTCGCATTCTCGACGATCGCGCTGAAGATGCCGGCCAACACGCCCTTCGGCACCGAACTCGCCCGCAGCATCCGCGTCGGCACGAACACCCGCATCGTGCCCGCGGGGCCGAAGGCGGAGGCCATGTTCGACCTGCTCGGCGACACCAAGGACAAGGAAGTCCTCACGATGGATGCGCAAGGCAACGCCATCCAGTACACGCTCAGCGACACGCTGCGCTTCCGCCTCGTCGACCCCAAGGGACACGAACTGATCGAGCCGACGACCATCCGCGTGCAGCGCGTCATGTCCTCCAGCGACACGCAGACGATCTCGAAGGAAACGGAAGACGCCCTGCTGTACCGCGACATGCAGTCCGACCTCGTCCAGCAGGTCCTCGACCGGATCGCAGCGGCCAAGCCGAATGCAAATCCGCATTGAGCAACTGGCGAACCACCTGCAGCGCGGGCCGCTGGCGCGTCTCTATACGGTCAGCAGCGATGAAGCCCTGCTGGCGCTCGAAGCGCAGGACGCGATCCGCGCGGCGGCGCGGCGGAACGGCTTCGCGGAACGGGAAGTGCTGCATGCCGACAGCCGCTTCGACTGGTCCCAGCTCGCCCGGGCCGCGTCCGGCCTGTCGCTGTTCGCGCCCCGGCGGATGCTGGAGATCCGCCTGCCGGGCGGCAAACCCGGCAAGAGCGGGGGGCAGGCCTTGCGCGACCACGCCCACGGCAACGGCGACGACCTCCTCAGCATCGTGAGCCTGCCGCGCCTCGACCGCGCGACGCGCACCACCGAGTGGGCGGAAGCCCTGCAGACCGAGGGGGTCTGGATCGAGATTCCCCGGGTGGAGCGCGCACAACTGCCGGAATGGATCGCGGGACGCCTGGCGCGCCAGCGCCAGAGCGCGGACCCGAAGACGCTGGAGTGGATGGCCGACCGCGTCGAAGGCAACCTCCTCGCTGCGCATCAGGAGATCGGCAAGCTCGGCATGCTCTACGAGCCCGGGCCGCTGCCCTTCGAGCAGGTGCGGGCGGCCGTGTTCGACGTCGCACGCTTCGATCCGTCCGCCCTGCCGGCGACGATGCTGGGCGGCGATCCGGTACGCATCCGCCGGCTGCTGGCGGGCCTGGAGGCGGAAGGCGAGCCGCTGCCGCTGCTGCTGTGGATCGTTTCGGAGGAGCTGCGCAGCCTGCTGCGGCTCAAGCAGGCGGCCGAGCCACGGCATGGCTACGGCGCCGCGCGCTCCGGCGGCCGGTCGTGG
This sequence comes from Pseudomonadota bacterium, assembly GCA_021838715.1. Lineage (GTDB taxonomy): Bacteria > Pseudomonadota > Gammaproteobacteria > Burkholderiales > Burkholderiaceae_F > GJ-E10. The sequence continues at coordinate 54,743 of JAKCCX010000007.1, read as the reverse complement.
GGACCGCGCTCGGGCGCGCCGGCGGCGATGGTCGAGCGGGTCCTGCCCCGCCTCGGCGAACCCGTGCTGGCGGAGTTGCTGGCGCGCTGCGCCGAGGTGGATCGCATCGTCAAAGGCCTGCGCGTCGCCGGGCGCGGCGACGATCCGTGGTTAGAATTGACCGATGTCGCGCTGGCGCTGCACGCCGCCGCACATCGAGGCTGAACCCGGAGGCTGAATCCGGGGGCTGAACCCTGCGGGGCCTGACCCCGCAGGCTGACCGTCCGATCCATCCTGACCCGACCCGACCGACACGCCGCCGATTCCGATGACCGATTCCGCCGCCAGCACCGTTCCCGCCGATCTGGGCGCCCATGTCCGCGACCTCTGCAAGGCCGCTCGCGAGGCCAGCGCAGCGCTCGCCTGCGCCCCGACCGCCGTCAAAGACCGCTGCCTGCGCGCGCTCGCCGCGGCGATCCGCGGACGGAGCGCGGAGCTGTTGGACGCCAACGCCCGCGATGTCGAGCGCGCGCGCCGCGAAGGGCTGGACCGCGCGGCGCTGGATCGGCTGACGCTCACCGCGAAGACGATCGAAGCCATGGCCACCGGGGTCGAGCAGGTTGCCCAACTGGCCGATCCGATCGGCGCCATCGACGGCGTGCGTTCCATGCCTTCGGGCATCCGCGTCGGCCGGATGCGCGTTCCGCTGGGGGTGATCGGCATCATCTACGAGAGCCGGCCGAACGTCACGGTGGACGCGGCGGCGCTCTGCATCAAGAGCGGCAATGCAACGGTGCTGCGCGGCGGCTCCGAGGCCATCGAATCCAATCGCGCGCTGGCCCGTCTCGTCGCCGACGCGCTCGAGCAAGTCCAACTGCCGCGGGCGGCGGTCCAGATGATCGACACCACCGACCGCGCGGCGGTGGGACACCTCATCACCCTGCCGGAATACATCGACGTCATCGTTCCGCGCGGCGGCCGCGGCCTGATCGAACGCCTGATGCGGGAAAGCCGGGTTCCGATGATCAAGCACCTCGACGGCGTCTGCCACGTCTACATCGACGATTCGGCGGATCTCGATCAGGCGGTGCGGATCGCGGACAACGCCAAGACCCAGCGCTACGGCACCTGCAACACGATGGAAACGCTGCTGGTCGCCGCGGGCATCGCGCCCGCAGTGCTGCCGCGGCTTGGCAGCGTCTACGCCGCCAAGCAGGTCGAACTGCGCTGCTGTCCGCAGGCGCTCACCATCCTGTCGGCGGCCGGAATCGGCCCGCTGGTCGCGGCGACCGAAGACGACTGGCGTGCCGAATACCTGGCGCCGATCCTGTCGATCCGCGTGGTCGCAGGGCTCGACGAGGCGATCGCCCACATCAACACCTACGGCAGCAGGCACACCGACGCCATCGTGACGACCGATCATCCGCGCGCCATGCGCTTCCTGCGCGAAGTCGACTCGGCCTCGGTGATGATCAACGCCTCGACGCGCTTCGCCGACGGGTTCGAGTACGGGTTGGGGGCGGAGATCGGCATCAGCAACGACAAGCTCCACGCGCGCGGACCGGTCGGGCTGGAAGGTCTCACGTCGCAGAAATTCGTGGTGTTCGGCAACGGCGAGGTTCGCAACTGATGCTCTGGGTCAAAACGTTTCACGTGTTCTTCGTCATCGGCTGGTTCGCGGAACTCTTCTACCTGCCGCGCATCCTCGTCAATCTCGCGCAGGTTCCCGACCCGGGTGCGGAACGCGACCGGCTCCTGCTGATGGCGCGCAAGCTGCGACGCTTCGGCCACATGCTGAGCGGGGTCGCCGTCGCGCTCGGCCTCTGGCTCTGGCTGGGATTCCACATCGGCGACGGGCAGCACTGGATCCACGCCAAGCTCCTGCTGGTCGTCGGGCTGTTCGTCTTCGAGGCCGTCTGCGGGCGCCAGCTGAAGGCGTTCCAGGCCGGCAGGACGCCGCACACCCACATCTGGTATCGCTGGTTCAACGAGATTCCCACCGTGCTGCTGGCCGGGATCCTGGTGCTGGTCATCGTGCAGCCCTTCTGATGAGCGAAACCTTCTTTGCCGTCTGCCCGCGCGGCGTCGAACCGCTGCTGGCCGACGAGCTGCGCGCGATCGGCGCGGCCGACGCCACCGCAGCGGCGGGCGGCGCGCGCTTCTCCGGCACGCTGGCGACCGCCTATGCCGCCAACCTGCACTCGCGACTCGCCAGCCGTGTTCTCTGGTGCCTGGCCGAGGGCGGCTACCGGGATGAAACCGATCTCTACGATTTGGCGCGCACGGTGCCTTGGGAGCGCGAATTCTCCGCCGAGCAGACCTTGCGCGTCGACGTCACCGCGCACCGGTCGCCGTTGCGCAGCCTGCAGTTCGCCACGCTGCGCGTCAAGGATGCGATCGTCGACCGGGCACGCGAACGCAGCGGCGCCCGACCGTCGGTCGATCGCCAGCGTCCCGACATCCAGGTGCTCGCCCACCTCACCGACCAGCGGGCGCAGCTCTATCTCGATCTCTCCGGCGAAGCGCTCTTCAAACGCGGCTGGCGGGCGGACAAGGGCGAAGCGCCGATCAAGGAGAACCTTGCCGCCGCCCTGCTGCGGATCGCGGGCTGGGCGCCGCCCCACCCGCTGCTCGATCCGTTCTGCGGCAGCGGCACCATCGCGATCGAGGCGGCCTGCATGGCCACCGGCCGCGCGCCCGGATTGCAGCGCCGCTTCGCCTTCGAAGCGCTGCGCAGCTTCGACCGGACGTCGTGGACGCGCCTGCGCAAGGATGCCCAGGACCGCATCGACGACGGTGCCGCCCCGCAGATCGTCGGACGGGACATCTCGACCCGGGTGGTCGCCACGGCGGTGGCCAACGCCCGGCGCGCCGGTCTGGCCGGCCTGCTCGAGCGCGGCGTCCTGCGCTTCGAAGCCCAGGACGCGCGCACCGGCACGGCCATCGCGGAATCAGGCTGGATCGTGACCAATCCGCCGTACGGCGAACAGAGCAACCCCAAGTCCGCCACCGTTCCGGCGATGATGAACGACGTCGCCGCGCAGTGGAAACGCAACTTTTCCGGCTGGCAGGCGTGGGTGCTCAGTTCGGACCGCGAACTCCCCCGGCAGATGCGCTTGCGGGAATCCCGCAAGACAGTGCTCTACAATGGGCCGCTCGAGTGCCGGTTCTTCCGGTTTGAAATGGTCGCCGGAAGCATGCGGGGCTGACGTGAAAGGGGTCTCCATCATGGATTTTCCGACCGCAGGCCGCGCCCGGTTCGCGGCTGTCACGCTCTTCGGAGCGATGCTCGCCACCGCCGCGTGCGGCGCCCGCGCGGATGTTCCCCCCGCCGACGGCTCCGAAGCGGCGCAACAGTGCACGACACTGGCGTCGCAACTGCATGCGCAGTCGATGAAAAGCAACGGCATGCTCCCCGGGGAAACGACCGGATTCGTCAGCCATTACAACGCCGGGCGCGAAACCTGCTACTACATCGAGAGCCAGACGGCCAACATGAACGACCCGGCGCTGCGGACGATCCTGCCGCGCACCGTTCTGCGCCTCTGGGATGCCACCAACAACCGGCTGATCGGGCGATTCGACATCTGGGGCGGCGTCACGCCGCTCGCCTGCGTGGTCGAGGGCGCGCCGCCCTGCGGTTCCGAAGCGGAGTGGCTCCAGTTGACCCGCACGTACATGGAAGGCGCGGCGCGGGCGAACTGAGCCGGCCGACAAGGGCGGGAGACAAGGGGCGGGAACAAGGGGCGGGAACAAGGGGGCGGAAGCCGCCCCTCCCGGAGCAGTCTTTACTGCCGGCCGGTCCAGTTATAGCCCTGCACGACCCCCCGGCGATCGAACTTGATCTGCAGCATCGTGAAGTTGCCGCCCTGCAGATCGGGGAGATTGCCGGTGCCGCGGTAATACGTCCATTGGTCGTAGCGGCTGCCGTCGGGCTCCATGTCGGTGCCGATGCTCACCGGCGCACCCAGCCAGGCCTGCACGTCCGCCTGGGTCGTGACGCCCCGCTGTACTTTCGACTCGAAGGTGGCAAGATCGAAATCGCGCCCGACCGATACGGACGCGCAGGCGGAAAGAAGCAACGCGGCCGACGCCGCCAGGCCGAGCACACGGGAGCGCATGGGAACCTCCTTGATTCGGGAAACGCACGCGGTATCCGCGATGATACCCAGGCGCCCCCGCCGTTACGATGACAAGGAAAAGTCGCCGGCCAGCGATTCCTGCACGTCCGGCGCGACGCGGATCGGCCCGGTGCGATAGTTCGGGTGGTCGATTCCGATCGAAACCGGGGTGCCTGCCCGGAATGCCGCAATCGCGTCCGCAGACAGTTCGAAGCGCAGGAAATGCACTGCGGAGGTCTTGTCCGCGTTGGAGCGGTCGAGATCCTCGTCGGCGACGGCGTAGGCCGGAGCCCGATCCCCGACCTGCAGAAACACCCGGTCCTCGATGCCGATGAGCCGCGCCAGTTCCCGCGCCCGCTCGTCGGCATCGGTGTACTCGATCATCATCGTCGCCTTGAGGTTGGTGCCGTCGGGAACGAGGGGGTTGTACGCCGCGAGTTCGTCGCGGATGCCTTCCTCCTCGAACGTCTTCTCGATCCGCAGCATCTCCTGGATCTGATAGCGGACCGTCGTCTCGTCCTCGAAGACCAGGGTCACGCTCGGACCGACGGCAACGGTCCTGCGCTTCTTGTGCGCAAGGACCTGCGCGCGGATGCCGGCCCGTGCCTTGGCGTAGGCTTCGAGCGTGAGCAGGCTTTCTCGTTGGATCGCCATCGGGTCCCCCGTTCCGGTCAGGAAAGGCCGTATGCCATGCGCAGCAGCGTGAGCGGGTGCGCAAGCCGCGGGGCCGCGCCTTCGCCGCCTTCCGCTGCCCGCATCTCCGCAATCCCCTGCTCGATGTGGTGCGCGGCGAGCTGGCAGTCCGAGCTGATGTAGTCGGGCCCGGCCTGCAGCATCGCGCGAAACACCGGGCGGCCGATCTTCATCGCGGACGCGTGAAACTCGCTTTTCACACCCCAGGTCCCGGCATGGCCCGAACACCGCTCCACCACCGTAACCACGGTCTGCGGGACCCACTGCAGCGCCTCCTGCGTCCGGCGGCCGACGTTCTGCACGCGCGCATGACAGGGGACATGGTACGAAACCGCACCCAGGGGGTTCGGAAACTCCTTGCGCAACAAGCCGTCGTTGCTGCGCGCGACGAAATACTCGAACGGATCCCACATTGCCGCGGCCACCGCGCGGACGTCGTCGTCCTCGGGAAACATCAGCGGCAACTCGCTCTTGAACATCAGCACGCAGGAAGGAACCGCCGCGACAATGGCATAGCCCTCGCGGGCAAGCGCCGCGAGCACGGGAATATTGCGCTCCTTGAGGTGCCGCACCCCGTCGAGATCGCCCAATTCCAGCTTCGGCATGCCGCAGCAGGCTTCCTTTTCGACGAGCGTGTAGGGAATCGCGTTGTGCTCCAGGATGCGCAGCAGGTCGTGCCCGATCCCGGGTTCCTGATAATTGACGTAGCAGGTTGCATATACCGCGACCTTGCCGGGTGTGCGCTCGCCGTCGCGCACCGGCGCGCCGACCCAGCGCCGCTGCGCCGTTCGGCGGAATTTCTTCGCCGCGTACAGCGGACGCCACGCCTTGCGATCGACCCCCAGCACCGACTCGGCGACGATCCGGCCCGCCGCGCTCTGATTGACCGCGTTGACCGCCTGGGTGACGACGGGAATGCCCGCCAGCCTGCCCAGCGCATCGGTCGCCGATAGAACGCGGTCGCGGGTGCGCCCGCCGGCCTTGCGAAACGCCACCGCCTTCGCACGCAGCATGAGGTGGGGAAAATCGACGTTCCACGAATGCGGCGGCACGTACGGACACTTGGTCATGAAGCAGATGTCGCAGAGGTAGCAGCGATCCACCACTTCCTGATACCGCTTCTTCTCGACGCCGTCGATCTCGCCGGTCGGACCGGAATCCACCAGATCGAACAGCGTCGGGAATGCGCCGCACAGGCTCACGCACCGCCGGCATCCGTGACAGATGTCGAAGACGCGCGCGAGCTCCCGCTCGACCGCCGGCTCGTCCCAGAACTCGGGAGTCTGCCAGGCGATCGGGTGGCGGGTCGGCGCTTGGAGGCTTTCTTCTTTCATCAGTCCGTCAACGCGTCCAGCGTGCGCTGGAACTTGTTGGCATGCGAGCGTTCCGCCTTGGCCAGGGTCTCGAACCAGTCGGCGATCTCCTCGAAGCCCTCTTCGCGCGCGGCCTTCGCCATCCCCGGGTACATGTCGGTGTACTCGTGGGTCTCGCCGGCGATCGCGGACTTGAGATTGTCCCGCGTCGCGCCGATCGGCAGTCCGGTGGCCGGGTCGCCGACCTGCTCGAGATACTCCAGGTGGCCGTGCGCGTGACCGGTCTCCCCCTCCGCGGTGGAACGGAACACGGCCGCGACGTCGTTATAGCCCTCGACGTCGGCCTTCGATGCGAAGTACAGGTACCGGCGGTTGGCTTGCGATTCGCCGGCAAACGCCGCCTTGAGGTTTCCCTCGGTTTTCGATCCCTTCAATGCCATGGCGATACCCTCCTCGGTAGGACACGTTGGTAAAAAGCGCCGGCCGGGCGGACCCGGCGGATCCGGAAAATCTACCGGCGCGCACAAAATAAAACAAATGAATTGCCGTTATCGAAACGATAGACGATAACGATCATCCAAGTTTTTCGATCAACTCCGGCACGGCCTGGAACAAGTCGGCCACCAGCCCGTAGTCGGCCACCTGGAAAATGGGCGCCTCCGGATCCTTGTTGATCGCCACGATCACCTTCGAATCCTTCATGCCGGCCAGATGCTGGATCGCCCCGGAAATCCCCACCGCGATGTACAGATTGGGGGCGACGATCTTGCCCGTCTGCCCGACCTGCCAATCGTTGGGCGCGAACCCCGCATCCACCGCCGCGCGCGAAGCGCCCAATGCCGCGTTCAGGCGATGGGCCAGCGTGTCCAGCATCCGGAAGTGCTCTGCCGAACCCAGGCCCCGACCGCCCGAAACGACCACCTTGGCGCCGGCCAGGTCCGGGCGATCGGATTTGGCGAATTCCCGCTTCACGAACCGCGACAGCCCCGCATCGGGGACGGCCGTCACCGCCTCGACGCTCGCCGCGCCGCCGTCGGCGGCGGCACCGAACGACGTCGGACGCACCGTGACGCAAAGGATGGGGTCCGAACACCGCACGGTCGCGATCGCGTTGCCGGCATAGATCGGGCGCGAATAGGTGTCCGGCCCCAGCACCGCGATCGCATCGGAGATCTGCGCGCAGTCGAGCCGGGCCGCGACCCGCGGCAGCACGTTCTTGCCGAAACTGCTCGCGGCCGCGAACACGTGGGTGTAGCCGCGCGCCAACCCCTCGACCTGCGGCGCCACGTTCTCCGCCAGACCGGCCTCGAAATGGGGCGCGTCGGCGACGAGCACCCGGCCGACGCCGGCGATCGCCGCCGCCTCCTGCGCGACCGCCGCGCAGCCGGAACCGACGACCAGCACGTCGACCGCGCCCGCCGCCTGCAACGCCGCCGTCACGACGTTGCGGGTCGCCGCCAGGAGCACGGCGTTGTCGTGCTCCGCCAGGACCAATGCCTTCCCTGCCGGCGCGCTCACGAGATCACCTTCGCTTCCTCGCGCAGTTTCGCGACCAGCGTCGCCACGTCCGGGACGATCGTCCCGGCCTTGCGCGCGGGCGGCTCGGCAACCTGCACGGTCTGGCAGCGCGGCGTCGCATCCACGCCCAGGGATTCGACCGTCAGCGTTTCGAGCGGCTTTTTCTTCGCCTTCATGATGTTCGGAAGCGTCACGTACCGGGGCTCGTTGAGCCGCAGGTCCGAGGTCACCACCGCCGGCAGACGGACGGCGATGGTCTCCAGGCCGCCATCGACCTCGCGCACCACCTCCGCCCAGCCGTCGGCAACGGTCAGTTTCGACGCGAACGTGGCCTGCGGCATTCCGCACAGCGCCGCCAGCATCTGGCCGGTCTGGTTCGCGTCGTCGTCGATCGCCTGCTTCCCCAGCATCGTGATCTGGGGCTGCTCGCGGCCCACGACGGCGGCGAGCAGCTTGGCGACCCCCAGGGGCTGCAGTTCGGCGTCCGTCTGCACCAGAATCGCCCGGTCGGCGCCGATCGCCAACGCGGTGCGCAAGGTCTCCTGGCACTGCGCGGGGCCGCAGGACACCGCCACCACCTCGGCGACGATTCCAGCCTCCTTCAGGCGGACCGCCTCCTCGACGGCGATCTCGTCGAATGGGTTCATGGACATCTTCACATTGGCGACGTCGACCCCGCCCTGGTCGGGTTTCACCCGTACCTTGACGTTGTAATCGACGACCCGCTTGACACAGACCAGCACTTTCATCGGGATCTATCCAGGTTCAAAATGCGTTCACGAATCGCGCCCGATTATACGAACCCGCCATAACGGATGGCGGACCGCCGATCCGGACTACAGCATCCGTGCGATCGGCACAGGCGCCGCCGCCCCACTACAATCGCGGAACCCGGCGATGGAGTGCCCTCCCCCGGCGTCGGCCCCATCGACCACGAGGCGATCCCAAGGTGACTCAACCCGCCGCAACCACGAAAGACGTCCCCGCCGCCCGGTCACGGATCCTGCTGGCCGATGGCGGCCGGATCTCGCACAGCGCCGCGGCGGAAGCGGTCCGGCGGTATTTCGACGTCCGGGAGGCGCCCGACGCCGGCGCGGCATGGCAAGCGGTGCTGCTCGACCCGGCGATCCGGGTCGTCGTCGCCGACTTTTCGGCGCCGCACGGTGCGGAACTGATCCAGCGCATGCGGGCCTCGAAGGTGGAACGGATCCGCGACATGCCGGCGGTCGCCCTGCTTGGGCCGGGCGCCGACGACGACGGGCGGGGTCAGGTTGCCGTGCTCGACGCCACGGCGATCGAGGTTCCGGAGGATGCGGGAACGGAAGCCGGGCTCGATCTGGTCGTGCGGCTGCGCGTGCTCGCCGAACTTGCGGCCACCCGCGAAGCGCTGGTGGAAACCCGCACGCAGCTCGAATCCGCGCACACGGTCGATCTGGAAACCCAGTTGCTGCACACCGCCGCCTTCGACAAGCAGGTCGAAAAGCTCCTCTCCTATGGACGCCGCTGCCTCGGCGACGTGGCCCTGATCTGCATCCGGGTCGAGTTGAAGCCTGCCGAAGGACAGCGCTGGGAGGGCGAAACGGCGCAACGGATCCGGCTCGTCGGCCGCGCCCTGAGCGGATCGATCCGCCTCGAAGATCTGGCGACGCATTCGGACGAGGCGGAGTTCTGCGTGGCCACGCAAAGCAACGGCACGGTGGACATGCTGCAATTCGCGGCGCGGCTGCGCAAGGTGCTGGAGAACGTGGATGCCGCCGGTCCCGGCGTAGAAGTCTGGACCTACATCGGCGTGGCGACGCTTTCGGAGGAACTGCAGCGCAGCGCCGGCGATCTGCGCGCAGTCGCGCAGCGACGGGCCCAGACCGCCCAGAACATGCAATCGCGCCGGATCCTGGTCGGTTCGGCCGACGACCACGGCGCCATGGCGCCGCGCCCGGAAGCCGGCTCAATGGACATCCACCTCGCGCTCGCCCTGATCGCGTCCGGGCGCGCGGCGGAAGTGGTGCCGCATCTGCCCCGCCTGCTCGACCAGATCAATCCGTTGCTGCGATTGCTCCGCCAGCAGCAGTCGGCCGCGGGAAGCCCGGGAACCAAGGCACAGTGAAGTACAGTACGGCCGATATGAATGCCCCTACGTCCCCATCCGTCATTGCCGTACCCACCCAGGACCGCAGTGCGGCCAATCCCTCCGTGTCCTGCGTCGTCCCTGCGCACAACGAAGCGCAGAACCTTCCACGCCTCCTGCCGGCATTGATCGACCTGCTGAAATCCCTTGCCGAACACTGGGAAATCGTGATCGTCGACGATGGCAGCCGGGACCGGACCCTGGCCGCGATCGAACCTTGGCTGGGCACCCCCGGCGTGACCTGCCTCGCCTTGTCGCGCAATTTCGGCAAGGAAGCCGCGCTCGGCGCGGGCCTGGACCATGCGCGCGGCGACGTGGTGGTGACGATGGACGCCGATCTGCAGCATCCGGTCGAGATGATCCCGGAAATGCTGGCGCGCTGGCGCGCGGGGATGGACATGGTGTACGCGGTGCGCGCCGACCGCAAGGACGAACCGCCATTCAAGCGGGTCGGCGCCCGGCTGTTCTATTCCCTGCTGCGCGTCGGCTCGGCGATCGACATCCCGCCGCACGCGGGCGACTTCCGGCTGATGGACCGATGCGTCGTCGATGCGATCTGCTCGCTGCCGGAACGTACGCGTTTCATGAAGGGCCTCTACGCCTGGGTCGGATACCGGTCCGAGGCGATCGAGTTTTCGGCACCGCCGCGCACCGCGGGACGCAGCCACTTCGGCGCCAAGACGCTCTTTTCCCTCGCCGCATCCGGGATCACGGCCTTCTCCAACCTGCCGCTGCGCGTCGCCAGCGGGGTGGGCTCGGTGCTCGCGCTGCTGGCGTTTGCCTATGGCGTGTGGGTGGTGGGCGAACACTTCTTCGGCGGGCACAACGTCGCCGGCTGGGCGACGATCGTCGCGGGCATGATGTTCTTCAGCGGCGTGCAACTGCTGTTCATCGGCATCCTGGGCGAATATCTGGGACGGGTGTACGAAGAGGTGAAACAGCGCCCGCGCTACATCGTGGCGCGGGCGCTCGGACATAGCCCGATCGACATGCGGGTCCCGAAGTCCCTCTGAGCCCCGGCGGACATCCGGTCCGCGCGCTCCTCCGCGCCCGATACCGCTCCGATCGCGCGCGGACCGACCATGCGCCGGAGCCCATGCCCAACGACGAATGTCCTCCCCCTCCGAGTCCCGCCGCTGGATCCTCTGTGCCGACGACTACGCCATCGACGCCGGCGCGACGGAGGGCATCGCCGACCTGCTCGCGCGCGGCCGTCTCACCGCGACCAGCGTACTCGTCGACGCGCCGCGCTGGCCGGCGGCGGCGGCATCGCTGCCCCCGGCGGAGCGCGCCGACATCGGGCTGCACCTCAACCTCACCCAGACGTTCCCGGGATGCCGTCATGACACGTGGTTCCTGCGCGAACTGATCCTGCGCAGCGCCGTCGGCGCCGTGCCGCGCCGCGCCGTCCGCGATGCGATCGAAATGCAGCTCGACGCGTTCGAGAACGGACTCAGCCGCCGGCCCGACTACATCGACGGCCATCAACACGTCCACCAGTTCGCCGGCGTGCGCCAGGAACTGCTGGCGGCCCTGCAGCGCCGGTATCCGGACGAGCCGCCATGGCTGCGCAGCACCCGGCCGCCCCCGGGGATCCGCGACCGCAAGGCGCGATTCATCGCCAGCCTCGGCGACGCCCCGCTGCGCCGTCTGGCCGCGGCAGGCAAGCTGCGCATGAGCACCGGGCTCGTCGGCGTCTACGACTTCGCGCCCGCCGCCGAGTCGTACTGGCGCAATCTGGCGCGATGGATCGCCGCCGGCGCGGACGGCAACGTCCTGATGTGCCATCCCTCCCGTGCCGCCGAAAGCGGCGATCCGATCGCCGCAGCGCGGGTGATGGAATATGCGATTCTTGCCGGCGACCGCTTCGCGCAACTTCTGCAGGATGCGGGAATCCGCTGCGTACGGGGGAAGGACTGCCTGTGAGCCACGACGAGACCGCCTTCCTGGACGCACTGCGCGCCGCCGCCGGCGCGCAGGCCGTCCTTACCGACGCACCGGACGTCGCACCGTTCTGCACCGACTGGCGGCGCCGCTACACCGGCTCGGCCATCGCCGTGGCGCAGCCGGCCTCGACCGACGAGACGGCGCGCATCGTACAAGCCTGCGCGCACCACGGCGTGGCCATCGTGCCCCAAGGCGGCAACACCGGGCTGGTCGGAGGCGCGACCCCGGCGCCCGGCGCGCGCGCGATCGTGCTGAGCACCCGCCGCATGAACCGCATCCGCGCCGTCGACCCCGTCAACGACTGCATCACCGTCGAAGCCGGCTGCACGCTGCGCGCGGTGCAGGACGCGGCACAGGCCCGGGGCCGGCTGTTTCCCCTGCGCCTGGCGTCGGAGGGCAGCTGCACCATCGGCGGCAACCTGGCGACCAATGCCGGCGGAACCGAGGTCCTGCGCTACGGCAATGCGCGCGAACTCACCCTCGGAATCGAAGCGGTGCTCGCCGGCGGCCGCGTCTGGAACGGCCTGCGCGCGCTGCGCAAGGACAATTCCGGCTACGACTGCAAGCAATGGCTCATCGGGTCGGAGGGAACCCTCGGAATCATCACCGCGGCGAGCCTGAAACTCTTTCCGGCGCCGCGCGCGCAGCTCGTGGCCCTGGTCGCGCTGCCCGACATCGACGCCGCGCTGGCGCTGCTGGCGCAGGCGCGCAGTCAGGCCGGCCCGGCCCTGACGGCGTTCGAGCTGCTGTCCGAACCGGCGGTGGAGCTCGTGTCGCGCGCAAGCCCGGATCGCCGCCGACCATTCCCGGCACCGCACCCCTGGCTGGCCCTCCTGGAATGGACCGACCACGAAAGCGACGAACACGCCGCGGCCGGTCTCGAGCGGCTGTGCGCCGCGGCGATCGAGGCCGGTACGGCGCACGATGCGGTGATCGCGCGCACCCTCGCCGACTGCGCCGACCTGTGGCACCTGCGCGAGTCGGTTCCCGAAGCGCAGGCGCGTGCCGGCGGCAACGTCAAGCACGACATCTCGCTGCCGCTCGAGGCCTGGGCGCCGTTCCTCGCCGAAACCGGCTCCGGCCTCGCCGCGCTCCAGCGCGGCCTGCAGGTCTTCGCGTTCGGCCACCTCGGGGACGGCAATCTGCACTACAACGTCGGCACCGTTCCGGGCACGCCGCCGCAGGTCGCGTTCGACCTCGAACGGGAGATCAACGACATCGTCTTCGGCGCGGTCGAACGCCATCACGGCTCCGTGGCCGCCGAGCACGGCGTCGGACAACTCCGCCGCGAACTCGTCGCCCGGGTCAAGGCACCGCAGGAGATCGAATGGATGCGGGCAATCAAGACGGCGCTGGATCCGGATGCGCTGTTCAACCCCGGGAAAGTGCTATGAGCGAAATGAACGAACAAAGAATCCATCAGATCGTCATCGTCGGCGGCGGCGCCGCCGGCCTCGAACTCGCCACGCAACTCGGCAACCGGTATGGCCGCAAGGGCCGCGTCCAGGTCACCCTCATCGAACGCGAGCGCACCCATTTCTGGAAACCCCACCTGCACGAGATCGCCGCCGGCAGCATGGATCTGTCGACCTACGAGACCAACTATCTCGCGCAGGCCTATTGGCACGGGTTCCGCTATCGCATCGGGCGGATGACCGGCATCGATCGCGAGCGCAAGGAAGTGATCGTCGCGCCGCACGTCGACGACGACGGCGAGCAGGTGACCGCCGAGCGCCGCTTTCCGTACGACACCCTGGTCATCAGCATCGGCTCGCTCACCCACGATTTCGGCACGCCCGGGGTGGCCGAGTACGCCATCGCGCTGGAAAACCCCCGCCAGGCGGAACGATTCCACCGCCGCGTCGTCAACGCCTGCATCCGTGCCCACGCGCAGCCCGGGCCGATCGGCCCCGAGCAATTGCAGGTCGCGATCATCGGCGCCGGAGCCACCGGCGTCGAACTGGCTGCCGAACTGCACAACTCCACGCGGGGTCTGGTTTCGTTCGGCCTCGATCGCATCGATCCGGAGAAGGACATCCGCATCACCTTGATCGAAGCGAACGCCCGCATCCTGCCGGCGCTGCCGGATCGCCTCTCGGCCGGCGCGATGGCGCTGCTGCAGGAAAAGGGCGTGGCGGTGCGCTGCGGATCGCGCGTGGCCAAGGTGCTGCCGCACGGCGTGGAACTCGCCAGCGGCGAAACGATTCCCGCCGAACTCGTCGTCTGGGCGGCGGGGGTCAAGGCGCCCGACGTGCTCCGGGACATCGCGGGCCTCGAGACCAACCGCATCAACCAGCTCGTCGTCACGCCCACGCTGCAGACAACGCGCGACGAAAACATCTTCGCCATCGGCGACTGCGCGGCGTGCCAATGGGCGGGCAAGGAGCCGGGCGTCCTGGTGCCGCCGCGCGCCCAGGCGGCCCACCAGCAGGCGGCGCACCTCGCACGGCAGATTCCGCGGCGCATCGCCGGCAAGCCCCTGGCCCCATGGCACTACCGCGACTTCGGCTCGCTGGTGTCGCTGGGAGAGTATTCGACGGTCGGCAACCTCATGGGCGCCCTGGTCGGCGGCAACCTGTGGGTGGAGGGGCTGTTCGCGCGCGGAATGTACCTCTCGCTCTTCAAGATGCACGAACTGGCGCTGCACGGATTCTGGAAGGTTGCGCTCGACACGCTGGCACGGATGATCACGCGGCGCACCGAGCCGCACGTGAAGCTGCACTGACGCACGAAGACGTTTCGTGCCGCCTTACAACTTGCAACGGACGCCGCCTGCGGGTGGCCATAGAATGGCGGCACCCCGTTACAAAGGAGACGTCATGGACGCATCACGCCCGGCAGTGTCCGGTTTTCGTTCGCATATCGCACGCGCTGCGGCACTCGCGATCGCACTGGCGGGCATCGGGACCGTCGCACACGCCCAGGTCGGCATGGCCGCCGGCGTCGGCGGGCCCGGATACTATGGACAGATCCAGATCGGCGCGGCCCCGCAACCCCCGCAACTGATCTACGGAACCCCGATGATCGTGCGGCGCGACCCGCGCTACGTCGGGCCGCCCCTCTATCTGCACGTCCCGCCGGGCTACGAACGGCATTGGGAGCGGCATTGCCGGGAGTTCCGGGCATGCGGTCGGCCGGTCTACTTCGTCCGCGACGACTGGTACCGCCGCGTCTACGTGCCGCGCCACCGGCATTGGGACGAAATGCATCATCGCGACGAAATGCGCCGTCACGGCGACCGGTGGCGTCATGATGGGGGCGACGGCTATCGGGATGGACGCGGGGACTGACACGGCGACGGACGGCGCGGCGGCGGGATCGGCCCCGACCGACATGGCGCCGGCAACGCGCGCGCAGTGCGAGGCCGCGCTGCGCGCCGTCGAAGCCGCGATTCCAGCCGCGGGAGCGGCGCCTCCGATCGAACTGCTGTTCCAGCGCGCGGCCTTGCTGCAGCAGCTCGGCGACGAAACCCGATCGCGCAGCGCATACCTCGAGACGCTGGCGCGTGATCCCGACCACCCGGGCGCCCTCTGCAATCTCGGGCGCGAGATGATGCGCACCCGTCACTATGCCGCCGCGCGCATGCTCCTGCTGCGGGCGGTCGAAAAACACCCCGACGACCGCGACAGCCGGGTCGCGCTGGGCATGCTGCTGGTCCAGACCGGCGATCCGGCCGCGGCACGCACGGCCTTTGCGCAGGTGCTGGAGCGACACCCGGAAGACGCGATCGCCCACACCGGAATGGCCTTTGCGCTGACCCGTCTGGGCGATCCCGAGCGGGCTGCCGAACACCGCCGCCGCGGGTTTCAAAACCGCAGCATCATCGAACAACCCTACCGCGGCGATGGCGAAGCCGTCCGCGTGCTGATGCTCGCCTCGGCGAACGAAGCCAATGCGCCGCTGGAACGTTTTCTCGACGAGCACACGTTCCAGGTCTGGATCGCGGTGACCGAGTTCCAGGATCCGCGACAGGCCTTGCCGGATCATGATCTGGTGGTCAATGCAGCGGGCGACGTCGACGCCGATGCCGCCGCGGTGCGGGGCGCCATCACCCTCGCGGCGCGCACCGACGCGCCGGTGATCAACGCCCCGCAGGCCGTGGCGCGGACAGGACGGTGCGACAACTGGCATCGCCTGCAAGGAGTCGACGGCGTCCTGACGCCCCATGCGCAGACGCTGCCGCGCGCCGTCCTGGAGGGCGGCGATGCGGTTGCCGCCCTGGCGCGGCACGGGCTGTCGTTTCCGCTGCTGCTGCGCTCGCCGGGATATCACGGCGGCGATCATTTCGCGCGCGTCGACCGGCCTGACGAATTGCCGGCGATCGTCGCCGCACTGCCCGGCGCGCAGTTGATCGCGATCGAGTTTCTCGACCTCCGCGATGCGGACGGCAAGAACCGGAAATACCGCGTGATGATGGTCGACGGCCGCCTCTACCCGCTGCATCTGGCGATCGGCCATCGATGGAAGCTGCACTACCGCAGCGCCGACATGGCCGACAACGCCGCGCATCGCGCTGAAGACGCGCGCTTCCTGGCCGACATGGCCGGCGTGCTCGGACCGCGCGCGATGCAGGCCCTGTCGGATGTCCAGGCCGCCCTGGGTCTCGACTACGGCGGCATCGATTTCGCCGTGGCCCCCGACGGCAGGGTCGTCGTATTCGAAGCCAACGCGACGATGATCGTGCCGCCGCCGGACGCGGATCCGCGCTGGGACTATCGCCGGCCGGCGGTGGCACGGATCGACGCCGCGGTACGCCGGATGCTGCTCGAGCGGGCCGGACGCCGCGAGCCCGCGGCGACGTGATGACCGCGGCGAACGACCTGAATTTTTCGGCCGGTCCGGGCGCCCTGCCCGCCGAGGTGCTGGACGCGGTGCGGGACGCGGTCGTCGCTCTGCCCGAGACCGGCCTCTCCGTGCTCTGCACCAGCCACCGCAGCGCATGGTTCGAGGACCTGCTTGCGGAAGCGGAAGCAAACCTGCGTCACCTCCTTGCCGTCCCGGCCAGCCACGGCATCGTCTTCCTGCAGGGCGGCAGCAGCCTGCAGTTTTCGATGATTCCGGCCAACTTCGCGCCGCCCTCCTGCGACGATCCGCTGTATGTCCGGTCCGGCCACTGGAGCGCCAAGGCGATTGCCGAAGCCGGCTGCGTGCGGCCGGTGGCCGTGCTGTGGGACGGCGCCGCCACGGGATTCCGGACCTTGCCCACCGCCGCCGCGCTGACGGCGCGCCAGGCGGAACGCCCGCGCCGATCGGCGGCACCGGCATACCTGCACTACGTTTCCAACGAAACGGTCGAAGGACTGCAGTTCGCCGAAGCGCCGGGCCTGAGCGACCTGCCGCGCGTCGCCGACATGTCGTCGGACTTCCTGTCGCGACCCGCCGACGTCGCCGCGCATGCGTTTCTGTATGCCCACGCCCAGAAGAATCTCGGCCCTGCCGGAGTCACCGTCTGCGTGCTCGACCGGCAGCTGCTCGAGCGGGTTCCCGCCGGCCTGCCGCCGATGCTCGACTACCGCACGCATCTGCAGCACGGCTCGAACTACAACACCCCGCCGGTCTTCGGAATCTACGTGCTGACGCTGGTGACGCGATGGCTGCGGGACACCATCGGCGGCGTGGCGGCGATGCAGCGGATCAACCAGGACAAGGCGGCGCGGCTATACCGGACGCTGGAAGGCCTGGACGGCCTGGTGCAGATGCACGCCGCCCCGGGGTTCCGTTCCCTCATGAATGTCCCGTTCCGGTTCCGCGATCCCCGGCTCGACGCCTTGTTCCTGGAGCAGGCAACCGCCGCCGGATTTTCCGGCCTGGCCGGACACCGCGCGCTGGGCGGCCTGCGCGCATCGCTGTACAACGCCGTCACGCCGGCGGCGGTGGCCCGGCTGTGCAATTTCGTCGCCGATTTCGCCGCGGCCCACGGCTGACCCGGACCCGCCCCGAACATGCGGGCGGCGGGACCGCATTCAGGACACCGCCGGGCCTTCCGCCCCAGGCTGCCGATCGGCGGCCGGAAAATGACGCAGCGCGGTGTTGCCGACGAAATCGGCAGTCCCGCCGTGCGTCAGCGCACTGTGCAGATCGAGCCAGATTTCCCCGCCCAGCGCGCGCCAGCGCTGACAGAACGCGAAATCCTCGCTCAGGTACATCCCGGTTTCCGGATCGATCATCGGATCGAAGAGCGCAAATCGATTCTTCGTGTCGACGTCGAACTCCGGGGTGCCGTGGATTCCGCAAAACGCCAGTTCGGGGTGCGCCGCGATCAACCGTTCCAGCACCGTTCGCTTGAGCAGCAGGAATCCGGTGCCGGCATACCGCGCGGTCGCGAACCCGCCCCGCGTCCGCAGCGCGTCGCCGGTACACAGTGCGCCGACGTACTGCAATCCGGCGGTCGGAGCCGGCTCACCTTCGGCCATCCGGCGCACCAGTTGCGGCCAGTCGATGCGCTTTGCCGGGTACATCGCACCGGCAAAATCCTGGTCCAGCGCGAACAGGCGTTCGAACTGAGCAGCATCGAAGGCGATGTCGCCGTCGACGAACAACAGATGCGTGGCATCCGGATTATCGAGGAACCGCGCGGCGAGCAAGGCCCGCGCCCGCGTGACCAGCGCATCGCCGCCGATCTGGATGAGTTCGAGGCCGATCCGCCCGCCCACGGCGGCCATCAGCCGCAGGACCGAATTCATGTACGCGATGCCGACCTGCCCGCCGAAGCAGGGAGTGGCGATGACGACCAGCGGCTTTTTCATTTGCGGTTTCTTCCCGTCCTTCAAGACGTCTCGGCATCGGATCGGGGCCGCGCCGCCGCCACCCGAAACGCCATGGTGCCATGCCGGTCGACGAAAGCCCGATCGGAGAGCGCGCGCCGCCAGGCGCGCGCTCCGGGCCGGCCGTGGAACAGACCGAGCGTGTGGCGGATCACCGACCATGCCGGAACGCCGCGCGCGACGGCCGCCTCGAGATAGGCGGTGAGGGGTTCGATCGCATCTTCCGGCTCCGCCAGGACATGGGTCCCGAACGCCATCCGCTCCCATTGGGCGAGCAGCCAGGGTTGATGGTAGGCGGCGCGCCCCACCATGACCCCGGCGAATCCGCGCAGCGCCGCCGCGATCTGATCGAGGGTCGTCAATCCTCCGTTCAGCACGAACACCGCCTGCGGGAAATCACGCTGCAGGCGGGCGACGACGTCATACCGCAAGGGCGGCACTTCCCGGTTTTCCTTCGGGCTCAGGCCCTTGAGCCAGGCATTGCGCGCGTGTGCGATGAACGTGCGGCAACCGGCATCGAAACTGGCCCCGACGAAATCCCGCACGAAACCGTAGTCCTCGTTGCGATCGATTCCGATGCGGTGCTTGACCGTCACCGGCACCGCAACGGCGTCGCGCATCGCGCGCACGCAATCCGCGACGAGTTGCGGCTCGGCCATCAGGCAGGCGCCGAACGCGCCGCGCTGCACCCGCTCGGACGGACAGCCGCAGTTCAGGTTGATCTCGTCATACCCCCAGTCCGCGCCCATGCGCGCGCAACGCGCTAGGTCCGCCGGCTCGGAGCCTCCCAACTGCAAGGCCACCGGGTGTTCGCGCGCGTCGAAATCGAGATGCCGGGCGCCGTCGCCGTGCAGCAGCGCGCCGGTGGTCACCATCTCGGTGTAGAGCCGGGCATGCGGGGCGAGGATGCGGTGGACGCCCCGGCAGTGCCGGTCCGTCCAGTCGAGCATCGGCGCGACGCAGAAGCGCCAGGGGGATACGGCGGAGGGATCGTCGGCGGAATCCATGGGGGGCATCGGGCAGGCGGGACGGCGGAAGCTTAAAATACGATTTTCGCCTCCGGATCAAAACCGTGCCCGCGAACCCTGAAAATCCGCCCAAAGTGTATGTCCGCAGCTTCGGCTGCCAGATGAACGAGTACGACTCGGAGAAGATCGCCGACGTGCTGCGTGCCGAACAAGGCTGGGAGCCGGCCGACGCGCCCGAAGGCGCCGACCTCATCGTCTTCAACACCTGTTCCATCCGCGACAAGGCGCAGCACAAGATGCGCTCGGATCTCGGACGGCTGCGCGAACTCAAGGAAGCCAACCCCAACCTGCTGATCGGCGTCGGCGGCTGCGTCGCCAGCCAGGAGGGCGCTGCGATCATCGAATCGGTGCCCTTCGTCGACATCGTCTTCGGCCCCCAGACCCTGCACCGCCTGCCGCGCCTGATCGCGGCGCGGCGCGCCAGCGGCCGGCCGCAGGTCGACATCTCGTTTCCCGAGATCGAAAAGTTCGACCACCTGCCGCCGCCGCGCAAGAGCGGGCCCTGCGCCTTCGTGTCGATCATGGAAGGCTGCAGCAAATACTGCACCTACTGCGTCGTACCCTACACCCGCGGCGAGGAGATCTCGCGCCGGCTCGACGACGTCCTCACCGAAATCGCCGACCTGGCCGACCAGGGCGTGCGCGAGGTGACGCTGCTGGGACAGAACGTCAATGCCTATCGAGGGGCGATGGGCGAGGGCGGCGATTCCGGCCGGACCGCGGACTTTGCATTGCTGCTGGAACTGGTGTCCGAGATCCCGGGCATCGAGCGCATCCGCTACACGACATCACACCCGCGCGAATTCACCAGCCGGCTGATCGATGCGCACGCGCGGCTGCCCAAACTGGCCGAACACGTGCATCTGCCGGTACAGGCGGGCTCCGACCGGATTCTCGCCGCCATGAAGCGCGGCTACACCGTGCTCGAATACAAGGCGATCGTCCGCAAGCTGCGCGCCGCGCGGCCGGGGATCCTGATCGCCACCGACGTCATCGTCGGCTTCCCCGGAGAAACCGAAGAGGACTTCGAACAGACGATGCGCCTCGTCGACGATGTGCAGTTCGACGCGAGCTTTTCCTTCGTCTACAGCCGCCGGCCCGGCACGCCCGCGGCCGATCTGCCGGACGATACGCCGCAGGCGGTCAAGCTCGAACGCCTGCAACGGCTGCAATCGCGCCTCGGCGAAATCGAGGCGCGGATCGGAGCGGAAATGGTCGGCCGGACCTACGACGTGCTCGTCGAGGGACCGTCGCGCCGCGACCCCGGCGAGTGGTCGGGACGCTGCTCCAACCACCGCATGGTGAACTTCCCGATGGATCCGGAGCGCGCCGCGCAATGCGCCGGGCGCATGATCCGGGTACGCATCACGCAGGCCTTCCCGCACACGCTGCGAGGCGAAGCGGTCGCGGACCTTGGCGACACGCCGCAGCCGGCTCCGGCCGCGTCCGCCGCCGGAGCGCGCGAGAACGGCCGGTCTGACGGGCAGACGAGCGGACAGACGGCCGGACAGGCGACCGGGAAGGCGACGGCGTGATCGAGTTCACCACCCAGGCGGACAACCGGCGTCTCGCCGATGCCGCCGGCCCGCTGGATGAGAACCTGCGACAGCTCGAGACCGAGTTCGGCGTCACGATCCGCCGCCGCGGGCACGCGTTCCACATCGACGGCCCGACCGACGAAGCGCGGCACGCGCAAGCGGTGATCGAACGCCTGCTCGCCCTGGCGCAACAGCGGCCGGTGACGCTCGAGGACGTGCAACTGCACGTCTTCGAGCGCAAGCGTTTCGGCGAGGAAACGGCGGCTCCGGCGCTGCGTACCCGCCGCACCGACCTGCACGGCCGCACGCCGCGTCAACGCGAATATCTGCAGGCGATCCTCGCCCACGACATCAGCTTCGGCATCGGGCCGGCGGGAACGGGAAAGACCTATCTCGCCGTCGCCTGCGCGGTCGATGCGCTCGAACGCGATTCGGTCGAACGCATCGTCCTCACCCGGCCGGCGGTGGAGGCCGGCGAGCGGCTCGGATTCCTCCCGGGCGATCTGGCACAGAAGGTCGATCCCTATCTGCGTCCGCTCTACGACGCGCTCTTCGATCTGCTCGGCTTCGACAAGACCCAGAAGCTGCTCGAGCGCCAGACGATCGAGATCGCACCCCTGGCCTACATGCGCGGCCGCACGCTCAACCGCGCCTTCGTCATCCTCGACGAGGCACAGAACACCACGCCCGAGCAGATGAAGATGTTCCTCACCCGCATCGGCTTCGGCTCCAAGGCCGTGATCACCGGCGACGTGACGCAGACCGATCTGCCGCGGGGCCAATCGAGCGGTCTCGTCGAAGCCCAACACGTGCTGCGCGCGGTGCGCGGCATGGCGTTCACCTATTTCACCGCCGCGGACGTCGTGCGGCATCCCCTCGTGGCGCGCATCGTGGAGGCGTATGAGCGGGCCGAATCGAAATAACGCCACCCGCACCCCCCCTCCCGCCCGCGCGGGAGGGGAGGGAAAGTCGCTGCAGCTCACGATCCTCGGGGCGGAGCGCCACGCCGATCTTCCCGTGCGCACCACGCTGCGGCGCTGGATCCGCCTTGCCCTGCGCCGCGATGCCCGCCTCGTCCTGGTCTTCGTCGACACGCGCGAGGGGCGGCGGCTCAACCGCAGCTATCGCGGCCGGGATTACGCCACCAACGTGCTGACGTTCGACTACCAGAGCCGGCCGGAAGCGGTTGCCGACATCGTCCTGTGCATGCCGGTGGTGCGGCGCGAAGCGCGCGAACGGGGCAGGACGCTGCGACAGCATCTCGCCCACCTCGTCGTTCACGGCGTGCTGCATGCGCAAGGCGACGACCACGAGACCCCGTCACAGGCGCGTCACATGGAACGGCGGGAGCGGGAAATCCTGGCGCGCTTGCGCATCCCCGATCCATATGAAGGCGAAGTCCGGTAATCTACGGACTTGTTCCTCTGCCGGGCACGCCCGACCGCAATGTCCGACCACATCGATTCCGATTCCGAACGCCAAGAACCCGGCAATCGCCAACGCAGCCTCCTCGAACGCCTGACGGCGTTTTTGTACCGCGAACCCGAAAACCGCGAGCAGTTGCTGGAAGTGCTTTCCGAAGCGCATGGCCGCAACCTCCTCGATGCCGACGCACTCTCGATGATCGAGGGCGTGCTGCAGGTTTCCGACCTGCGCGCCCGCGACCTCATGATTCCGCGCGCACAGATGGATGTGGTGGAGATCGGCGACCCGGTTGCGACATGGATGCCACGGGTCATCGAAACCGGCCATTCGCGCTTTCCGGTGATCGACGGCTCGCGCGACCATATCATCGGCATCCTCCTCGCCAAGGATCTGCTGCGGTACACGACAGAGCCGGACGTCGATCTGCGCTCGCTGCTGCGGCCGGCGGTATTCATCCCCGAATCCAAGCCGCTCAACGTTCTCCTGCGCGACTTTCGCTCCAAGCGCAACCACATCGCGATCGTCGTCGACGAATACGGCGGTGTTGCCGGCATGATCACCATCGAAGACGTGCTCGAACAGATCGTCGGCGACATCGAGGATGAATACGACATCGACGAGCAGGAGGACAACATCATCGCCGAAGGCGACGGTCGATTCCGCGTCAAGGCCCTGACCGAACTCGAGCAGTTCAACGCCAACTTCGGCACCACCTTCCCCGACGAGGAATTCGACACCGTCGGCGGGTTGGTCACCGACGCGCTCGGCCGGGTGCCGCGGCGCGGCGACACCGCGGAACTGGGCGGACTGCGCTTCGAGGTGCTGCGTGCCGACCCCCGTCAGGTGGAACTGCTGCACGTCACGCGCGCCATCCCCGAGCAGCGCCATTCGAGCGAGCCGGAACCCATCCCGCATGACGAGTGAGACGCCGCCGCCGGGTGGGGATGCTCCGCGCGGCGGCAAGTCCTGCGGTCTGGGCACGTTCCCCGCCGAGGGAAGAACCGCGATCCGGATGGCCTTGGCGGCAGCGGCCGGCGGTGCGCAAGCCCTCTCGTTCGCACCCTTTGACCTGCCGCTCCTGCAGGTCGCCGCGCTCGCGACGATCTTCGGCCTCGTGCTGCGCGCGCGCAGCACCCGCGGTGCGGCCCTGCTCGGCGGCGTGTTCGGAATGGGGTGGTTCGGCGTTGGCATCTCCTGGATCTACATCAGCCTGCACGAGTATGGGGAACTCTGGCCGTGGCTCGCCGCCGCAGCCACCGCGGCGCTCGCCGCCTACCTCGCGCTCTATCCGGCGCTCGCAATGGCCGCGGCGGTCCGGATCAGCCGGCCCGGAACCTGGGGACGCGCCGTGGCGCTCGCCGCCGCCTGGACGCTCGCCGACTGGCTGCGCGGCATCGTCCTGACGGGATTCCCGTGGCTTGCCACCGGATACGCGCAGACCGACGGGCCGCTCGCGGGCTTCGCCCCGCTGCTCGGCGTCTACGGCGTCGGTGCCGGCGCGGCGCTGTTCGCGGTCCTGGCCGCCTGGGCGCTCGACAATCACTGCGCGCCCCGCCGCTGGCTGCCCGCCCTGCTGGGGATGGCCGCGCTGCTCGCCGGCGGCGCCGCGCTGCAGACGATCGTGTGGTCGCACCCCTACGGTTCGCCGCTGCGCGTGCGCCTCGTCCAGGGCAATGTGTCCCAGGACATCAAATTCGCCAACACCGGCCTCGACACCGCGCTGGCCCGCTATCTGCCGGAACTGACCGTCAACCCCAAGGACCCGCGGCGGCCCAAGCTGATCGTGTTCCCGGAATCGGCGTTCCCGGTGCCGTTGAACGAACTGCCCGACGAGGTCGTGGCCGCGATCGACGACCCGGTACGGCGGGCCGGGGCGGCGCTGATCTTCGGAATCTTCCTCGTCGAACCGGAGAACCGCTACTTCAACAGCGCGCTGGGCGTGCCGGCGGACGGGGCAACCGCGCCGCAACGCTACAGCAAGCGGCACCTCGTGCCGTTCGGGGAATTCATCCCCTACGGCTTCCACTGGTTCGTGGACATGCTGCACATTCCGATCGGCGACCAGCAGCACGGCGGCCGCTACCAGGAGCCGATGCATCTCGCCGGCCAGAACATCGCCGTCAACATCTGCTTCGAAGACCTTTTCGGATCATTGATCCGGGACGCATGGCACGACCCGAAGCGGCAGCCGACCATGCTGCTCAATCTTTCCAATCTCGCGTGGTTCGACGCGTCGATCGCCCTGCCGCAGGATCTCCAGATCGCCCGGATGCGCGCGATCGAGACGGCACGCCCGCTGCTGCACGACACCAACACCGGCGTAACGGCGATCATCGATGCGC
This sequence comes from Pseudomonadota bacterium, assembly GCA_021838715.1. Taxonomy (GTDB): domain Bacteria; phylum Pseudomonadota; class Gammaproteobacteria; order Burkholderiales; family Burkholderiaceae_F; genus GJ-E10. The sequence continues at coordinate 29,950 of JAKCCX010000007.1, read as the reverse complement.
GCGGCGCCGTGCAAGGCCGGCTGCCAATCCGACGAGAAGGCGCACTGGAAGGCAGCGTCCAGGGAATGACCGGGGAAACGCCGTTCCTGCGCTTCGGCAACGCGCCGATTCTGCTCGCCAGCGCGTTTGTCCTGGTCATCTCGGCGGCACGACGACGGAAAACTTGAGGGTGAGAAGGCGGGAAATTTTGCCGCTATCCCGCGCCATGCCGATCCCCTCTTGAGGCTACCCTTCGGTTTCACAAGCAGGGAAGCGGTGTCGCGTCCGCGACCGAACGGGATCCAGAAAACGTGGGCAACATGGGCAGCATCGACCAGTTTTTCCTTGCGGCGAACGCCTTCCCCGCGATGCCGGAAATCGCGCGCCAGATCGTCGCCAGTGTCGACGATTCGGGCGTGGGCACCGACACCGTGGTATGCATCGCCGAGCAGGATCCCCGGTTCGCCGCCGACGTGCTGCGGTTCATCCGCCTCGTCCGTCCCGAGACCACCCCGGACGGCGCATGTCTCGCCGATGCCTGCGCGGATTGGCCGCTGGAGCCGCTGCGCGACGTCGTTCTGTTCGCCTCGATCGCATCCGCATTCCCGTGCGCCGGGATTCCCGACCGGGTTTCGCTGTGGAGTCATGCCGCCGCGACGGGCAGCTACGCGCGCTGGCTGAGTCACTATCTGCACGTCGACGCCGACAGCGCCTATCTCGCCGGAATCCTGCTGCGCAGCGGCCAGATCGTGATCGCGCAGGCGATGCCCCACGCCGTGGCGCACGTCGAATCCGCCACCCACGCGCCGGGCTCGCGGCTGCGTCTGGAACTGGAAGCGATCGGCTGCCGCCACACCGACGTCACCGCCGAACTGGGCCGGCGCTGGCAACTGCCGCATCGTCTGATCGACGGCATCCGACATACCCCCGATCCGCTCGCCGCACAGCCGTTCTCCGACCTCGCCGCCGTGCTGCACATCGCCTCGCTGCTCGCCGACGGCGGCGCCCTGGGCATGTCGCCCGCCGCCGCCCTGTCCCCGCTGCCGCCGGACGACCGCCGCCATCCGTCCCGAACCGGCGCAGACCTGCTGGCTTCCCTGCAACTCGACGCCGCCTGGCTGCAGACGCTCGCCCCGCACTACACGGAGCTCGCCGATCCCGTCGCGCAGTGGCTGTCCACGAACCCCAAGTAGAATCCCCGCCTGCGATCCGCCCCTTTGAATCGGCGGACAAACCGGGCAATGATCACATTTCAAGAAGCCATCCTGCGCCTGCAGGCGTATTGGAACGAACAGGGTTGCGCGATCCTGCAGCCCATCGACATCGAGGTCGGAGCGGGAACCTCCCATACGGCGACGTTCCTGCGCGCCATCGGGCCCGAGCCCTGGCGCGCCGCCTACGTCCAGCCGTCGCGCCGCCCCAAGGATGCGCGCTACGGCGAGAACCCCAACCGCCTGCACCAGCACCATCAGTTCCAGGTCGTGCTCAAGCCGTCGCCGCCGGACATCGTCGACCGCTACCTGGGGTCGCTGGCGGCGCTGGGCATCGATACCCGCCGCAACGACATCCGTTTCGTCGAGGACAACTGGGAAAACCCCACCCTCGGCGCCTGGGGCCTGGGCTGGGAGGTCTGGATGAACGGCATGGAGATCACCCAGTTCACCTACTTCCAGCAGGTGGGCGGCCTCGAATGCAAGCCCATCACCGGCGAGATCACCTACGGCCTGGAACGCCTGACGATGTACCTGCAGGACGTCGACAACGTGTACGACCTCGAATTCACCCGCTGGCGGGACGGCGCCGGCGGCAATGTGCTGCGCTACGGCGACGTCTTCCACCAGAATGAGGTGGAGCAGTCGAAGTACAACTTCGAACTCTCCGACCCCCGGATCCTGCTGAGCCAGTTCGCGCTGTTCGAGTCCGAGGCGAGCCGGCTGATGCAGGCGGATCTGGCGCTGCCCGCCTATGAGATGGTGCTCAAGGCGGCCCACACCTTCAATCTGCTCGATGCGCGCGGCGCAATCAGCGTGACCGAGCGCGCGGCCTACATCGGGCGCATCCGCACGCTGGCGCGCGCGGTGGCGCAAAGCTATTACGCAGCGCGCGAACGTCTCGGCTTCCCGATGGCTGCACGGGCGGACGCCGCACCGGGAGCCGCCGCATGAAAGCCCCCCTGCTCGTCGAGATCTTCACCGAGGAATTGCCGCCCAAGGCCCTCCCCGCATTGCGCGATGCCTTCGCCCGCACGATCCGCGACGGGCTCATCGCCCGGCAACTGGCCGACGGCGCCGCGCGCGTCGACGCGTTCGCGACGCCCCGCCGGCTGGCCGTGCGCATCGCCGACGTGGCCGCGGTCTCGCCGGAGCGGCAGTTCCAGCACAAACTCGTTCCGGCGGCGATCGGCCTCGACGCCGCCGGCAACCCGACGCCGGCCCTGCGCAAGAAGCTCGACGCCCTGGGGCTGGAATACGATGCCGCCCGCATCGAATGCATTTCGGACGGGAAGCAGGAGATCCTGCGCTATCAGGGCGTGGCGCCCGGGATCCCGCTCGGCGACGGCCTGCAGGCCGCGCTGGAAGACGCCCTCGCGCGACTGCCGATCCCAAAAGTCATGAGCTACCAACTCGACGATGGTCGGACCACCGTCCAGTTCGTACGGCCGGCGCACCGCCTGATCGCGCTGCATGGCGACGCGGTGGTTGCGGTGCAGGCATTGGGCCTGCAATCCGGCCGCGAAACGCGCGGACACCGCTTCCTGTGCGCCGAGCCGCTGCGCATCGGACACGCCGACACCTATGAAAAGCAGTTGTTCGAGCAGGGCAAGGTCATCGCGTCGTTCGAAGCCCGGCGCGCCCGCATGACCGTGCTGATCGACGCCGCCGCGGCCCGTGCCGGCGCGAAGCCGGTGATGCCGGCCGCGCTCGTCGATGAAGTGACGGCACTGGTGGAGTGGCCGGCGGTATACGAGTCGGGCTTCGAGGAGGCGTTCCTCGAAGTGCCGCAGTCCTGCCTCGTCCTCACCATGCAGCAGAACCAGAAGTACTTCGCGCTGCAGGACGCGCAAGGCCGGCTGCGCAACCGCTTCCTGCTGGTGAGCAATCTTGAAACGGCCGACCCGTCGGCGATCGTCGCCGGCAACGCACGGGTCGTGCGGGCGCGCCTGGCCGATGCCAAGTTCTTCTTCGACCAGGACCGCCTGCAGCCGCTGGAGTCGCGCCTGGCGGGCGCCGAACACATCGTCTACCACCACCGCCTGGGCTCACAACTGCAGCGTATCGATCGCCTGACCGCACTGGCGCGCGCCATCGCCCTCGCCCTGCCCGAATCCCAGCGCCCGGAGGAAGCGGCCGTTGCCCGCGCCGCGCGGCTTGCCAAGGCGGACCTGGGCACGCTCATGGTCGGCGAGTTTCCCGAACTGCAGGGCGAAATGGGCCGGATCTACGCCCGCCAGGAAGGCGAGCGCGAAGACGTCGCCCAGGCGATCGAAGAACACTACCAGCCGCGCTTCGCCGGCGATGCCGTTCCGGCCTCGACGATCGGCGCCTGCGTCGCGCTCGCCGACAAGCTCGAGGCACTGGCGGGGCTCTTCGGCGCCGGCGAACGCGCCACCGGCGACCGCGATCCCTATGCCCTGCGCCGCAACGCGCTGGGCGTGCTGCGCATCCTGACCGAAAAGGCGCTGCCGCTGTCCCTGCACGGACTGGTCGCACTGGCCTTCGACATTTTCGCGGCGTCCGAATCGCAGACGTTCTCCCGCTGCGAAGGCGAGGTGCTGGACTTCCTCTACGACCGTCTGCGCGGCATGCTGCTCGAACAGGGGTATTCGGCCAACGAAACCGAAGCCGTCCTGTCGCTGCGGCCCGAACGCATCGACCGGGTTCCCGCACGGATGGAGGCGGTGCGCGCGTTCATGCAACTGCCGCAGGCGGCAAGCCTGGCGGCGGCGAACAAGCGCATCGGCAACATCCTGCGCAAAGCGGAGGCCGCGGAATCCACCCGGACCGAGGCCCTGCGCGATGATCTGCTGCAGGAGCCGGCAGAACGCGAACTGGCCGCCGCGTTTCACGCCGCGGCACCCGAGGTCGACCGCCTGCTGGCCGCCGGCGACGACGCCGGCGTGCTGCGGGCGCTGGTGCCGCTCAAGCTGCCCGTCGACCGCTTCTTCGACGACGTGATGGTGATGGTCGATGAACCCGCGCTGCGCGCCAACCGCCTGACGCTGCTGGCGCGGCTGCGCACGGTCATGAACCGGGTCGCCGACATTTCCCAGCTGGCAGCGGGATGACGCCGTCTCCGGAGGGGCCGGCCGCAACGGCGGCACATTCCCGCGACCCATCCCGCGCGCAACCGGCGCCCGTGGCCGCGGGCGTGGCGCGCCCGCCGACGGGAATCCGCAAGGCGTGGATCGCCTTGCGCTCGGCGGTCTACCTCCTCCTGCTGGCCGTGACGGTCGCGCCGTACTCGATCTTTTCCCTGCTCTGCATCGTCACGCCGCACCCCTTGCGCTACTGGCTGATCACCGGCTGGCCGAAGACCGCGCTCTGGCTCGCCCGGGTGGTCTGCGGCATCCGCTATGAAGTGACCGGCTGGGAGAACCTGCCCGACGGTCCCGCCGTGCTCCTGCCGAAGCACCAGTCGGCCTGGGAGACGATCTGGCTGATCGCCTCGATGCCGCGGCCGAGTTCCTTCGTCTACAAGCGCGAACTGCACCGCATCCCGTTTTTCGGCTGGGGCATCGCCACGCTCGGCATGATCAGTATCGATCGCGGCCGCGGCACCGACGCCTTCGAGCAGGTGGTCGAACAAGGACAGAAGCGCCTTGCCGAAGGCTGGTACGTGATCATCTTCCCGGAAGGCACGCGCACGGCCCCCGGCACCCACACGCGCTACAAGACCGGCGCCGCCCGCCTGGCGGTGCGCGCCGGCGTGCCCGCGGTGCCGATCGCCCTCAACTCGGGCGAACTATGGCCGCGCAAGGCCTTTCTCAAGATTCCCGGTACGATCACGGTGTCGATCGGTCCGCCGGTCGACACCCGGGGACGCAGCGCCGGCGAAGTGGCGCGCATGACGGAGCGCTGGATCGAAACGGAGATGCACAGGATCGCACCGCACCGCTATCCGCAGGAGTCCGCCGCCGGCAATGGCTAGCGTCCCGCGGCAGCTCAGCCTCGACCTGATCCCGCTCCCGGATCTGCCGGATCCGCCGTCGGCGGTCCGCCCCTCCGCCGACGGGCTCCCGCCGGAACGCCGCATCCTGCTCGCCGGCGAGACCTACGCCTACCGCCTCCGGCGCGCGCGCCGGCGCACCATCGGCTTCCAGATCGACGACCGCGGCCTGACCGTCAGTGCGCCGCGCTGGGTGTCGCTGCGCGACATCGAAACGGCGATCGTCGAGAAGGAGCGCTGGATCCGCACGCGTCTCGACCAATGGCGGCAATGGCGTGCGCGACGCAAGCTGCCGCAGGTGCGGTTCTGCGACGGCGGCACCCTGCCCTACCTCGGCGTGCAGATCACCCTGCGGCTGCGCGGCGATCTGCGCGCCTCGGAACTGGTATGCACGGCCGGCGGCGACCCTCCGTCCGAGCCTGCGACGCCGGACGAACTGCGGCTGGCACTACCGCCGCAGGCTGCCGAAGCGCAGATCCGCGACGCCGTGCAGACGTGGCTCAAAGCCGAAGCGCAGCGGGTGCTGGGATCGCGGCTGCGCGAATTGGCGCTGCGCAACGGCGTCACGTACACCTCCTGGGCGCTGTCCTCCGCGCGTTCGCGCTGGGGTTCCTGCTGCGCCGACGGCCGTATCCGCCTCAACTGGCGATTGATCCATTTCCCCTTATCGATGATCGACTATGTGGTTGCGCATGAACTCGCGCACCGCAAGGAACTCAACCACGGACCGGAATTCTGGCGTCAGGTCGGCCGCCTGCTCCCGGGGTTCGAGGTCGCGCGCGACCGGATCCGCAACGAAGACCTGTCGGCGCTGCCGTTTTAGGCCGGAAGGCGCGGCGGCGCGCAACGCCGCGTTGGCGCAAGCGCGATAAGGCGCCACGGCGCACCGGACAAGACCAGTTCCGGTAGTGCGCAGCGCGCCGACGCACCGCAAGATTCCCTCGTCGCCCCGTCCGGGGCCATCACCAGGGAATCTCCGATGACCAACCCGGCATCCACACCGCGCCGACGCAGCATGCGAACGCCGGCCTGCGCCGTCGCAACGACCCTTGCGCTGCTGCCGGCGATCGCCGCCGCGCAGGCCATCAGCAATATGGGGCCGGACGCCGGCACCACGCTGTGGACGGCATTCCGCAGTGTGCTCTACGGGCCCTGGGGCCTGGTCGGCTCCGCCGTCATCGTCGGCCTCGGCATCTACCTCTTTCTCGAACGCGGCTTCATGCATGCGCTGGGAGTGATGGTGGCCGGCGCGTTGATCTTCTTCGTCCCGCTCATCGTCATCTCGATGCGCAACACCGCGCAGGCGCTTGGGGGTGCAGGGTGAGGCCGGTTCCGCGCCTGATCGACAACGCGAGCCGCATCGGCGAGTACTGCATGGCCTTCCTGGTACCGCTCTTCCTGCTGCGCACCGTCGATCCGCTCTTCGCACTGGGAGCCGGTGCGGTCGCCTGTGCGCTCACGGTGCGCTGCACCCTGGGCAAGCCGGAAGGCTACCTCGCGCACCGCGCCTATCGCGCCGGCATCAATCTGCGCGGGCTGCTCGACCGGCGTCTGCGCAGCCTGGATCCGTGATCGGCGGGGGACGACCATGACCGAATTCCGCACGCTCGAACAGGCGATCCACCGCGCGATCACGCTCGCCGCGACCAGCGGCATCGCGCTGTTCGCCGTCGCCGCCGCCAGTCTGGCCTTCGCGGTCCATACCGCCGGCAGCGCGCAGGAACTGGTGCGGCACATGCCGGTGTTCGTCGTCCCCGGCGCGATCGGCGGCGTCTACACGCCGGGGATCACCGAGGAGCAGATGCGTGCCACGGCACGGTATCTGGCCACGCTCGCCACCAATTTCGGCGGGCCGCGCAGCTTCGCCGAGCGATTCGATGAACTCGAAACCTTCGCCGCGCCGCGCTTCCTCCCGGCGCTGCGGCTGGCGCGCAGCGGATTGCAGCGCGACGTCGAAGCGCAGAACCAGTCGCGGACCTTCTTCGCAAGCCCGGGAACGGAATCGTTGCGGCGGATCGGCTCGGGCCGGTACGAGTACGCGGTCGACGGCGAGCGGACCGTCTACGCCAGCGGCCTGCCGATGAACCGCAACCGATGCCGCGTCCGATTGCAATTGAGATGGGGGTCGCCGTCGGAGCGCAATCGCGCGGGAATCGTTCTGGAGGATTTCAACGTGCTCGACGAGGAGACGAAATGACTCGATACATTCGTGAACCGGACCCGGCGCCGCACGCGCCAATGGCCCGAAACCCATCGGCGAGCACAGCCGCGCCCTTGCGGTCGGGTCGCGCTTGCGCCGCGGATCAAGGGGGCGCGCGCGGATTCGCCGCGCTGGTCCTGCTGTGCGTCGCGGCCACCGCAGGCAACCCGGCCGGTGCGTCGGAGACCGCGAACCAGAGCCAGGCCGGGACGGCACCGATCAACACCGACGCGGTCTGGACCGGCGCAACCACCCTGCGCGTCCCGGTGCGCCTGGGCTCCGACACCCGGCTGGTGATGCCGGAGCCCTTCGACGACGTCTGGGAGCACGACGACGACGTCGCCTGCACGCTGCTCGACGATCGCACCCTGATCATCCGGCCGCGCAAGGCCGGGATCGAGCAGCGCCTGACCATGCGCGGCCGCAGGACGGGCACGCTGTACCTCGCGCGCGTCAGCAGCGCGCTGCCCTATACCCCGATCGTCACGGTTCACGATCTCGCGCCCCGCCCAGGCGGAGCGCCCGCCGATCCCGGTGAAAAAGCGGTACTCGATGCGCTCAAGGCGATGATGCGCGCCAGCCCACCTCCCGGATCGGAGATCGAGCCCAGCCGGCGCATTTTGCTCGACCAGGCACCGTACCGCATCGCCGCACGACAATTGTGGCGACTGCCGCGCGGCATCACCGGCATCGTCGTACGCATCCAGGCGAGCGTTCCACCAGGGTCGCTTCCGGTCGTCCCCGCCGACATCGACATCCGCATTCCACGGCTCGGAATCCTGCGCGCGATGGGCGCAGACGACTTTCGACTCGATGCCGCGCATCCATCGACGCAGGGATATCTCGTCTATGCGGATCGATGATGCGCCGGCCGACCCCAGGATTCCTTCCATCATCGCGGCCTCGCCCCCGGCCGCGACGCGCGGGAACGCGCCGTACGGTGGCCCGGGCGATGTCGGCGGCAATCGCCTGCGCCCCGATCGGCGCGCTGCACGCCGCAGGCAGCGGCAACATCGCGGCCGCCGGATCGGCCCGATTCGGCGCGGCGATTCCGACCGAACAATTCATCCAGTCGTTCCAGCGGCAGGTCACCGACCAGATGCAGCGTTCCCTCACGCAATCCGGCCATGAACAGGAGCAGCGGCTGCGCGCGTTCGAATCGCAACAGCGTACGCAGCTCGATGCCGAACTCTCCCGCCGGCTCGGCGCGTTGCAGCAGTCGCTGCGTCCAGCGTCGGACAGCGCATCGCCCGCACCGATCGCCGCGCCGCGCGTGCACGTCCGACGCGCGGCGGTTGCGGACGACGCGCCGGCCGCGGAATCCAAGCCGGACGAAGAGCCGGACATCGTGCCCAACGGATTCATCGCGGGGACGCTGCTCAACGGCGTGGTCGCCATCGTCGGCGGGTCCGACCGCGAGAGCCTGGTCGCGCTGCACGGCCGCTATCGGTCCGCCAACGCGTTTTCTTCCGATCTCGACGGCTGTTTCGCACTCGTACAGGGTCGGCCGGAAATCGCCGCCGGGCGCATCGATTTCAAGCTTGCGCGCTTGACCTGCACCTTTCCCGATGGCGCATCCCGCACCTGGGATACGGCGGGCTGGCTGGTCGACCGCGACGGGATCCGCGGCGTACGGGCGACGATCGTCGAAAACCTGGGCCGGAAGACCCTGGTCGCCGCGGCCGGCGGCGCCCTGAGCGGATATGGGCAGCGGTTGAGTCAGGAGCAGTACCAATACAGCGCGATGGCGATGGGGGCGAGTGCGAATTTCGTCGGCAGCCCCATGCGCGATGCGACCGGCGGCGCCGCCGTCGGCGCATCGAATGCGCTCACGCAATCGATCAACGACTACTACAACCTGTACAGCCCATCGCTGCAGGTGGGCGGCGGCACCCCGGTGACGGTCGTGCTCGCCAACGATCTGCGCGTCCCCGCAAGCGGACGCGCCATAACCCCGACGCATATCGCACTGCCATGAACCATACCCTTTCCCCTGTAGCGCTCCGCGCAATGGCCACCGTCACCGCCCTCGCGCTGTCGGCGTGCGCCGTTCCCGCCACCAACGTATCGGTGCCCACGATGTCGATGAACCAGGCCCTGAAGCAGGCACGCGGCGATTCGCTGCGCGTCCTCGAAACCGCAGCGGTCGTGCCGCCTCGGCACGGCGACGACGCCGGCACGGGGTCGCCGATTCCCCGCCCGGCGATCCGGCCGCCGGACATCCGCATGGCCTACCTCTATTCGTGGGTCGACGCGGAACACAACAAGCACTTCGGCAGCTGGGTGGCGATCCCGGTATCCGACTTCGATTGGGCCGAGGGTGACCATGCGGGCCGCTGAGCGCCTGTTCGGGCGGCGTCGACGTGCTCTGGCCGGTCGAGCGGGGCAACACCACCCATCGCTGGCAGCCGAGCTGCCCTACCTGCACTGCGGCGAGTTCCAGGGGTTCGGTCCGCTGCATCTCCTCGCCGACGACGCGCTCGGCTATGCGTTCACCCTTTTTCCCCCCACCGTCGACACCGTTCCCAACGCGGAGGACGACGTTGCGCAGGGCATCCTCGCGATGCTGCACGCCCTTCCGGCGGGGTCGCACTGGCAATGGTTCGCCCGCAGCGAACCGCAGGTCGACGCCGCGCTGCGCCGTTATCGCGGCCAGCCCGGCATCGACGCCTGCGGCCGTCTGTTCACCGACCGGATCGTCGACCGCTGGCAGCGCGCCTGCGGCGAAGGATTTTTTCCGGACGACCGGGCCATCAACCTGGTTCCCCGGCAGCGCATTCTTGCGGTTGCGATCAAGTCCGAACCGCTGGGCCTCGCGCGCCCGGGTCTTCGCGCCTTGCTGCGCCGTCCCTTCGCTCCGTCCCCCGACGACCCGCATGACGGCCAGCATGCCGCCGCGCCGCCGACCGGCGCACAGCGACGCGCCGCCCGGTTCGTCGCCGGCATCCGCGACGTGCTTGCCGCCGCGCAGGCCCAGGGATGGGAGCCGGCCGCGCTCGACGCGCAAGGTCTGGTCGATTGGGTCGGCGCGCAGTTGTTTCCGCAACGCGGCGCCGCCGATCGACCGGCAGGCGACCACGCCGTCGCAGACGATGCGAACCGTGGCCTGGATTCCTGCGGCGAGGAGTTGCGCGCGGCGATCGGCGCGCTCGGGCGCATCGAGGGCATCGACGGTCCCGGATTCCGCAGCGTGGCGCGCGGCGCGGTGATGCACCACCGGGTGGTATCCATGCTTTGGCCGCCGCGGGCCGTCGCCTCAGGCATGCTCGATGCGCTGGCGGTTGCGCTGCCGCGTATCACCGTATGCGTTGCCGCAACCCCGATTCCGCCCGTCCGTGCGCTGGCACAGATCAAGGCCCGCGCGCTGCTCAACGCGCGCTCCACCCATCGATTCAATGAAACGGAGATGCAGGCGCGGACCGAGGCGCTGCACGACGTCGAACACCGGATCTTCGCCGACGGGGAACGCATCTTCGAAACCCGCCTGCAGATCCACATCAGCGAGGATCGCGCCGAAGCGGCCGATGATGCGGCGGCGCGGGTCTGCAAGATCCTCGAGCAGGCGGACATCGAATCGGCGCCGGAATCGGACATCGGCAGTTCCCTGCTGCTGCGGGGCTGCCTGCCCTTCACGGTCTATCCGCTCACCGAACGCGCGTTGCGCCGCCGACGCCGCATGCTGTCGCGCGACTGCGCCGACATCCATCCCGCGGGCGGATGCTGGACGGGAATTGCGGCCGAAGATGCCGTCTCCGACCGCGACCGCGCGCCGATCGTGCTCTACAGCAGCCCGTCCGGCGAGCCGCTGTTTCTCGACCCCACCAAGGCGGAAAAGAACCCGCACGCGCTCATCGTCGGCCAGTCGGGTTCGGGAAAGAGCTTCTTCGTCCACGACTACCTGCTGCAGCTCTGGCGTCTTCCCGACATCCGCCTGTTCCTGGTGTCGATCAAGGCCGACTATCGCAAGCTCGCGATGCTGCTCGGCCGCTACGTGGAATTGACCCTGGACAGCGACATTTCCCTCAACCCGTTCCACGGGCGGCCGACGCTCGAGAACCAGGCGCGCTGGTTCGCGGCACTCATGCTGATGATCACCGAGGGCGGGCCGCAGGAGGCGATTTCCCGTGAAGAGGAAGTTGCGCTCCAGACCGCGGCGATGACCGCCGCACAACGGAACTGGGATGCGCTGCGCGACGTGCCGGTGCGCGAAACCGTTCTCGACGACGTCTGTGCAGAACTCGAACGCATCGGGCCGCTGGGGCGCGGGCTTGCGCAACGGCTCCACCCGTACCGCAAAGGACCATATCGCAAGCTCTTCAATGCGCCGCGCGGCATTCGGGCGGACGACCGGTTCGTGTTCTTCAATCTCGGCGGCATCCTGCGCCAGCCTTGCGCCGCGCTCGTGTCGTTCTGTGTGTTCGGCATCGTCGACGAGGTGATGGCCGATCCGGCGCTGCGTGCGGTGCCCAAGGGACTGGTCGCCGATGAAGTGTGGGCGCTGGTGCGCAACGATCATGCCGCCGCGATCCTGGAGCGGTCGCTCAAGGCGTACCGCAGCCTCGGCGGATTTGCGATCCCCATCGTGCAGGACCCGCAGGACCTCGACACGCCCAGCGGCCGCGTCATGCTCGTCAACACGGCGACCAAGATCGTCCTGCCGATGGACCGAGCCGGCCACAACGACCTGCAACGCTACGTGCGGCTCAACGAGCGCGAGCTCGAGATCGTGCGCAACCTGCGACTGGTGAAACGCCGCTACAGCGAATTTTTCGTCTCGATCGACGGGATGCGTGCGGCAAAGGGATTGCTGATTCCCGACCCGCTCCGTTATGCCGTCTCGACCACCGACCCTGTCGACGAGGACCGGATCGAACGCATGGTCCGGGAATGCGGCGACATGCTTGCGGCGCTGCAACGGTTCGCGCACGAATTTCCATATGGCATCGCGCGCACGGCCGACCCGGGACCGTCGTCGTGAAACTTCCCGACCTCTCGATCGATCCGGCGGCGAAGCGGCGCCGCGTGCGCATCCGGGCCGCCGGCGCGATCGTCGCGCTTGCCGCGCTCGCCGCGATCGCGCCCTGGCTCTTCGGCGTCACCGGCGGCACAGCGGATCGGGGGAATCATCCGTCCGGCGCGTTGCGGCGCGCTGCCGATCCGATCGCGCCGGTAGACCTCGGAACCGGCCATGCGCCGCCGCAAGGCGCGGTCACCGCGCCAGCACGGCCCGCCGCCCTTCCGGCGCCGCCGCCGGTCCGTCCGGCAACGCAGGATCCCCGGCCACCGAGCGGGACCGAGACGGCGCCCGCCAGCAGGCCGGAGGGTGCCGGCCATGGCGCAGGCCCGATGCCCGCATCGCGTCCGGGGCGCCGGCCGCCATCGGCCACCGCGCGGCGAATCGGGGCACGCATCCCGCCACGACAGCACCACCACGGCCATCGCCGGCATGGCCGCATTCGTCACCAATCGACGCCGGATCCGCTCGCCGAGGTCGCGATCGACGCCCGGGTGTTCGGCGCGCCCGGGCGGTGAGGGAGAACCCCGCAATGCACCGAGCCGTTCTCCTGCTTGCCTCCTGCTGCGCCGCGTTCGCCATCGGCGCAAGCCCGGCACAACCGCTGCCCGCGGCAGGGCCGGACCGGGACCCTCCGGCAGCGGGAGATCCGGGGCCCCGCATCGCGGACTGCCGCTCCGCGCTGCGGCCCGGCTGGACGCGCTGCGCGACGCCCGCACAACAGGCCCGGGCCGTCTTGCGCAAACGCCGGATCGACGCGGAAATTTCCGCCTTCCTCGCCGATTACGGCAAGCCCCCGCGGGAAGCCGTGCGGGCGCTGCTCGACCCGACCGACGACAACATCCGGGCATGGATCCGGACGCAGCAAAAGACACTCGCCGTCGCGGCATACGTCGCCAGGCGCATGACCGCGCTGCAGCAGGAACATCCCGCCGGCGGTGCGGCTTCCGGTCCTCCGGACCCACCATCAGGAATCCTCCCATGATCCCGTCACGATTGCACCATCGACAGCAATGGAGCCGCCAACGCCTGGAGAGGTGCAGCCGCCGCCTCGCGCTGTCGTGGATTCTCGTCGTGCCGGGGGCGGCCGCCGCGCAGCAGTTTCCGCCGGGCAACGCCACGCCCTATTCGGAGTCGATGTCCGACTCGCGTCTCGGCGCGATCCTCGGCACCGGTGCGGAGCCTGCCTACACGCCCCCGGCGGCGGTCTCGGCCGGCGTGTCCTTCGGCGGCGCGACGCAACTGGGCTGCTCCGGGGTCGACTTCAACGGCTTCCTCCAGACGTTCGCCCCGACCGAACTCCTGACCGAACTGCGCCAGATGCTGCTCTCCGGCGCCCAGGCCGCCGCCGCGAACTATCTCATCACGCTTTCCTACGCCAGTCCGACGATCGCATCGGTGCTCGACATGCTCGACAAGAAATACGCGGCGCGCTTCTTTGCATTCACCCAGGCATGCAACGCCCAGGCGGACCGCGCGCGCGGCGAAAGCCTCGGCGCAACGACGATGGCCGAAGCGGGCAACGAATGCTATGGGCAGCAGATCGCCGGCGGCGCCTCGCCCACCGTCGCCTACCGGATCTGCTCGGTGCAGCATCTCTTCGCCAATTTGAATCTGGCGGCCACCGAATCGACCGCGGCGTTCCTGCGCCGCTACACCACGTGGAACCCGACGCCGGACGGGGATGCCCTGCTCGCGCTGCTTCCCGACGAACGCATCGCCAACGGGGCCTTCCAGATCCGCTCCCCGCGCCTGACGGTCGCCTCGATGGCCAACCGCTATCGCACGCTGTCGCGGGCGGCGCTCGAGCGCATCGACTCCGGCGCCCGTCCGTCGCAGATTCCGGCCTGCGACAGCAGCGCGCTGCTCGCTGCAACCGCCGATCCCGCGGGATGCCTGCCCGCCGACGCCTTCGCGACCGTCTCGTCGGGCGCATTCCAGAGCGTGCGCCTGCTCGACCCCGCGGCGCGCGCGCTCTACAAGGACGCGCTCGCATCGCAGATCGCCGTCAGTGCGATGTACTCGCGCCTGCTCGACCTGTATGAGCAGACCGACCGCATCGACGCCAAGCCGGGCATCGCCGCCGATGCATCCGAGATCCGCGCACGGCAGACACGACTGCATGCGGCGATCGGCAATCTGATCGACGAGGCGAACGTGCTCACCAAGGCCCAGGAGGCGCGCGCCGGTCTGGCGCGCGCCCAGATCGGCGCATTGGACGCGGTGCGGGCCCAGACGGCCGCGCGCGCCGATGCCCTGGGGAATGTTCGGTCGGAACCGCAATTCGGCATGCGCGACCTGATGCCGCTGTTCGCCAACTACTGAGCGCGGCGTCATGGGCGAACAATTCGTCGATCTGTTCACCGCGGGGGCCTACGCCCTGGTCGGCCGCATCGATGCCGCGCTCGCAAGTCCATCGCTTGCCTGGCTGTTCTATCTGCTGGCCGCGGCCGGACTGATCGCCGCGATGCTGCAGAGTGCGATCGCCGGCCAACCGATCATCTGGCTGCGCCATCTTGCCTGCCTTGCGCTGGCGAGCGTGCTCACGCTGGTGCCGCAGCGCGTCGACCTCACCGCGCTCGATTACGGTGCGCCGGGGGAGGTGGAACGGCTCTTCGGCACCCGCACCGGCGCCGCGCCCCACCTGACCTACTGGATCGAACGCCTGGGGGCGAACGCGGCGGTGAGTCTGCGCGCGCTCACCCACCAGGGGCCGGCGTTCGTGGTTCCCGGCGTCGCCGCGCAGGTGGATGCGATCACGCACGAAGCCGCCCTGATCGATGAGCCGCAACTCAAGGCCAACGAGATCATCTGGCGGCAGGACATCGTGCCGCAGATCCTGCACGACGATCCCGCGCTGGCGCAGCGGATCGCCGCCAGCGGCCTGCTCCCCGCCCTGCTCGCGCCGGCGCCCGACGCCCCGCAGTTGATCGGTGCGCACGCCGCCGCCCAGGCACAGGCCGTACAGGCCGCGCTCGCCGCGGCCGGCATCGACCTGGGCACCCTGCTGCGCGCGCAGGCGCCGCTGATCAACCAGATCACCGGCGATGCCGGCGCGCAGGCGTGGACCATCCCCGCTGCCCCCGGCAATCCGGCGCAGATCGCATTCAGCCTGCGCAGTGCCGGCGCCATTCCCGGACTGCCCTGGCGCCTCGACAACGCCCCGGCGTACGACGATGCGATCCGCCATGCCGATGCGCTCGCGGCGACGCTGCGCGCCCAGCTCCCGCAGGCCGATTCCGCGGCACCGGTTTCGCGCATCGAAGACCTGTACGACCGGATCGGCCGATCGGTGTTCTACGATGCCGCCGCCGGAATCGCCGCCGACGGCCGGGCGAAGGCCGCGATCGGCAGCCTGTGCCAGCGAACCAGCGATGCCAATTGCGCCCTCGCCATGGCGCCGCTTCTCGAAACCGCGGCACGGCTGCGCATGCCCGCCGGCGATCGCTATACCACCAGCAGCCGCACGACCTGGCTCGAGCAGCCGATCACCACCGTCCTGCTCACGATCGCCTCGGTGATGCTGGGCACGCTCGCAACGCTCGTGGTGGCGGTGCTGCCGTTCACCCTGGGCGTGGCCAAGACCATCGCCATCCTCGTCTCCACCATCGGGTGCTGGATGCTGCTCTGGCCCGGGCGCGCGCGCGTCGCCGTCGCCTGGATGGTCGGACCGATCTCGTTCGTCAGCCTCTGGAGCGTGCTGTTCGATCTGTGGGCGGACATCGAACCGGCGCTGTCGCAGATCGGCTCCCTGGTCGGCGGAGCGCCGCACGGCTCCTGGTCCGCCGGCCGTGCGATGTCGATCGCGATCTCCCTCGGCTACATGGGCTTGCCCACCCTCGCCCTGGGCATCGTCTACGGAGAAGGTCGCGCGCTCTATCACGCCAGCGCGCGGATGGAGACCGCACTGATGACCGCCTGGCACGCGCGCGCCTCGATCATTTCGTTCTCCCGGCACTGGATCGTCAACTCGCCCCTGGGACGGCGCTGGAACCAGCGCGTCTACCGTGCGGTCGGGCTGGGCCCGCTTGCCGCATCGCGCGGCGGCGCCCGAACCTCGCCGAAGGCATCACCACCGAAGACGACGGCCCGCAAGCCGGGAAGCAAGACCACAGGCGCCGCCAGGACACCACGCCCCCGCAAGAGCCCGGATCCTTCCTGACGCGGCGTGCGCGGCGTGCGGGCCGGTCGCCCCCATTCGCCCGATTGCGCCGGATTGCGCCTCAGGCACCCCAGTCGCGCAGCCAGTACATCATGGCGCAGAGCGCCACGCCGACGGCGTAGATCAACCATGTGCTGGAGACCGCATAGGGGTAGACCATCAGCGCGGCCCCGATCCACTTGACCGCCGGCATGCCGGACTTGCCGCCGTAGCGGAAGGCGGCAAGTCCGATCAACCCGAACAACAGCATTCCGGCGAGGTAGGCGGGGCTCGGAAGCGCCATGGGAAGCGTCATCGCAGGTTCACCCCTGCGCCGCGCGGGCGAGGCGTACGAACGCGGCGACGTCCAGCGTTTCCGCGCGCGCGCCGGGATCGACCTGCGCGGCTTCGATCGCCGCTTCGGGCAGGACCTGCGAGAGCGCGTTGCGCAGCGTCTTGCGCCGCTGCGTGAATCCGGCGGTGACGACCTTGGCGAAGGTTTCCGCGTCGACATCCGGAAGATCCGCCGTCGCGACCGGCCGCATGCGCACGATCGCCGATTGCACCGCGGGGGCGGGCCGGAAGGCGCCGGGCGGCACCAGGAAAAGACGCTGGATACGATAGCGGAATTGCAACATCACGGAAAGCCGCCCGTAATCCTTGCCGCCCGGCGGCGCGGCCATGCGATCGACCACCTCCTTCTGCAGCATGAAATGCTGGTCGCGCACCCGATCGGCAATCGGCAGCAGCGCGAACAGCAACGGCGTCGAGATGTGGTACGGCAGATTCCCGGCGATGCGCAGCGCGCCTTCGCCGGCGCGCGCGAGGTCTTGCCAATCCACCGTCAGCGCGTCGGCCTCGATCAGTTCGAGTTGCGCGGGCTCAAAGCGTTCCCGCAGGCGCGCCGCGAGGTCGCGGTCGATCTCGACCGCCGTGATGCGTCCCGCCCGCGCGATCAGGTGTTCGGTGATCGCCCCGAGCCCGGGCCCGATTTCGACGATGTGCTGCCCGGGTTGCGGATCGATCGCCGCGACGATGCGGGCGATGATGCCGGGGTCATGAAGGAAGTTCTGGCTGAAACGGCGCCGCGCGCGGTGCTCATCCATGCCCCCTCGCCTCCCGTTCCGCCAGTTCGACCGCCAGGCGCACCGCTTCCTGCATGCTCCCGGCGTCCGCGACCCCCTTGCCGGCGATGTCGAGCGCCGTGCCGTGATCGGCCGAGGTGCGGGGCAGGGGAAGTCCCAGGGTGACGTTCACGCCGCCGCCGAAGCTCGCGTACTTGAGCGTCGCCAGCCCCTGGTCGTGGTACATCGCAAGGATCGCGTCGGCGCGGGTGCTCTCGCGCTTCTGCGCGGCGAACACGGTGTCGGCCGGCCACGGGCCGCTGGCGTCGATGCCGCGGGCGCGCGCGGCCTCCAGCGCCGGAGCGATGACGTCGATTTCCTCCCGTCCCATATGCCCGCCCTCGCCGGCATGGGGATTCAAGCCCGTCACCGCGATGCGCGGCCGCGCGATGCCGAAGCGGTCACGCAGGTCGTGATGGAGGATGTCCAGCGCCGCGTCCAGCCGTGCCCGGGTGATCGCCGCCGGCACGGCCGCGAGGGCAAGATGGGTGGTCGCCAGGGCCACGCGCAGCCCCCCGCCCACCAGCATCATCACGACTTCCGGCGTGCCCGTCGCCGCGGCGAGGTATTCGGTATGTCCGGAAAATGCGATCCCGGCATCGTTGATCACCGCCTTGTGCACCGGCGCCGTCGCGATCGCGGCGATCTCTCCGGCACGCCAGGACGCCAGCGCCCGATCGAGCAGCCGCAGCACGTAGGGGGCGTTGCGCGGATCCGGCACGCCCGGGCGCACCGGCGCCGCCAGCGGTTCCGACACGACGCGGACGGGGGCGGCCGGCGGCCAGGGGAGGCCCAGCGCGCCGGCTACCGATTCGAGAAGCGCCGCATCGCCGAACAAATCGCAGGGCGCGCCGCATTCGACCGCGGCGCGCAGCGCCACTTCCGGACCGACCCCCGCCGGTTCACCGGTCGTGACCGCGATCCGCGGCGGGCTCACGGATTGTTGCCGAGGCGGTATTCGACGTACGAGCGATCCCGCAACTGCCGCAGCCACTCCTGCGTCGCCTCCTCGGACTTGCGCGAGCGCAGCACCTGCCGCGCCTCCATCCGCTTGCGTTCGATCGACGGCTGTTCGACGCGCTTGGCCAGTACCTGGATGAGGTGCCAGCCGAACGGACTCTTCACCGGTTGGCTCACTTCGCCCACCTTCAGCGCGTCCATCGCGTGTTCGAACGCCGGAACGGTATCCCCCGGGTAGAGCCAACCCAGATCGCCGCCCCGGGTCGCGCTCGGATCGGCGGAATACAGGCGCGCCAGCTCGCCGAAACTCTCATGCCCCTGCACGATCCGCTTGCGCAGGTCCTGCAAGCGGCGCACGACCTCCTCCTCGGGCATGGCATCGGTCACCCGCAGCAGGATGTGCCGGGCGTGGATCTGCATCACCGGCTTGTCGGAGAACTGTCCGTCGGCCGCACCGCGCTTGCCGACGAGCTTCAGGATGTGGAAGCCCACGGGGCTGCGCACCAGGGTGATCCCGCCGGGGGCGAGATCGCGTACCGAGTTGGCAAACAGGCTGGGCAGGCGATCCAGGGTGCGCCATCCCAGGTCGCCGCCCTGCAACGCCTCGGGCGCGGACGAATAGCCGGCCGCCAGGCGGCCGAAGTCGGCGCCACCCCGGATCTGGGTAATCAGGTCTTCGGCCCGGGCCCGGGCACGCTCGACGTACGCCGGGCTGGCCACCTCGGGCACGCCGATCAGGATCTGGGCGACATCGTATTCCTCGCCCCGATGGGCTGCCTTCGCCTGGGTGGCGAGATAGTCGTCGATCTCGCCCTCCGTGACCTGGATGTGGGCGTCGACCTCGCGATCGCGCAGCCGCATGATCGTGATTTCATTGCGCATGTCCTCGCGAAACCGGTCGAACGGCACGCCGTCGGCCTCGACCTTGGTACGCATCTGCGCCAAGGTCATGCCGTTCTGCTGCGCCATGCGGGCGATGGCGGCGTTGACGGTCGCGTCGTCCACCCGCAGGCCGGTCTCCTGCGCGAGCTGCAGCTGGGCCCGGTCGAGGATCATCCGTTCGAGCACCTGCTTGCGCAGCACGTCCTCCGGCGGCATGGGAATGTGCTGGCGCGCGAGCTGGGCTTCGGCAAGGTGCATCCGGTAGTCCAGTTCCCCCTGGGTGATCACGTCGTCGTTGACCACCGCGACGACCCGGTCGAGCAGGCGCGGCGCGGCGCCCTGCGCCGGAACCACCGCCAGGACACCCGCCACTGCGACGGCCGCCGACAGTGCCATCCGGCGCACCGCCCGCAACATCCACCGCGCCGCTTTTTGCTCGCAATTCATCATCCGGAACTCACTGGTAGAAATCGAACGGACCCGGCGGAGGCCGCGGCGGGCTGATCGATTGATAGCCCAGAATGTTACTCTGCAGGAGGCCCATGGGATTGGTGCCGACGCTGGCCAGTCCGTTCAGCTGGATCTGGAAGAAATACGTCGTCGTGTAGAAATTGTTGAACTGCCCCATCGCGACCGGGTAGGGAATCGCGTAGCGCGAGAATATCATCCGCCCCACCCAGCAATCGGCCCGGTACTCGAGCCCGGCCAGGGATTCCACCCAGCTGCGGTTGGCGACCGAGTAGTTCAACGCCCCGACGCCGTACCAGTTCTTCGACAGCGGCCACTGCGTGGAAAACCCGTAGTTGTTGATCGGATAGCCGGTGTAGTACGGCGTCTCGTACTGATAGGTGAAGTTCACCACCGAGCTTTCCCGCGGCTGCCAATGCAGGCCGAAGGAAGCCAGCGCCGTCTGGCTGGTCACCGTGGAGTAATCAACGCTCATGTCGACGCTCCATTTGCGGCCCATCGACGCATCGGCGAGAAACAGCGTATCGGACGTCGCGCTCGTGGTCGGGGGCACGCCGGGCAGGGTCACCATCTGCGGCGAGAAATAGAAGCGCTGCCCGATCCCGACGCGCAGCCGCTCCGCGCCGCTGGCGCTGTCGATCACGCGGCTCGTCAGGGCGGTGGTCAGTTCGTTGGCCTGCGCGATCCGGTCATAGCCGGTGAAGATGTTCGGCGCGAACAACTGCGCGAACGTGAGGTCCGACACCGTACTGTCGAAATTCGGCAGCAGCGACTGATTGCGGTAGGGAACGAACGCGTAGTACATGCGCGGCTCCAGGGTCTGCCGCGCGTCCGCACCAAGCCAGCGAATCGGCCGATCGAAGATCAGCCCGGTGTCGAACGACGCGGTCGGCACCGTGCGGGTGGTCGACGTGTTGCCGTAGTTGTACATCGGATCGAGCTGATAGTACGTGGCGTTCCACTGCACCTTCGGAATGATGAACCATCCCGGCGAGAGGATCGGGTAGCTCACCTCCGGATTGAAGATGAACCGCGATCCGCTTTGCGTATAGAACCCGGGATTGAAGGTCTCGGGGGCATCGTATTTCGGATTCGTCGCCGGCACGACGAAATACGGATTGATCGCCGGATGCGTGAAGTGCGTCGCATCGAAGAATCCGGTCACGTCGAACCCGTTCCAGTCGAGATGCTGTCCCTGGACGGTCAGGTCGGGCACGCGCTGGTACGGTCCGGGGTCATAGGGCAGCAGCAGCGGCACGAGCGTCTGGCTTTCCTGCACCCGCAGCGTCGTCGTCCAATACGTCTTCGCGTAGTTGAGGTAGGCCTCCTGCGGCAGTTCCTGCGGCGACGATGCGAGGATGTTCTGCGAAAAATCGATCAGGAAGTTGGGATCCGAAACACGGTTGTAGTTGATCCCGGCGGAGAGTCCCGTCGGACCGACATACTGCGTCGACAGCACCATGTGGTCGCGCATCGTGCCGGTTCCGCGGTCGTGCGGCATCACGTCGTAGTTGACGGTCCCCTGGGTTTCCGGCGTCAGGAAGCGGAATTCGTTGCCCAGCAGCGTTCCCCGGCTCGGGAGGATGTAGGGCGTGAACGTGTAGTCGTAATTGGGCGCGATGTTCCAGTAGTAGGGAATGACGAATTCCGACCCGAGCAGGCTGTTCTGCATGTACCCCGGGGTCAGGAAGCCGCTCTTCCGGGCGTCGCCGATCGGAAAATCGAAATAGGGCGTGTCGATCAGCGGAACGCCGCCGAAATACAGGGTCGCCGCATAGGCCGTCGCCTCCTGATCGCCTTGATTGATGTCCAGGGTGTCGGCCTTCACCCACCAGGACGGATTGTCGGGATCGCAGGTGGTGAACGTGGCATCGTGCATCCGCTCGTTGCCTTCGCCCAGGAACTCGATCAGGTTCGACTTGCCGCTGCCGTGGCGCGCCGGATACGTGTAGCTGGCATCGGGCATCGTGCCGGTCTGCGCCTCGACCTGGAACTTCAGGCTCGGAGCGTTGAAGACCGCGCTCTTGGCCACCAGACGGACATGGCCCTGCGCGTCGACCTCGTCGGTGGCGATGTCGTACACGACGCGGTCGCCGAACAGCACCATCCCCGCACGCCGCAACTCGACGGAACCGGTGAGCGTGGTCGTTTCGTCGACCGCGCCCACGACATGGTCGGCGCGGGCATAGATCGGCGGCGCCTGCCCGACCACGACCGCCCCGCGCCCCGCGCCCAGGGTCCGCTCGAGCCGCAACGCCACGGCAGGCCCCGGATCCGCCCACCCCGATGCGACGGTCAGCAGGAGTCCGGCGACGACCAGTGCAGCGGCAACGCGATGTCCGGGATCTCGATTTCCCTGGCGCATGGGACGGTACTATTCCGAATTCTTCTGAAAAACGCGCCATTATGGCGGATCGTCCCGAAACCCTCTCCAACCCCGACATGCCGCACGAGGAAACGCCCCCCCCAGATCTCCGCCTCGACGCGCTGCGCACGTGGCTGGCATCCCTTCCGGCAACCTGGAACCTGGATCCGGCCAGCCTGCGGCCGGCATCGAGCGATGCCAGCTTCCGGCGGTATTTCCGCGTCGATCGCCGGGGCGACAACGACCCCGCCGCGGCGGATCGTTCCTGGATCATCATGGACGCCCCGCCGCAGCACGAGGACTGCCGCCCCTTCCTGCTCGTTGCCGACCTGCTCGCACGCCAGGGGGTGCGGGCGCCGGCCGTCCTCGAACGCAATCTCGAACATGGGTTCCTGCTGCTGCGCGACCTGGGCGATGCCACCTACGCCGATGCCATCGCGGCCCGGCCGGAGCGGATTGCGGACCTGTACGAGGGCGCAATCGCGGCCCTGGTCCGCATGCAGACCATTCCGGTCGCCGGAACGGCCCTGCCGCCCTACGACCGCGATCGCCTGCTGGCCGAAATGCGGCTGTTCCCGGAATGGTACGTCGCCCGCCATCTGGGGGTCGACCTGAGCCCGGCGGAGCGCGCGGTGCTGGACGCGGCCTGCGAGCGCCTTGCCGCGTCGGCGCTGGACCAGGCGCAGGTGTTCGTGCATCGCGACTACCACAGCCGCAACCTGATGGCGCCCGGCGATGCCGGGAGCGACCCGCGGGCAGGCTCCCCCTCGGGCTCGGCATCCAGCCTGGCGCCGCCGGAACCCGGGGTGCTGGATTTCCAGGACGCGGTGATCGGACCGATCACCTACGACCTGGTGTCGCTGCTCCGGGACGCCTACGTCGAGTGGCCGGAGCCGCAGCAGATCGACTGGGCCGCCCGATACTGGGAGCGCGCGCGGCGGCAAGGCCTGCCGGTGCCGGCCGACTTCGGCCGGTTCTGGCGCGACCTCGAGTGGATGGGGCTGCAGCGCAGCCTCAAGGTGCTCGGGATTTTCGCGCGCCTCCACCACCGCGACGGCAAGGATCGCTACCTGGCGGACCTGCCGGTGGTGCTGCGCCATGCCCAGCGCGTCGTCGAGCGGTACGACCCGTTCGCCGCCCTTGCCCGACTGTTCGACCGCATCCACGGACGGGCCCGGGAAGAGGGAACCACGTTCTGACATGCGCGCGCTGCTCCTTGCCGCGGGCCGCGGCGAACGCCTGCGGCCGCACACCGACACCTGTCCCAAGCCCTTGCTGCAGGTCGGCGGCAGGCGGCTGATCGAATGGCAGATCGAGGGGCTCGCGCGCGCCGGAATCGCGGACATCGTCATCAATACCGCGCATCTGCCCGACCAGTTCGAGCCCGCGCTGGGAGACGGCAGCCGCTACGGCGCGCGGCTGCGTTACGCCCGCGAGGGCGAGCGCGCCGAAGATGCGCGCGAAACGCTGGGGGGCATCGTCCACGCCCTGCCGCTGCTGGGGGACGAACCGTTCGTCGTCGCCAGCAGCGACATCGTGACGGCATTCGATTACCGGAGCCTCTCCGGCCCGGCGCAGCGCATCGCGCGCGGCGACCTCGATGCCCATCTCGTCCTGGTCGACAACCCGCCCTACCATCCGGGCGGCGACATGGGCCGATCCCCCGGCGGAGCGGCGACCCGCACGGCGCCCCGGCTCACCTACGGCAACATCGGCCTGTTCGCGCCGCGGATCTTCGCCGACCTGCCGCCGTCGCGGGCGCGGCTGTTTCCCTGGCTCTACCAATTCGTCGACCGCGGACGGGTGGGCGCCGAGCACTTCGGCGGCGCATGGTTCAACGTCGGGACGACCGCGGAACTGGCGGCCTGTGAAGAGGCCCTCCGATTGCGTAGAATTTTCTGATGCGTACGACATCCCGGATCGCGATCCTGGGCGGCGGCCCGGTGGGCATGGTCACGGCCCTGCTCCTGGCGCGGCGCGGCATCGCCGCCACGCTCTACGACGCCCGCCCCGTCGACGATCTCCGGCGCGACCGGCGCCTGCTGGCCCTTTCCCGCGGCAGTCTGCAGATCCTCGGCGCGCTGCTCGGCGCCGGAACGCTTCCGCTGGCACCGATCCGCCGCGTCCATGTCAGTTCCCGCGGCCACGCCGGCGCCGCGCATCTCGGAAGCCCCGCTGCCAATCCGGCGGGCGACGCGGCCCGCGATCCCGACTTCGGCGCGAAACCGGTCGGCGCCACCGTCTGGTACGCGGACCTGGTCGCCGCCCTCGCCCGCGCGATCGATGCCGAGCCGCGGATCACCGCGGAACGCCCGCGGCGGGTCCTGGGCTTGCAGCAGCATCCCGACTGCGTCCGCGTCACCCTCGACGACGGCTCGGAGATCGCCTGCGCCCTGGCGATCGATGCGGAAGGAGGGCCCGACCGTCACCGCAGCGTGGGCGATGCCGCGCCGGTCCGCTCCCATGCCCTGCTCGCCGATCTCACCCTCGACGGCCTGGCCCCGGGCGACGCCTTCGAGCGCTTCACCCACGAGGGGCCGTTCGCACTGCTGCCGGTTCCCGGAGGCCGCCAGCAGATGTCGATGATCTGGTGCCTACCGTCGGAGATCGCGCGCGCCCGGCAGCAGGCGCCCGAAGAACCGCTGCTGCGGGAGATCGCGCAGACCCTGGGGCCGCGATTCCATGCGCCCACGGCCATCGGCCCGCGCAGCGTCTTTCCGCTGCGGCCGACGCGCGTCGACCGGGTGTGCGAACACCGTCTGGTGCACATCGGCAACTCCGCCCAGGTGCTGCACCCCGTCGCCGGGCAAGGCTTCAACCTCGGCCTGCGCGATTGCGTATGCCTGGTCGACTGCCTGACCGATACGCCGGCCGGCACCGACATCCGCCGCACGCGCGACGTTGCCGCGGCCCTGGCCCGCTACGGGGCCACGCGCCGCCTCGACCGCGCCGTCGTGCCCGCCCTGACCGGAATGCTGCCGCAGCTTTTTTCCTCGGCACCGCTGCCGGTCGCGATGGCGCGTTCGGCCGCGCTCGGCGCGCTCGATCTCCTGCCGGACGTGCGGCGGGCGTTCGCCCGCCTGCTCATGTTCGGAGTCCGGGTCTGATGGACCCGGCGCCCGTGCAGATCGGCCCCCACCGCCTCTCCAACCGCGTCTTCGCGGCTCCGATGGCCGGCATCGCGGACCTGCCCCTGCGCCGGCTCTTCCGGGCCTTCGGCGCCGGCTATGCGGTGGGTGAGATGACCACCTCCGACGCGCGGCTGCGCGGCAGCCGCAAAACGGCGCGGCGCCTGCGCATGGACGGCGAAGCCGAGCCGGTTGCCGTGCAGCTCGCGGGGGCGGATCCGGCAATGCTCGCCGATGCCGCCCGCGACGCCGTCGAGCGGGGGGCGCAGATCATCGACATCAACATGGGTTGCCCGGTCAAGAAAGTCTGCAATGCCGCGTGCGGCTCGGCGCTGCTGCGCGACGAAGCGCTCGTCGGCCGCATCCTGGACGCCGTCGTGCAGGCCGTCGCGGTTCCCGTCACCCTGAAAATCCGCACCGGCTGGGATCCGGCCCACCGCAATGCGCCGCGCATCGCCCGCATGGCGCAGGATGCCGGCATCCGGATGCTGACCATCCACGGCCGCACCCGGGACTGCGGCTTTCGTGGCCACGCCGAGTACGACACGATCGCGGAGGTGAAGTCGCGACTGGCGATCCCGGTGGTCGCCAACGGCGACATCGACGGCCCCGAAGCGGCCCGCGCCGTACTCGCGCGCACCGGTGCCGATGCCGTGATGATCGGCCGCGCGGCCCAGGAGCGCCCCTGGATCTTCGGGGAAATCGACCATCTCCTGCGGCACGGCGTGGCGGCGCCGCCGATGCGGGTCGCCGATGTCGCACCGGCGCTGCTCGCCTATCTGGACGAGCATTACGCCCACTACGCCGACATCCAGGGCGTGCGCATCGCGCGCAAGCGTATTCACGGCTGGCTGCGCGGCCTGCGCGGCGGGCGGGAAGCGGGACAGCGGATCAACGAAATCGAATGTCCGGCGGCCCAGCGCAAGGAAGTGGAAATCTTTTTCGGAGAAGCGGCTGCACGTAGTCCGTTTTTTGAGTACATTCCCCGGTCCGAGTAAGGACTCCCCGAAGTGCCCACCGACCGCGCCGATCCGATCCCCAGCCCCCCCCGCAAGACGGGCGAGGACGGCGCTGCGCTCGATCACGCGCGCGCCATCGGCGAAACCATCGAACAGTGCGTGTTCCGGAACCTGGAGGAGTACCTTTCCAGCCTGGACGGCGCGTCGCCCCACGCCCTGCACGAGATGGTGCTGGGGGCGGTGGAACGGCCCCTGCTGCGGTTCGCCCTGACGCGCTGCGCGGGCAACCAGTCCGCGGCAGCCGAACTGCTGGGAATCAACCGCAACACGCTGCGGCGCAAGCTGCACGATTTCGACGTCCGCTGAATCGCGCAGAATCGCAGAATGATTCGTCGCGCGTGCCGACCCGGTGCCCGCGATGCTCCACGTACCATAGCTCATGCAAGGAACCCGATCCATGTCCCAATCGACCCGCACCGCGCTGATCAGCCTGTCCGACAAGTCCGGCGCCGTGGAATTCGCCCGCGGCCTGGTGCAATCCGGCTTCCGGATTCTTTCCACCGGCGGCACCGCGAAGCTGCTCGCCGAAGCGGGCATCGCCGTGACCGAGGTCGCCGAGGTCACGGGATTCCCCGAGATGCTCGACGGCCGGGTGAAGACCCTGCATCCGAACATCCACGGCGGCCTGCTCGCCCGGCGCGACGATCCCGCGCACATGGCCACGCTCGCGCAGCACGCGATCGCCCCGATCGAAATCCTCGCGGTCAACCTCTACCCGTTCCAGGCGACCGTCACCAAGCCCGGATGCACCCTGTCCGACGCCATCGAAAACATCGACATCGGCGGCCCGGCGATGCTGCGCTCGGCAGCGAAGAATCACGCCGCGGTCACGGTGGTCGTGGATCCGCAGGATTACGGCCGGGTGCTCGATGAGCTGAACGCGTCGGGCGCCGTCGGCGCCGCGACCCGCTTCGAACTCGCCACCAAAGCCTTCGCGCACACCGCCGCCTACGACGGCGCGATCAGCGCCTATCTTTCGAGCATCGAGGCGGACGGATCGCACCGCATGTTCCCGCGCATCCTCACGCGCCAGTGGCAACTGGTGCAGGACATGCGCTACGGCGAAAACCCCCACCAGGACGCCGCGTTCTACCGCGACGCCGCGGTGGGCGCAGGCCTGCTTGCATCCTACCGCCAGCTCCAGGGGAAGGAACTCTCGTACAACAACATCATGGATGCCGATGCGGCGTGGGAATGCGTGCGCAGCTTCACCGCGCCGACCTGCGTGATCGTCAAGCACGCCAACCCCTGCGGCATCGCCACCGGCGCAACGGTTCTGGACGCCTACCGGCGCGCCTACGCCACCGATCCCACCTCGGCCTTCGGCGGCATCATCGCCTTCAACCACCCGGTCGACGGCGCCACCGCCCGCGCGATCTGCGAGCGCTTCACGGAGGTCGTGATCGCGCCCGCATTCGACGCGTTCGCCCTCGATGCCTTGCGCGCCAAGACCAACGTACGGGTCCTGGAACTGCCGCAGGGCGACGCCCACAACGATCTCGAGTTCAAGCGCGTGGGCGGCGGCCTGCTCGCGCAAACGCCGGACATCGCGACGATCGGCGGCGCCGACTGCAAGGTGGTCACGCGCAAGGCGCCGTCGGCCGACGAGATGGACGACCTGCTCTTCGCCTGGAAGGTGGTGCGGTACGTCAAGTCGAACGCCATCGTGTACGCAAAGGGCGGCGCGACGCTGGGCATCGGCGCGGGCCAGATGAGCCGGGTCGACTCCACCCGCATCGCCGCGCTCAAGGCCAAGGACGCCGGCCTCTCGCTGGCCGGATCCTGCGTGGCGTCGGACGCCTTCTTCCCCTTCCGCGACGGCCTCGACGCCCTCGTCGATGCCGGCGCGACCTGCGTGATCCAGCCGGGCGGCAGCGTGCGCGATGCGGAGGTGATCGCCGCAGCCGACGAGCGCGGCATCGCCATGGTGTTCACCGGGATGCGGCATTTCCGCCATTGACGTGACCAAACCCGCGCGGCGCATCCTGGGCATCGATCCGGGACTCAACCGGACCGGCTTCGGCATCATCGAAGCCTGCGGTGCGACGCTGCGGCATCTGGATTCGGGGGTGTTGCGGATCGCCGCCGGCGATCTGCCGCAGCGTCTGCAGGCGATCCTGCGCGAACTCGGCGCGGTGATCGAGCGCAATGCGCCCGACGAGGCGGCGATCGAAAAGGTCTTCGTCAACGTCAATCCGCAATCGACCTTGCTGCTGGGCCAGGCCCGCGGCGCCGCGATCTGCGCCGCGGTGGGACAGGACGTGCCGGTGCATGAATACACCGCGCTGCAGATCAAGCAGGCGACGGTCGGGTACGGCCACGCCGACAAGACGCAGGTACAGAAAATGGTGCAACGCCTGCTCGGACTCGACCGCGCGCCGGCGACCGATGCCGCCGACGCCCTGGCGTGCGCCATCTGCCATGCCCATGCATCGGCCCGGCTGCGCGGGACCGCCGGAGCGCAACTGGCGGCGCTGGGCGCCGGGACGACGCGCCGGGCCAGCTCGCGCCGCCGCGCCGCGGCGGCCTGGCGGAACTACACCGCGGAGAACTGAACGATGATCGGACGCCTTGCCGGAACGCTGCTCGAAAAACATCCGCCGTCGCTGCTGCTCGACGTGGGGGGCGTCGGCTATGAACTCGACGCGCCGATGAGCACGGTCTACAACCTCCCCGCCGTCGGCGAGCGCGTCACCCTGCTCACGCATCTGCTGGTGCGCGAAGACGCCCACCAGCTCTACGGATTCGCCACGGCGGCGGAGCGCCACGCGTTCCGCGCCCTCATCCGCATCTCCGGCGTCGGGGCGCGCACCGCGCTCGCGCTGCTCTCGGGCCTGAGCGTCGAGGAACTCGCGCAGGCGGTGACACTCCAGCAGGCCGGAGCGCTCACCCGCGTACCGGGCATCGGCGCCAAGACCGCGGAGCGGCTGCTGCTCGAACTCAAAGGCAAGCTCGTTCCCGCGATCGACGACGCCGGCGGCGGTGCGCAGGCATCCGTCGGCGATGCGTCGACGGACATCCTGCGCGCGCTGCTCGCGCTTGGATACTCCGAGCGCGAGGGTGCCGCGGCAATGCGGTCGATTCCCGCGGGAACCGGGGTGTCGGACGGGATCCGGATGGCGCTGCAGGCGATCGCGAAGCGCTAGTGTAGTGCTTCGCTAATACTGGCGCGAAGGAAAAATGGACCCATTGGTGGGCTGAGCGGATTGCCCGGCGCAGGGAATGGGCGTGCGATTGCGGCGATGACGCCGGCACCACGCAGGCGAGCGGCGGCTGCACTCCGCCAGGGCCGCCTACGCGGTGGTCGCCCCTGTGGGGCGACTGCGCTGCGCAGTCCGCGGGCGCACGGCCGAACTCGCGCAGCGTCCTGCGGACGCCGCGCTCAAACATGCGGCCGTAAGTCAGAGGTGGAGGCGCGCGGTCGCGCCCCGCCCGCGGCCTTGTGCTGCTCGCCACCGCGTCTTATGGCGGCCCCGGCGGAGTGCAGCCGCCACGTAATGCATG
>JAKCCX010000047.1 GCA_021838715.1 Pseudomonadota bacterium | reverse complement strand
ACAGCATGCCGAAGCCCTGGGCGTGGACATCTTTCCGGGGTTTGCGGCGGCGGAAATCCTGCAGGAGACCAGCGCCGACGGCTCGGCGCGCGTCGTGGGCGTGGCAACCGGCAGCCAGGGCATCGGACGCGACGGGCAACCGACCGCGAACTTCCAGCCCGGCATGGAGCTGCGCGGCCGCTATACGCTGTTTGCCGAAGGATCGCGCGGCCACCTCGGCCGCCAGCTCATCGACCGTTTCGACCTCATGCGGGGTCGCGACCCGCAGACCTACGCCATCGGCATCAAGGAGCTATGGGACATCGATCCCGCGCGCCACGAGCCCGGCCTGGTCATGCATACCGCCGGTTGGCCGCTCGATCCCCAGACCTACGGCGGGTCCTTCGTCTATCACGCCGAAAACCATCAGATCAGCATCGGTCTCGTCGTCGGGCTGGGCTATCGCAATCCGTATCTCTCGCCGTTCGAGGAGTTCCAGCGCCTCAAGACCCACCCGGCGATCCGAACGATGCTCGAAGGCGGCAAGCGCGTCGCGTACGGTGCGCGCGCGATCACGGCCGGCGGCCTGCAATCGCTGCCGAAACTGGCATTCCCGGGCGGGGCGCTGATCGGCTGCGAAGCCGGATTTCTCAATGCGGCGCGCATCAAGGGCACCCATGGCGCGGTGGTCTCCGGCATGCTGGCGGCGGACGCGGCCTTCGATGCCGTGACGGCGGGACGCGCCGGCGACGAACTGGCGGCCTACCCGCAAGCCTTCGAGCGCAGCTGGCTGCGCGACGACCTGTACACGACGCGCAACTTCAAGCCCTGGATGGACAAGGGGTTGCTGGTCGGCTCGGTCATGTTCGGCATCGACCAGCTGGTGTTCGGCGGCCGCGCACCCTGGACCCTCGGTCGGTCGGAGCCGGACCACGCCAAACTGCTGCCGGCGGCGCAATGCGCGCCGATCGATTACCCCAAGCCGGATGGAAAACTTCGCTTCGACCGGCTGTCGTCGGTCTACCTGTCCAACACCAATCACGAGGAAAACCAGCCGGTCCACCTCACGCTGCGCGATCCGGGCGTCCCGGTCGCCATCAACCTTGCGCGCTATGCCGGGCCGGAGGCGCGCTACTGCCCGGCCGGGGTCTACGAATTCGTGAAAACGCCCGAAGGAACGGACGCGTTGCAGATCAACGCGCAGAACTGCGTGCACTGCAAGACCTGCGACATCAAGGATCCGACGCAGAACATCGTCTGGGTGGCGCCGGAAGGCGGCGGCGGCCCGCGGTATCCGAACATGTGAGGCTGCGAGCGGCCAGCCCCCGCATCGCCGCGGGACACCCCGTCTGCGCGGCACGGGCGCCACGGCGCGGTGACCCGCGCCCGGCCGCTCCGCTTCCTCCGGCGCCTACTCCGACAGAACCGGTTCGCCGCGCTCCGGCTGCGACGCATCACCGCTGTCGGACGACGGCGGAAACTGGAGCACCACCGTGTCCTGATCGTCGACGTCGACGTCGACCTTGCCACCGTTGACCAGCCGGCCGAACAGCAGCTCGTCGGCGAGCGCCTTGCGGATGGCGTCCTGGATCAGGCGGGCCATCGGGCGCGCCCCCATGACCGGGTCGAATCCCTTCTTGGCGAGATGCGCCCGCAACGCGTCGCTGAACACGATCTCGACCTTCTTCTCGTGCAGCTGCTCTTCGAGCTGCATGAGGAACTTGTCGACCACCCGCAGGATGATGGTCTCGTCGAGCGCGCCGAAGCTGATGATGGCATCGAGCCGGTTGCGGAACTCGGGCGAGAACAGGCGCCGGATTTCGGCCATCTCGTCACCCGCCTCGCGGCTGCCGCCGAAGCCGATCGGCCGCTTCTGCAAGGCCTCCGCGCCGGCGTTGGTGGTCATGATGATGATGACGTTGCGGAAATCGGCCTTGCGCCCGTTGTTGTCCGTCAGCGTGCCGTGATCCATCACCTGCAGCAGGATATTG
Source organism: Pseudomonadota bacterium (assembly GCA_021838715.1). Taxonomy (GTDB): domain Bacteria; phylum Pseudomonadota; class Gammaproteobacteria; order Burkholderiales; family Burkholderiaceae_F; genus GJ-E10. Next base: position 13,964 of record JAKCCX010000047.1, on the reverse strand, counting down.
AAGATGTCCGGGTGCGCCTTTTCGATCTCGTCGAGCAGCAGCACGGCGTGCGGCTTCTTGGTGATCGCCTCGGTCAGCAGCCCGCCCTGGTCGAAACCGACATATCCGGGGGGCGCGCCGATCAGCCGGCTCACGGCGTGGCGCTCCATGTACTCCGACATGTCGAAGCGGATGAGCTCGATTCCCAGCGTGAACGCGAGTTGCCGCGCAACCTCCGTCTTGCCGACGCCGGTGGGACCCGAAAAGAGGAACGCGCCGATCGGCTTGTCGGGCTTGCCGAGGCCGGACCGGGCCATCTTGATGGCCGCCGCGAGGGCATCGATCGCCGGATCCTGGCCGAACACCACGTTCTTGAGATTGCGGTCGAGGTTCTTGAGCTGCGTGCGATCGTCACTCGACACCGTCTGCGGCGGAATGCGCGCGATCTTGGCGATGATCTCCTCGACCTCGTTCTTGCCAATCGTCTTCTTGCGCTTGCCGGCCGGCAGAATGCGCTGCGCCGCGCCCGCCTCGTCAATGACGTCGATCGCCTTGTCCGGCAGATGCCGGTCGTTGATGAACTTGGCCGCGAGCTCGGCTGCCGCCGTGATCGCACCCGCCGAGTACCGGACGCCGTGGTGTTCTTCGAACCGCGACTTGAGCCCTTTGAGAATCTCGATGGTCTGCTGCACCGTCGGCTCATTGACGTCGATCTTCTGGAAGCGCCGCGACAGCGCATGATCCTTTTCGAAGATCCCGCGGTACTCGGCGTACGTGGTGGCGCCGATGCACTTGAGCGTGCCGTTGGACAACGCCGGCTTGAGCAGGTTGGATGCGTCGAGCGTGCCGCCCGAAGCCGACCCCGCTCCGATCAGGGTATGGATTTCGTCGATGAACAGCACCGCCGACGGATTGGCCTTGAGTTGCTTGAGCACCGCCTTCAGGCGCTGCTCAAAATCGCCGCGATACTTCGTGCCGGCCAGCAGCGCGCCCATGTCGAGCGAATGGACGACCGCCTTCTCGAGGATCTCCGGCACCTCGTTCTTGACGATGCGCCACGCCAGCCCTTCCGCGATCGCGGTCTTCCCCACCCCCGCCTCGCCTACCAGCAGCGGGTTGTTCTTCCGCCGCCGGCAGAGCACCTGGATCACCCGCTCCACCTCCGGTTCGCGGCCGATCAGGGGATCGATCTTGCCCTCGCGCGCCAGCGCGTTGAGATTCTGCGTGTACTGCTCCAGGGGCGATGCCTGGTCCCGGCCCTCGCCGCCCTCGGTTTCGGCATCGCCGGCCTTGGCCTTTTCCTCGACCGCCGGCGTCTTGGTGATGCCGTGGGAGATGTAGTTGACCACGTCGAGGCGGGTCGTCCCCTGCTGGTGCAGGTAATAGACCGCATGCGAGTCCTTCTCGCCGAAGATCGCCACGAGCACATTGGCGCCCGTGACTTCCTTCTTGCCGTTGGAGGTCGACTGGACGTGCATGATCGCGCGCTGGATGACGCGCTGGAATCCCAGCGTCGGCTGCGTGTCCGCATCCGAGTTCGGCGGCAGGACCGGCGTGTTGTCGGAAATGAAGTTCTGCAGGCTCTTGCGCAGGTCCTCGATGTTGCAGGCGCAGGCGCGCAGCACTTCCGAAGCGGACGGATTGTCCAGCAGCGCGAGCAGGAGGTGCTCCACCGTGATGAACTCGTGCCGGGCCTGTCTCGCCTCGACGAAGGCCATGTGCAAACTGACTTCCAATTCCTGCGCGATCATGCTTCCTCCATCACGCACTGCAGCGGGTGCTGGTGCTCCCGCGAAAAGCTGCTGACCTGCTCGACCTTGCTGGCGGCGACATCCCGCGGGTACACGCCGCACACGCCGCGCCCCTCGTAATGCACCCGCAACATGATCTGCGTCGCCTGTTCGCGCCCCTTCCCGAAGAACCGCTGCAGCACGACGACCACGAATTCCATCGGCGTGAAGTCATCATTCAGGAGCACGACCTGGAACAAAGGCGGCGGCCGGGTATCCGCCTCCTGATTCTCTACGACCGCAGATTCCTCAAACCGTTCGCTCATGACCCCGAAAACCACCACCCGGACAGTGCGCCGCGACACCTCCGTCTCGACACGCCCCCATCATAACGCCGACCGGATCGATGCGCCCGATCGGAACCCCACTTCCATCTTGCCCTGTCGCCAACCGGCACGATCGGCCATGAGCCCCCTGGAAAGGCCCGGTAATTTGCCGATTTTGCGACATGACCTTGGTCACTGGAAAAAATCCAGCTCCCTCCGCTCGATTTTGCATTCGCGCGCCGTTTCCCGGCCGGCACCTGCCGTCTCCCTTCGGAAAACCGGTGTTCCGGCCAGAACCCGCCCCGCCGTCGGCGGAAAGCCCTGGGGCCGTCCCGCCGCCGCTCCCTGCCGCTCCCTGCTTTAAGCGGTTGACGGACGCACGCGGTTGCCGGAAAAATCCGGGAGTTCGAAAAGGTAGCCGGCGGAGAACCCGGCGCTTGGAGAACGGCGCAGGCAGGCAGAAGACCGCACTGCCGTCGCCACAAGGTGGAAGTCGGGGGGATTTCGCACGCGCCGGGTCGGCCGGGCGGAGTGGTCACGCGACGTTCTGAGTTCGTACGCAGCACAAGAAGCAAGGAAAAAGAAGCATGGCAACAGGCACGGTGAAGTGGTTCAACGACGCGAAGGGGTATGGATTCATCACCCCGGACGATGGCGGCGAGGATCTGTTCGCGCATTTCTCCGCGATCCAGATCAGCGGGTTCAAGACCTTGAAGGAAGGCCAGAAGGTCGCCTTCGACATCATTCAGGGGCCCAAGGGGAAACAGGCATCCAACATCACCCCGAACGCGCCGTAGACGCGCACAGGACCCTCGGTCCTTCGAAAAATGGGCTCCTTTCCGGAGCCCATTTTTCATCGTACGTCTGACTTCCGCTGCCGCCGACCTCGGCGCCGGAACGCGGTCGCCGTTACATCCGGGCGATCATCGCCGCGCCGAACCCCGAACAGGAAACCTGGGTCGCATCGGGAAGCAGGCGGGCGAAATCGTAGGTGACGGTCTTGGCGAGAATTGCCGCCTCCATCGCCGCCACGATCCGATCGGCCGCTTCGGTCCAGCCCATGTGGCGCAGCATCATCTCGGCCGAGAGGATCTCGGAGCCGGGATTGACGTAGTCCTTGCCCGCGTACTTCGGTGCGGTGCCATGCGTGGCCTCGAACACCGCCGCGGTATCGGAAATGTTCGCCCCCGGCGCGATGCCGATCCCCCCGACCTGCGCGGCCAGCGCATCGGAGATGTAATCGCCGTTGAGATTGAGGGTCGCGATCACGTCGTATTCCGCCGGGCGCAGCAGGATCTGCTGCAGAAACGCGTCGGCGATGACGTCCTTCACCACGATGTCGCCGTGCGGGGCCCGGATCACCTGCCAGGGACCGCCGTCGAGCGGCTGGGCGCCGAACTCCCGGGCCGCCAGGGCATACCCCCAGCGCGCGAACGCGCCCTCCGTGAACTTCATGATGTTGCCTTTGTGAACGAAGGTCACCGACTTGCGCCCATTGTCGATCGCATAGCGGATCGCCCGGCGCACCAGGCGCTCGGTTCCCTCGCGCGACACCGGCTTGATGCCGATCCCCGATGTCTGCGGAAAGCGGATCTTCGTCACGCCCATCTCGCGCTGCAGGAAATCGATGAGTTTGCGCGCCTGCGCCGATTCCGCCTCGTACTCGATGCCGGCGTAGATGTCTTCCGAATTCTCGCGGAAGATCACCATGTCGATCTTCTCCGGCTCGCGCACCGGACTGGGCACGCCGCGGAAATACCGCACCGGACGCAGGCAGACATAGAGGTCGAGTTCCTGCCGCAGCGCGACATTGATCGACCGGATTCCGCCGCCCACCGGGGTGGTGAGCGGCCCCTTGATCGACACGACATAGTCCTGCAGCGCGCGCAGCGTCTCGTCGGGGAGCCAGACGTCGGGGCCGTAGACGCGGGTCGACTTCTCGCCGGCGTAGACCTCCATCCAGGCGATCTTGCGCTTGCCGCCGTAGGCCTTGGCAACCGCCGCATCGACGACGCGGATCATCACCGGCGTGATGTCGACGCCGGTGCCGTCGCCTTCGATGTACGGAATGATGGGCTGGTCCGGAACGTCGAGAGATGCGTCCGCCCGCACGGCGATCTTTTCACCTTGCGTGGGAACGACGATGTGCTGGGTCATACGAGCGGTCTCCAAAACAGGACTGCGTGCGCGAATTCCACGCGATAATGGGCCGAAGTGTAGCGCCCGGATGACCATGCGATGAAAACCACGCGCCCGAAACCCACAGGTCGTAACGCCCCAACCACGGCGGCGCGCGTCGCCGCGCTGTTGCTGGCGGCGGGGTCCGTCATCGGCGCGCACGCCCAAGCGCCGGGCACGGACCGGACGGAAACCCTTGCCCTGGCCGGCCACCGCCTCGTCGCCGAGGTGGCGGATACCGATGCGGCGCGCCTGCGCGGGCTGATGTATCGCACGCGCCTCGCGCCGGATCACGGCATGCTGTTCGTGTTCGATCAGCCCGACGAGTACTGCATGTGGATGCGCAATACGCGGCTCCCGCTGTCGGTGGCGTTCCTCGACGCGCGGGGGGCGGTGATCAACGTCGAGGTCATGCAGCCGCAGACCGACGACCGGCATTGCGCGCGCCGGCCCGCGAGCTACGCCCTGGAAATGACCCAGGGATGGTTCTCGGCGCACGGCATCCGGGAGGGCGCCGTACTCTCCGGAATGTCCGGCGTCAGAAATTCGCCGCCGCAAATTCCCAATTGACGAGGCGATCGAGGAACACCTCGACGAACTTCGCGCGCGCGTTACGGTGATCGATGTAGTACGCGTGCTCCCATACGTCGATCGTGAGCAGGGGCTTGTCGGCCGTGGTGAGCGGCGTGGCGGCATTGGACGTGTTGACGATGTCCACCGTGCCGTCGGGCTTCTTCACCAGCCAGGTCCAGCCCGAGCCGAAGTTGCCGACGGCGCTCTTGGTGAACGCTTCCTTGAACGCGGCATAACTGCCCCATTTCGCGTCGATCGCCGCCGCCAGCGCGCCCTGCGGCGCCCCGCCGCCGCCCGGCTTCAGGCAGTTCCAGAAAAACGTGTGGTTCCAGACCTGCGCGGCGTTGTTGAAAATCCCGCCGCTCGATTTGCGGACGATCTCCTCGAGACCCATCGAGGCGAACTCGGTCCCCGGAATCAGGTTGTTCAGGTTCGTCACATAGGCCTGATGATGCTTGCCGTGGTGGAAGTCGAATGTTTCCTTCGACATGTACGGCGCCAGGGCGTCGGCCGCAAACGGCAGCGGCGGAAGCGTGTGTTCCATGATCGTTTTCCTTTTTTCCGGGTTGTATTGGTGCAAGACGTGCAGACGTCGGCACGCATTTTATTGCCAGAGCGATCGCGATCCGGCAATGCCGCACCTCCGTCATGGCCAATCCCGCCGGGAATCCCGGCAACTCCCCGATTCCCGGGGCGGGACGCCGATGTCAGTCCGGCCGCGGCGCGGGTGCGGGCGCGGGAACGAACAGATCCGCCTCGCCGCGAGCCAACCGTGCACGCACCCGCTCCCCGGCACGCAGTTGCGCCGGATCGGTGAGCAGCGCCCCGCGGGCGTCATGCAGCACGGAAAACCCGCGATCGAGCACCGATTGCACGTTCACCAGTTCCAGCATGCGCGTGCGTTGCGCCACCGCATCGCGGCGGCGCCGCAAGCTCGTGTCGGCAGCCGCCCGCATGCGCCGGACGAATTCGCCGATACGCAGGTGCGCGCCGGACAAGGGGCCGTGCGGCGAAGACAGAACCCGCAATGCGGAATCGAGGCGCTGGCTGCGCACCGCCAGCGTGGCCGCCTGCGCGCGCGTCATCCGGCGCAGCAGCCCCTCGATGCGGTGCGCGAGCGCGCCGCGTTCGGGTGCTACGAGTTCCGCCGCCGCAGTGGGCGTCGCCGCGCGCAGGTCGGCGGCGAAATCCGCGATGGTGAAGTCCGATTCATGCCCCACGCCCACCACCACCGGTATCGCGCAAGCACGGATGGCGCGCGCCACCACCTCTTCATTGAAGGCCCAGAGATCCTCGATCGAACCCCCGCCGCGCACCAGCAGGACCGCGTCCGCCTCGCCCCGGCGCGACACCGCGCCGAGCATCGCCGCGATCCGCGGCGCCGCATCCATACCCTGCACCGGCACCGGATAGACGATGACGCGCACATAGGGGGCACGACGGCGCAGCGTGGTCAGCACGTCCCGCAGTGCGGCGGCCTGCAAGGACGTCACCACGCCCACCGTCGCCGGCAACGGCGGCAACGCCCGCTTGACCGCGCCGTCGAACAGCCCTTCGGCCGCCAGTTTCTCGCGCAACCGCTGAAAACGCTCCCACAGGCTGCCCGCCCCGCAGCGGCGCAGGGACTCCACGGTCAACTGGAATTCGCCGCGCGGTTCGTACAGGCCGACCCCGGCGAGCACCTCGACCGCATCGCCCTCCCGCGGCGAAAAGTCGACGAGCGTGTTGCGCGAGCGGAACATCACGCAACGGACCTGCGCCGTTGCATCCTTGAGCGCGAAATACCAGTGTCCGCTCGCGGCGCGGGTCCAGGAGGCGATTTCCCCCCGCACCCTACGCGCGCCGAACTGCGCCTGCAAGGATCCAGCAACGGCGCGGTTCAACTGGGAAACTGTCCAGAAAACCCGCGCCGATTCGACATTTTCCATTTCGGAATTCGATTCCATGCGGGTTTCCCCCGGCAAAATTTCCACAATCGAGGCGTTCGCACGCATTGTTTCACAATCCTCGGCAACGCCTTCCAAGATTCGCGGTAACATATTGAATTGCAATGAATTTTATTTTCCAATTGCATTTGTGCGTAGTATGCGGACTGCCGGCGCCGCCATGCCTGTACCGGAGTTGGGCCGCTTTTCCACAAAGTTATCCACAGGAATCCCCTCGTGTTCGCCATCGTTCAAGCCATCGGCTGGCCCATCTGGCCCTTGATCGCCGCTTCGATCGTCGCACTGGCGCTCATCATCGAGCGCGCGGTCGCCCTGCGCCGCCTGCGCGTGCTTCCGGACAACCTGCTCGCGGACGTGCTGAACCTGCATACACGCCGCCAGATCAATGCCGAGGTGATCGAAAAGCTGCAGGCGGACTCCCCGCTCGGATTTTTGCTCGCCTCCGGCCTGCGCAGCGTCGAGGAGCGCCGCGACGTCACCATCCGGACGATGGAAGTCGCCGGCGGCCACGTCGCGCACGAGCTTTCCCGCTACCTCACGCTTCTCGGCGCCATTGGTTCGATCGCACCGCTGCTCGGCCTGCTCGGAACGGTGGTCGGCATGATCGACATCTTTGCGTCCCAGCAGGGCGGCGCCAATCCGCAGCAACTGGCGCAGGGCATCTCGGTCGCGCTCTATTCCACCGCCTTCGGCATCGTCGTGGCGGTCCCGTCGGTGCTCGCCTACCGGATCTTCCGCGCGCGGGTCGACGACTTCCTGGTGGAAATGGAACAGCAGGGAGCGCGCCTCGTGGCCGCGATCTACTCCGCCGAAACGCGCGCAGCGCGGGGAGCCGCGGCGTGAGGTTCCGTCGCGGCTACACCGAAGAGCCGGAGGTCAACCTCATCCCGTTGATCGACGTCCTGCTCGTCGTGCTGGTCTTCCTGGCGGTCAGCACCACCTACTCCCGCTTCTCGCAGTTGCAGATCGAACTCCCCAAGGCGGACCCGGACCAGGCGGCGGCCAAACTCGCGGAAATCCAGGTCGGCGTCACTGCCGACGGCCGGTTTGCGATCGGGCACGACATCGTCCCGGTGACCGACGCGGCCGGACTTGCCGACCTGCTGCGCGCCGCCGCGGCCGGAATGCACGACCCGATCCTGGTCATCAACGCCGACGCCCAGTCGACGCACCAGTCGGTCATCACGGTCATGGAAGCGGCGCGCAACGCGGGGTTGACGCGGCTCAGCTTCGCGACCCGAAACCGTTCCGGCGGCGCGCGCCGCTAGGCCGCAGGCGCGGAAGTCTCATGGGCCGCGGCAATCTGGTCGTTCGCAGCTGGCTGCACCGGCGCGTCCTGCGCACCTGGCAGGCGCGGGGGCCGCTTGCCCTCCTGCTCTACCCGCTGACCTGGGTCTACCGGCTCGGGCGCAGTCTGCACGCATGGGGTCAGACGGCCGTGCGCGTCGACGTGCCCGTCGTCGTGGTGGGCAACCTGCGGGTCGGCGGCACCGGCAAGACCCCGCTCGTCATCCGCCTCACCGAAGCGCTGCGGGAGCGCGGCTGGCACCCTGGGGTCGTCTCCCGAGGGTATGGCGGACAGGCGGGCGATGCCGCCCGCCTGGTCGACGCCGACGCCGACCCGAACCGGTTCGGCGACGAGCCGGTGCTGATCCGCTACACCGCGGCGGTGCCGGTGGCAGTCGGCAAGGACCGGGTCGCCGCGGCGCGCCTGCTGCGCCGGATGCATCCGGAGATCGACGTGATCATCGCCGACGACGGACTGCAGCACCGCCGCCTGGCCCGCAACGTCGAACTTGCCCTGATCAACGAAACCGGCACCGGCAACGGCTGGCAGCTTCCCGCCGGCCCGCTGCGCGAACCGGTGCGCCGCCTGGAACGCGTCGATGCCGTGGTCCTGCACGGCGCGACCCCGCCGGTGCGCATCCATACGCCGTTCTTCCGCATGCGCACCGCCATTCGCAACGCCGTCCGCATGGCCGATCCGCCGCAGCGGCAGTCGCTTGCCGAGCTCGCCCAGGCGCAACGCGAGCGCGACCTGCGACTGCTGGCCTTCTGCGCGATCGGCAACCCCGAGCGCTTCTTCGCGATGCTGCGTGCGCACGGCCTGGTGTTCGACACCCTGGCGCTGCCCGACCACGAGCCGATCGATGCCGCCGTCCTGGCGGGAAAATCGCACGATCGCATTCTCGTCACCAGCAAGGACGCCGTAAAATGCCACCGCGATGCGCGGCTGCGCAAGGACGAGCGGATCTGGGTGGTGCCCCTGGAAGTGGATCTCGATCCCGCCTGCGTCGATTTCGTCGAGCGCCGAATCGCCGCCACCGGCGACCCGGGCACCCGCGCCGGCGAACTCCAGCATAGGTGAAACGATCATGGATCCGAAATTGCTCGACATACTCGTGTGCCCGGTGACCAAGGGACCGCTGCGCTACGACCGCGAGCGCCAGGAACTCGTGTCGCCGTCGGCCGGACTTGCCTACCCGATCCGGGATTCGATTCCGATCATGCTGGAGAGCGAAGCCCGGCGCCTCGACGACGCGGAACGCGAGTCCAAAGCGTGAGCGGACAAGCCGAAGCAGCGCACCCGCCCGTCCGCTTCCACGCCCTGATCCCGGCGCGCCTGGGATCCCTGCGGCTTCCCGACAAGCCGCTCGCCGACATCGGCGGCATGCCGATGGTGGTGCGGGTCGCGCAGCGCGCGCTGGCGAGCGGCGCCGAGCGGGTCGTCGTGTGCACCGACGATCAACGGGTCGTCGACGCCTGCGAACGCCACGACGTGTCGGCGATCCGTACCCGGGCGGACCATGCCACCGGAACCGACCGCCTGGCCGAAGCGTGCGCGATCCTGGCGCTCGGACCGGAAGAGATCGTCGTCAACGTCCAGGGCGACGAGCCGCTCATTCCGCCGGCGATCATCCGCGACGTCGCCGGCATGCTGGCCGCGCATCCGGGCTGCGAGATCGCCACCGTGGCCCATGCGCTGCACCGGGCGGAAGAATTTTTCGACCCCAACGTCGTCAAGGTCGTGCTCGACGCGGAGGGCCGGGCACTGCTGTTCTCGCGCGCGCCCATTCCGTGGTCGCGCGACGCGTTCGCGCCGCTTGCCGCCGCGGCCGCGCTTCCGCCCGAACTCCCGGCGGATCTCCCGGCCCTGCGGCACATCGGGCTCTATGCCTACCGCGCCGGGTTTCTCGCCCGCTTTCCGGCTCTTCCGATCCCCGCGATCGAGCGCCAGGAAAAACTCGAACAGTTGCGCGCGCTCGCCCACGGCGTGGCCATCGCCGTGCTGCGCGTGGAAACGCCGCTGCCGCCGGGGGTGGACACCCCGGCCGACCTGGAGCGGATCCGCACACGGTTCGGGTAAGATCCGGCGACAGGAACACCAGGAATCTCAAGAAGAACACCATGCGAATGATTCTGCTGGGCCCGCCCGGCGCCGGGAAAGGCACGCAAGCCGGGTTTCTCACCGCCAGGCTGGGGATTCCGCAGATCTCCACGGGCGACATGCTGCGCGCCGCAGTGAAGGCGGGCACGCCGTTGGGGCTGGCGGCGAAGAAGGTGATGGACGCGGGCCAACTGGTTTCGGACGACCTCATCATCGGCCTGGTGCGCGACCGGCTGGCACAGCCGGACTGCGCCCGCGGCTACCTCTTCGACGGCTTTCCCCGGACGCTGGCTCAGGCGGAGGCCCTGAAGCACGCCGAAGTTCCGATCGACCTGGTACTCGAATTCGCCGTGCCCGACGCGGAAATCATCGAGCGCATGAGCGGCCGGCGCGTCCATCCCGAAAGCGGACGCAGCTATCACGTGCGGTTCAACCCGCCGAAAATCGCGGACCGCGACGACCATACCGGCGAACCGCTGGTGCAGCGCGACGACGACCGCGAGGAAATCGTGCGCAAGCGCCTCGAGGTGTACCACGCCCAGACCCGGCCGCTGATCGCGTACTACTCCGACTGGGCGGCGAGCGGCGATCCGCGCGCGCCGCGCTATCGCGCCGTCGACGGCGTGGGTGCCATGACCGAGATCCAGGCGCGGATCGAAGCTGCGCTGCGTCAATGACATCGATGCGAAACCGGTCATCCTTTCCCGCATGCGTTCGAACCGAGGGCCGGTCTTGAAACGGTAGTTGCCAGCGAGTAGTTGCCAGCGTCGCGTTGCCGCACTTGCGGAAAGGAGGCTTGCATGTCCGCCATTGCACTTGCACTGCTTTGTGGGCTCGCCGCCGTCGCATTCGGGGCGGTTTCGACATCCTGGATCCTCAAGCAAGACCCCGGCAACGCCCGCATGCAGGAGATCGCTGCCGCGATCCAGCAGGGCGCGCAGGCCTACCTGAAGCGGCAATACCGCACCATCGCGCTCGTGGGCGTGGTCCTGGCGATCGTCATCGCCGCGGTGCCCCAGTTGGGGCCATGGACCGCGTCCGGATTCGTGCTGGGCGCCCTGCTTTCCGGATCCGCCGGATTCATCGGCATGAACGTTTCGGTGCGCGCCAACGTCCGCACCGCGCAGGCCGCGACCCGCGGGCTGAATGCCGCGCTCGGCGTCGCCTTCCGCGGCGGCGCGATCACCGGCATGCTGGTGGTGGGGCTGGGCCTGCTCGGCGTCGCCGGGTTCTACGCGATCCTGCACACCCTCCGGACGGAACACGGCAACGCCACCGCCATGCTCCACCCGATGATCGGACTCGCCTTCGGTTCGTCGCTGATCTCGATCTTCGCGCGCCTCGGGGGCGGCATCTTCACCAAGGGCGCGGACGTCGGCGCGGATCTCGTGGGCAAGGTCGAAGCCGGCATTCCGGAAGATGATCCGCGCAACCCGGGGGTCATCGCCGACAACGTCGGCGACAACGTCGGCGACTGCGCCGGCATGGCGGCGGACCTCTTCGAGACCTTCGCGGTGACCGTCGTCGCAACCATGCTGATCGGGTCGTTCACCTTCCCTGACGGCGATGCGGGCGTAACCTATCCGCTGGCGCTCTCCGGCGTGTCGATCCTCGCCTCGATCGCGGGCAGCTTCTTCGTGAAGGCGCGGGAGGGCGGCAAGATCATGAACGCCCTCTATCGGGGACTGGCGGTCGCCGGCGCGATCGCCCTCGTGCTGTTCTGGTTCGTCACGCGCTGGCTGCTCGGCGCGGCGCCGATGCCGGCGGGGACGAGCGCCACGGCGCTCTACGGCTGCGCGACGATCGGCATCGCCCTGACGGCGGCGCTGGTCGTCATCACCGAGTACTACACCGGCACCCAGTACGCCCCGGTGCGTCGCATCGCCCACGCGTCCACCACCGGCCACGCGACCAACATCATCGCCGGCCTGGCTGTCTCGATGCGCGCCTGCGCCTGGCCGCTGGTCGCCATCTGCGCCGCCATCCTCGGCGCGTACGCCCTGGGCGGCCTCTACGGCATCGCGGTCGCCGCCACCGCCATGCTGTCGATGACCGGCATCGTGGTCGCACTCGACGCCTACGGCCCGATCACCGACAACGCCGGCGGCATCGCCGAAATGGCCGAGCTTCCGGAGGCCATCCGCAACATCACCGACCCGCTCGACGCGGTCGGCAACACCACCAAGGCGGTGACGAAGGGGTACGCGATCGGCTCCGCAGGTCTGGCGGCGCTCGTGCTGTTCGCGGACTACACGCGCGCGCTCGACCGCGAAGGCATGCACACCTCGTTCGATCTCTCCAACCACCTCGTCATCGTCGGCCTTTTCATCGGCGGGCTGGTCCCCTATCTGTTCGGGGCGATGGCAATGGAAGCGGTGGGCCGCGCCGCCGGCGCGGTGGTCGAGGAGGTGCGGCGGCAGTTCCGCGAGATCCCCGGCATCATGGAGCACAAGGCGAAACCCGACTACTCGCGGGCCGTCGACATGCTCACCGCGGCGGCGATCAAGGAGATGATGATCCCTTCGCTGCTCCCGGTGCTCGTCCCCATCGCGGTCGGGATCGTGCTTGGCCCGGCCGCGCTGGGCGGCGTGCTCATGGGGACGATCGTCACCGGTCTGTTCGTGGCCATTTCCATGACCACCGGCGGCGGCGCCTGGGACAACGCCAAGAAATATGTCGAGGAAGGCCATTACGGCGGCAAAGGCTCGGAAACCCACAAGGCCGCGGTGACGGGCGACACGGTCGGCGATCCCTACAAGGACACCGCCGGCCCGGCGGTGAACCCCCTCATCAAGATCATCAACATCGTCGCGCTGCTCATCGTGCCGGTGCTGGCATCGATCCATTCGTGACGTGCCGCAGGCCGGCTGTCGATGGCTGCATGGCTGCGTTAAGCCGCGCTTTTTCCCTGCCCGCCATCCGGGAATCGCCGGCGATCCCCGCATACACTTCCGCCATTTCACCCAAGGAGAAACGACATGACGATCCGCATCGGCGATACCCTGCCCGACGGCACCCTGCAGGAGTTTTTCGCGGTGGAGCAGGACGGCTGCCCCGTCGGCCCGCATTCCTTTTCCGTGGCGGACCAGTTGCGCGGGAAGACCGTGGCAATCTTCGGCGTGCCGGGCGCGTTCACCCCGACCTGTTCGGAACGGCACCTGCCGGGCTATCTGGCCAACTACGACGCGCTGCGCGCCAACGGCATCGACGAAGTCTGGTGTTTCTCGGTCAATGATGCGTTCGTGATGGGCGCATGGGGCCGCGAGGAAGGCGTCGGCGACAAGATCCGCATGGTTGCCGACGGCTCGGGCACCTACACGGCCAAGCTCGGCCTTGAACTCGACCTCGTTGCCGCCGGCCTCGGAACGCGCTGCAAGCGCTTCTCGCTGGTGGCCCAGGACGGCGTGGTGACCCTGCTCAACGTCGAAGACGGCGGCGAGCTCAAGGTCAGCGGTGCGGAGACGATGCTGGAGCAGATCGGCTGAGGCACGTGCGGTTTCGCGGCGACCAGAGTCGGATGACCTGGGCGCAAGCGAGCGGCGGCAGCACTCCGTCAGGGCCGCCGCTCGCAGCTAGTGTAGTGCTTCGCTAATACTGGCGCGAAGGAAAAATGGACCCATTGGTGGGCTGAGCGGATTGCCCGGCGCAGGGAATGGGCGTGCAATTGCGGCGATGACCCGGCATCACGCAGGCGAGCGGCGGCTGCACTCCGCCAGAGCCGCCTACGCGGTGGTCGCCCCTGCGGGGCGACTGCGCTGCGCTGCGCAGTCCGCGGGCGCACGGCCGAACTCGCGCAGCGTCCTGCGGACGCCGCGCTCAAACATGCGGCCGTAAGTCAGAGGTG
>JAKCCX010000132.1 GCA_021838715.1 Pseudomonadota bacterium | reverse complement strand
CTGAAAATTCCCGTTTTCAGAAGTACAGGACGGCGATTTGCGCCCGCGGACGCGGTCTACGGCATCCACCGCCGGAGTACCATCCCCTGCTTCGGATGGGCGGAACTCTGAAGCGGCGCCGTTTCCGGGAAGTCCGCCCGCCACGACTCAGCGTAGCCGTCATCGACGTACCCATCGAGAAATCGACCGCGAGGCGAACCGGATGGAACGGAACGAGGAATTTCCGCAGTCCGCACTGTCGCAGCTCGAGACCGCCCCGGCCGGTGCCGCACCGCCGGTGCGGGTCGTCGAAATGGCGATGGGGAATGCCGAAGGCGAACGTGCGCGGCTGATGCAAGGCCTGTTTCGGCCGCGCGCCACGATCGAGCCGAAGTACTTCTACGACCCCCGGGGCTGCGCGCTCTACGAACGAATCTGCACCCTTCCCGAGTACTACCTCCCCGGCGCGGAACGGAGGATCTTTGCGCAGCATCGCGAGGCAATCCTCCGCGAACTGCCGCACGCACCGCAATGGATCGATCTCGGCTGCGGTGACGGGCGCAAGTCGCCCGATTGGGTCCGCATGTTGAAGGCGCGCCGCTATGTCGGCGTCGACATAGCCAAAGAGGCGCTGTCGGCGACGGTCCGGCGCGCCATTCGGGATTACGGCGACACCGAGGCCCTGGGCATCGTCTGCGACTTCTCGCGTTCCCTCGACCTCCGGGCCGTGATTGCGGAAATGGCCGACCGTCCGGCGGTGTTCTTCTACCCCGGATCGTCGATCGGGAATTTTCCGGAACCGGACGCGATCGCGCTGCTGCGGTCGGTACGCGATCACCTGACGCCGGCGGGCCGCCTCTTCCTGGGGGTGGATCTCGTCAAGGATCGCGATGTGCTCGAAACGGCGTACGCGGACCCGCAAGGTGTGACCGCCGCGTTCAATCGCAACGTCCTTGCGGTCGTCAACCGCATCGTCGATGCCGATTTCGTTGCGGACCGATGGGAGCACCGGGCCGTTTTCGACGCGCAGGCGGCACGGATCGAGATGCGACTGGTGGCACGGGAAAGCCAGCTGGTGCGGATCGGCGATCGGCGGCGCGGCTTCGCACGCGGCGATTCGATCCTGACCGAGTACTCCCACAAGTACACCGTCGAAGGGTTCGGCACCTTGCTCGCTTCCGCCGGATTCGCCCGGGTACGTGCCTGGACCGACGATCGCCGCTGGTATGCGGTCTTCGTGGCCGGAGTGTAGCCGTGGCGCCTCGAACCGGAAGTCGACTCGAACCTCCGGCCGTCGCGGAGGCGTATCGCCGCGTGCGGGCACAGACCCTGGCGCTGGTCGACGGGCTGAGTCCGGAGGACTGCATGGTCCAGTCGATGGCCGAGGCAAGCCCGGTCAAGTGGCACCTCGCGCATGTCACGTGGTTCTTCGAAACGCTGGTTCTCGAGGAATTCCTGCCCCGCCTGGGGAAAACCCACACTCCGTTCGACCCGCGATTCCGCGTGCTTTTCAATTCCTACTACAACGGCGTCGGGGCATTCCATCCGCAGCCGCGGCGCGGCCTGCTATCGCGTCCGAGCCTGCAGGATGTGCTCTCGTACCGCGCATCCGTCGACGAGCGGATCCTGCACCTGCTGCAGGGTCTGCCGGACGAGGATGCGGCGCATCCTGTGCTCGGTGCGATCGAACTCGGACTGCATCACGAGCAGCAGCACCAGGAACTGATCCTCACCGACATCAAGCACCATTTTTCCTGCAACCCCGTCGCTCCGGCGCTGCGCGCAGGCGTCGAGGAGCCGGTGCCGGCCTCCGAGATGCGCGCGCCGGCCTGGATCGCCCAGGACGGCGGCAAGGTCGAGATCGGCCACCGGGGGCCCGGCTTCGGGTTCGACAACGAGATGCCGGCACATTCCGTCCTGGTGGAGCCCTGCGAGATCGCACAGCGCCTCGTGACCAACGGGGAGTATCGCGAGTTCCTGCGCGACGGGGGCTACCGGCGCCCCGAGCTCTGGCTTTCGGACGGCTGGGATCTCGTGTCCGGTGCGGGCTGGTCGCGCCCGCTCTACTGGCGGGAGGACGGCTCGGTCTTCACGCTTTCCGGACTTCGCGCGATTGCCGACGCGGAACCGGTATGCCACGTCAGCTATTACGAAGCGGACGCGTTCGCCCGGTGGGCGGGCGCGCGGTTGCCGACGGAGTTCGAATGGGAGCACGCCACCCGCCGCGCGCAGGATGCCGCGCATTCGGGTGCGGGGGCGCCGGGGCTGTGCGGACGCTTCCTGGAGGACGGACGATTCCACCCCGCGGCACTATCCCCGCTCGTCCGGCCCGATGCCGTCGGCCAACTCCTCGGCGATGTCTGGGAATGGACGCAGAGCGCGTACCTGCCCTACCCGGGATTTCGCACGCGCGACGGTGCGGCAAGCGAATACAACGGCAAGTTCATGGTGAACCAGATGGTCCTGCGCGGCGGCTCCTGTGCGACTCCGGAGCATCACATCCGTGCCACCTACCGGAACTTCTTCCGCGCCTCGGCGCGATGGCAGTTCAGCGGCATCCGCCTCGCGCGCTCCTGAGCGGGCCGCGCATCCGGATCCGACATCAACTGCGGCGTGGAGTTCGGCATGTTTGTGATATTTTGTACACAAACGTACACATTCGCCGGAGGTTTGCATGTCCACGACCATCACCATCCGTCTCGAAGAGGATATGAAGGATCGGCTCGACCGGTTGGCAGGCTCGACGCACCGTAGCAAGTCGTTTCTCGCCGCCGAAGCGATTCGGGAATTCGTCGAGAACAATGAGTGGCAGATCGCAGAAATCCACTCGGCGCTCAAGGAGGCAAACGCCGGCGACTTCGCAACCGAGCAGGACGTCGACGCGCTCGCGAAAAAGTGGAAGTTGAATGCACGTTAGGTGGCTGCGCGCAGCGCTGCGCAACCTCGACGAGGAAGCCGTGCACATCGCGGCCGACGATGAGGCCGCAGCGCGCATTGTCGTTGCACGCGTCCTGGAAGCAGTGGCGCAACTCGCCGGGCAACCCGCCATTGGTCGCCCGGGCCGTGTACCTGGCACGCGCGAGTTGGTGGTTCGAAACACCCGCCATATTGTTCCGTACCGCGTTCGCGGTGACGAGATCCAGATTTTGCGTGTGTTCCACACCTCGCGTCGGCCGCCGCAGCATTGGTAGAGTCTTCCGCGTCGCTCACGACGCGATCCATCACGTAATTTTTTCGGCCCTGCGAAGCTGACGCCCGCCAAATTTCCTTGTCGACCCGGAGCGGACCGTCGGCGCACGAAGGGCTCCGCACCCCCCTCTCCCGCGACGGCGGGAGAGGGCGGGGGTGAGGGCGGTTGCCATTGCTGCTGTC
>JAKCCX010000046.1 GCA_021838715.1 Pseudomonadota bacterium | reverse complement strand
CGATCGCAGAAACCGTTTTGCAGGTCGCGATTGGCATGGTTGTAGATGACGTCGAAGTAGCCGCTGGTCGTGATCCCCGATGCATTCAGAATCTGTCCCATCGTCGGCACCGGCGGCGACGACGACGGCGACGATGCCGGTGCGGTGTCCGCCGATGCGATGGTGGGAACTGCAAACACGGCCGCTACGCTCGCCGCAAGCAGCATGCGATGAAACATACACCCCTCCTTCTGTGCGATAAACGCGGGTTGCAAGAAACACGAGCAACCCTTACGCAAAGCTCGTGCCAATCAGATGTCATCCGATGGACACGCGAGGAGAGGCCCCACTCGAACCTCGATGGTGCGGAATCGAAAAACCGGAAAACGCCGAAAGAACGATCCCACAAAAAACGCAAACCGCACCGTTGCGGTGCGGCGATCGGTGCATGCCCCAGGCTAGTGCCTGCGGCGCACGCACTCAGCGGACGACCGGCTCGTCATCGCAGGTCTGCTGCCCCGGTGCGCCGCATGCCGTGTAGCAGAACCCGGCATCCTCCTTGCACCATTCCGCGTTGTACAACTGGTGCTGCATGACGATATGCCGATGCGGGAGGGCGCTCCGAACGCCGGTGGCGCACCGCCCTCCGCCGTCGACCCGGACCGCGCCACTTGCCCCATTCGGGCCTTGCTGCGCGGTGATGGCGACCGGATGCGGTGCGCTTGCACAACCGGTCTGCATGGTTGCGAACACCAGGATCGCGGCGAACCGGCCCGTCAATTTCGTTTTACCGCCCACAGCGAACACGAAACACTCCCTATTGATCGAGATTCCCCTCGCATCGATACCGTTCGGCCGACGCGAGACCGAAACGTTCCCGCACACGCCGCGCCTCCATCGATGCAGGGAAGCAAAACGGCGCAACCCGCGCCGTCTGTCCTTTTGAAAACGAAGCGCGTCCCGAACCGGTTGACGGCGCCTGTCGATTTTTTGCGGGCGGGCCGCCCGAAAGAAATGCGGGTCGTCCCCGCGCACGGAATGGACGACCCGGAAATGCGGGATCGGGACTGCTGATGAACGTGAAGCGGCCGTTCGCTACTTGCGAACGCTGCCACCTCTTGCAACCGAAGCGCTCTTCGCGGCGGAACCGCGTTTGGCGGCCGCGCCCTTCTTTTCCGCCGCACGCGCGGGGGACGCGGCATCCGCGCTCGTTGATGCCGCGCC
This sequence comes from Pseudomonadota bacterium, assembly GCA_021838715.1. Lineage (GTDB taxonomy): Bacteria > Pseudomonadota > Gammaproteobacteria > Burkholderiales > Burkholderiaceae_F > GJ-E10. The sequence goes on along the minus strand of JAKCCX010000046.1, from coordinate 14,975 downwards.
GGATTTCGCCGGCATCTTCGCCGCGACCTTCTTCGCCGCCTTGGCGGTCTTCTCGGCCGCAACCGGGGCCGCAACCGAGGCCGCCTCCGCCGCCGCCGACTTTCGGGGCGGCGGCGCGGCGACCGGGCGCACGGTGGTTGCAACCTGCGCGGCCTCTTCCTTGATGGCCCATAGCTTGAGCAGATCGGCCTGCGTCAGCACCGCGCCCTGCTGCACGCGGGTGCGCCGGGCCGCCACCGAATCGCGGACGATCTTTTCCACCACGTCGAGCGGAAGCCGATTCAAATCCGAGAACTTCACGAAGCTGCGCGCCGTATTGACGCCCGGGAGCGCCTCCTTGTGCTTGACGACGACCTCCCGCTCCGCGATGTACAGCGACATGTGCCGTCGCCCGGACTCCAGCGCGAACAAGGGTCCGTCCAGTTCATAAAACGCCAGGCCATAGCGCATGCTTTCCCGTACGCCACGCGCGGAACGGCGGATCATGCTGCACACGCGCGCCATGGCCACCCTGCGATCCGGCGGAAGATCGCGTAAGTAAGTGCCCACCGTCATGGCCGGACCGGCCGTCGCCGCAGTGGATGCTACAGTGGGTGTCGCGTTGGCGGTCGAACTCATGCCTTGCCCCCAGGGTCTCGATCGGAACTCAACTCGCTATTTTAGCGGAGAGTGCCCGCACGCTTCGCGGAAACCGCCCCGATACCCGCGCCGGACCGCCGCAAACCACCGATCGCACCATAAACACGGGGTTACAGGCCATCGTTCTGCGATTTGCGGCGCAAGGAAAGTTGATATATTGACCCCCCCTGCTCCGATCCCGGGTATCCGGCAATCGGGATCCCGTACCGGGATGTGGGAAACATCGACGAATTCCCGAGGCGTTGCGTGGTCTTTTCGTTCTTCAAGAAAGACGGCAAGGAAGGCGCCGGCCGATCGCCGGCCGCAAACACCTTGTTCCGCACCACGCGCCTGGACGCTTCCCGGCAGACCACGGTCAAGCCGACCCAGGCCAGACCGACGGGCAAGCCGACTTCGGCCGATCGCCTGGCGGACCGGCCGGCCGATACGGGCGGCAACGTCCGCCCCGGATTCGCCGCCACCGGCAACCCGCTGCGGGACCATGACGCGGCGCGGTCGGTCGCCCTTGCGACGGCGGCCAAGATCGATGCGATCGAGTCCGAAATGGCGCGCGACTTCCTGCGGGCGCGCGCCACCCTGCCGCCGGAAGCGCCGCGCGCCGATGCACCGGCGGACGCGCCCCCCCAGGGCGGCGGCACGCCGCCGGAAGTGCCGGCCTATGCCGCCGGCCTGACCTCCGACACCACCCAACTCACGGTGCCCGCCGACCCGGACGAGGAACTGGACCCGGATGCCGCGCTCGTCGGCAGCGTGAACGCGATCGAAGTGGGCAGCAACTCCTCCTCGCTCCTCGATGAAGCCGCGATCCTGTTTGCCAACGGACAGCCCGATTCGGCCGAACGGGGGCTGCATGCGGCGCTCGCATCCGACGGGCTCGGCGCGTCGACCGAACGGGGCTGGCGAATGCTGCTGGAGCTCCAGAACCAGCGCGGCTCGCGCGCGGTGTTCGCGGAAACCGCGGCGCGCTTCACCCGGCAATGCCGGATGGCGGCTCCCGTCTGGTTCGACTATGCGGCGATTGCCGAGAGGCCCGCTGCAAGCGCAGCCGACGCCGCCGGGCGGCAACCCGCCGACAGCCGGGAGGCGAATCCCGTGCCCGCGCCGGCGGGAGCCGTACCCGTCGTCGTACTGCCGGAGACGATCGACGCCGGCATCGTCAAGCCGCTCGAGGAGCTCAAGTCGCTGGCGACCAGCCATCCGAGGCTGCTGCTCGACGTCGGCGCTGCGCGGTCGGTCAACATGGTCGGCGCCGAACTGCTGCTGCGTGTCTTCAATGCCTTCCGCCGCGCGCCGCACGAACTGCAATTCGCCGGCATCGACGCCCTGCAGACGGCGCTGCGCCGCGCCGTCGAGCCGGGCCGGAGGGATCCGTCCGACGCCGCCTGGATGCTGCTGATGGAAGTGCAGCGCCTGCAGAACCGGCAGGCCGATTTCGAGGAAACCGGCATCCAATACTGCATCACCTACGAAGTTTCACCGCCATCGTGGGAGCCGCCGCCGCCCAACATCCGGCTCTGCCAGCGCCCCCCGTCACCACCCCCTCCGGCGGCGGCGCGCTCCGCCGCTACGGCGACGCCAACGCCGCCCGTGACGATTGCGCCCGACGGCGCACTGGAATGGCGCGGCGAGATCCTGGCCGATGACGATCCCCAGCTCAACCGTCTGATCCTTGCCGCGCGCGACCGCAAGCCGGTGACGGTCGACTGCGTCGGGCTTCGCCGGATGGCGTTTTCCTCCGCGTCGGCCCTGCTCGGCCATCTTTTCAAGCTGCAGCAGGCGGGGGTTGCCGTCGAGTTCCGCAACGTCAACACGCTGGTCGCGGCGCTCTGGCAACTGCTCGGCATTCCCTCGGTTGCCGAAGTCGGGATGCGCCGCGAATAACCACCGCCGCGGCTGGTCGCCTCCACGTAGAATCGCGGGCATGGAACCCTTCCACGGCACGACGATCGTTTCCGTCCGGCGCGGCAACTCCGTTGCCATGGGTGGCGATGGGCAGGTCACGCTGGGGTCCGTCGTGATCAAGCAGACCGCGCGCAAGGTCCGGCGGCTCTACCAGGATCGCATCCTCGCCGGATTCGCGGGCGCCACCGCCGACGCCTTCACCCTCTTCGAGCGCTTCGAGGCAAAGCTCGAACAGCATCAGGGCAACCTGGTCCGCTCTGCCGTCGAACTCGCCAAGGACTGGCGTACCGACCGCATGCTGCGTCGTCTCGAAGCCATGCTGGCGGTCGCCGACCGCGAGTCCTCCCTCATCCTGACCGGGAACGGCGACGTCCTCGAACCCGAGCACGGCCTGATCGCCATTGGCTCGGGAGGCGCCTACGCCCAGGCTGCGGCCCGCGCACTGCTCGACGAGACGCAGCTGTCGCCCGAGACCATCGTCCGCAAGTCGCTTGCCATCGCAGGCGACATCTGCATCTACACGAACCAGAACGTCACGGTGGAAGCGATCGAGTAGCGTGCGGCCATGATGATGACGCCGAAGGAGATCGTCCACGAACTTGGCAAACATATCGTCGGCCAGGAGCGCGCCAAGCGCGCCGTGGCGATTGCGCTGCGCAATCGTTGGCGGCGACAGCAGATCGCACGCCCGCTGCGCGATGAAATCGCCCCCAAGAACATCCTGATGATCGGCCCCACCGGAGTCGGCAAGACCGAGATCGCGCGGCGGCTGGCGCGGCTCGCGGATGCGCCGTTCATCAAGGTCGAAGCGACCAAGTTCACCGAGGTGGGCTACGTCGGCCGCGACGTCGACTCCATCATCCGCGACCTGGTCGACATCTCCGTGAAGCAGGCCCGCGAAGCCGCGGCGCGCGCGGTTCGCGCCGCCGCCGACGATGCCGCGGAAGAACGCCTGCTCGATCTGCTGCTGCCGACGGCGCGCGAATCCGGCCTCCACGAGGCGGACGATTCCTCCGGCTCGACCCGCCAGCGTCTGCGCAAGAAGTTGCGCGAAGGGCAGCTGGACGACAAGGAGATCGAGATCGAGATCGCGGCATCCGCTCCGCAGATGGAGGTGCTCGCGCCGCCCGGAATGCAGGAGATCTCGCAACAGATCCAGGGACTGTTCCAGAACATCGGGCCGATGCGCCGGCATCTGCGCAAGATGAAGATCCGCGACGCCCTCAAGGCACTTGCCGACGAGGAAGCCGGCAAGCTGCTCAACGAGGAGGAGATCCGCAGCACGGCCGTGGAGGCGGCGCAGACCAACGGGATCGTGTTCATCGACGAAATCGACAAGATCGCCAGCCGGTCCGAGGCCGGCGGCGCCGACGTCTCCCGTCAGGGCGTACAGCGCGACCTCCTGCCGCTCGTCGAAGGGACAGCCGTCAATACGAAGTACGGGATGGTGCACACCGACCACATCCTGTTCATCGCCAGCGGGGCCTTTCACTTCGCCCGGCCGTCGGACCTCATGCCGGAACTGCAGGGACGCTTCCCCATCCGCGTGGAACTCGATTCGCTGAGTCCGGATGATTTCGAGCGCATCCTCACCCGCACCGACGCCTGCCTGACGCAGCAGTACCAGGCGCTGCTCGCCACGGAAGACGTCCAGCTGGAGTTCACCGAGGACGGGGTGCGGCGCATCGCGCACATCGCGTACACGGTCAATGAGCGCACCGAGAACATCGGAGCGCGGCGTCTGCACACGGTGATGGAAAAGCTGCTCGAGGACGTCTCCTTCGAGGCGGGAACGAAGCTCAGCGAGCGCGTGATCATCGACGCCGCCTATGTCGATTCGCGACTGGGAGAGTTGTCCACCGACACCGAACTCGCCCGGTATGTCCTCTGACGAGCCGTCGCCGCTGCGCCGCTGGTTTTCCGGACTGTGTCCGGCCGGGCCGCTGCGCCAACGGCTGCAGCAGGCGATCGACGAACGGCATGCCATGCAGGCCATTCTCGACAACATTCCCGCGCCGATCTTCGCCAAGAATGTGGATGGCCTGTACACCCACTGCAACCGCGCCTTCCTGGAATATCTCGGGCTGCCCCGCGAAGAGGTGATCGGAAAGACCGTTCATGACGTCGCCCCGCCCGACCTGGCCTGCATTTACGCCGACGCCGACCGGCGGCTGCTGGCGGCGGGCGGGCGCCAGATCTACGACGCCCAGGTGCAGTGGGCTGACGGCGGCCTCCGCGACGTCACCTTCTACAAGGCGGTCTGGCACGGCCAGGAAGGACAGCCGGCGGGCCAGGCCGGGGCGATCTTCGACATCACCGAACGCCGCCGCCTCGAGAAGGAGTTGCGCCTGCTCGCGGAAACCGACGACCTCACCGGCCGCCTCAACCGCCGCAGCTTCCTGCAGCAGGCCGAACGGATGTTCCTGCGGGCGCGGGAACACGGGGCAGGCGTCGCGCTCCTGCTGTTCGACCTCGACCATTTCAAGGAGCTCAACGATGCCTTCGGGCATGCGACGGGCGATGCGGTGCTGTGCCACGTCTGCGACCTGGTGAGTCAGCAGCTGCGCGAAGAGGACCTGTTCGGACGCATCGGGGGCGACGAATTCGCGATCGCCGCCTATGGCGCCGCGCAGGCGCGCACCATCGCCGATCGATTGCCCGATCTGCTCGGCCAGTCGCCATTCCTCTTCGGCGAACGGTTCCTGCCGATCGGCGTCAGCGTCGGCGGGGCGATCATCGATCCGGCAGAGGTCCGCCTGGACGAAGCGATCGCCCGCGCCGACCGGGCGCTCTATGAAGCGAAGCGGCAAGGACGGCGGCGGGCCGTGATTTTCGAGCGGCCGGAACCCGACCGGGTCGACGACCTACGGTAGTATTGCGCGATGACTTCGACTGACCCCGCGACGGCCCCCGTCGCTCCGCAAACCAAGGCCGAGACCCTTTCCGAGGCGCTGCCCTACATCCAGCGCTTCCACGGCCGCACCATCGTCATCAAGTACGGCGGCAACGCCATGACCGACCCGAAGCTCAAGGAGAGCTTCGCCCGCGACGTCGTGCTGCTCAAGCTCGTCGGCATGAAGCCCGTGGTCATCCACGGCGGCGGGCCGCAGATCGACGAAGTGCTCGACATCGTCGGCAAGAAATCCCAGTTCGTACACGGCCTGCGCGTCACCGACGCGGAAACGATGAAGATCGTCGAATGGGTGCTGGCGGGCCAGGTCCAGCAGGAACTCGTGATGCTCATCAACCGCTTCGGCGGACAGGCGGTGGGCCTCACCGGCAAGGATGGGAACCTCTTGCGGGCGCGGCGCATGCAGGTCGCCGATCCGCGCGCGCCGGAGATGGTGCACGACATCGGCCAGGTGGGCGAGATCGAATCGGTGGATCCCGCGGTCGTCCGGTCGCTGCAGGACGATGCGTTCATTCCCGTCATCTCGCCGATCGGCGTCGGCGCCGACGGCCTTTCCTACAACATCAATGCCGACATCGTCGCGGGCAAGATCGCCGAGGTGCTGCATGCCGAAAAGCTCGTGCTGCTGACCAACACCCCCGGCGTGCTCGACAAGGACGGCAAGCTGATCACCGGCCTCACCGCGCACCGCATCGATGAACTCTTCGCCGACGGCACGATCTCCGGCGGCATGCTGCCCAAGATCGCCTCGGCCCTCGATGCCGCGCGCAAGGGCGTGCACTCCGTGCACATCATCGATGGCCGGGTCGACCACTGCCTGCTGCTGGAAATCCTCACGAATGACGGCGTGGGTACGATGATCCGAAGTCATTGACCGGCGCCATGCCTGGACGCTTCCTCCGCACCCTGCGCGCCGTCTGGCGCGGCATCGACGTCACCCGGCGCGTTGTCATCAACGTGCTGTTCCTGGTGCTGATCGCCGTGTCGGCGGCGGCGTGGATTGCCGGATCGGCGCGGCCGAAGATCGCGCCCGACACGGCGCTCGTGCTCGATCTGCGGGGCAATCTCGTCGAGCAGTACACCGGCAGCGCGCGCGAAGCCGAACTGGAGCAGGCGCTGGGCGGCCAGGTCCGCGAGACCCAGTTGCGCGACGTGACCGCCGTGCTCGACGCGGCGGCCAAGGATCCGCGCATTCCGCGCGCCGTCCTCGTCCTCGAGGACATGGGCGACGGGGGGCTGGCCAAGCTGCATGAAATCGCCGCCGCGATGGCCCGGTTCCAGGCTCACGGCAAGAAGATCATCGCGTGGTCGACGTCGATGGATCAACAGCAGTATCTGCTCGCCATGCATGCCGACGAGGTCTACCTCGATCCGTTCGGCGCGCTCGAACTGCACGGCTTCGGCGGCTACCGGAACTACTACCATCAGGCGCTGGACCGGCTTGGCGTCACCGTCAACGTCTTCCGCGTCGGCAAGTACAAGAGCTTCGTCGAACCGTTCACCCGCGACGGCCCGTCGCCCGATGCCGCCGAAGCGGACGCCTCCTGGCTCGGCGATGCCTGGGCGGGCGCCGTGCACGACATCGAAGCCGCGCGCCACCTTCCGGCCGGAACCGTGGCGGACTTCATCGACCACGCCCCCGAACGCCTGGAGGCCGCGGGGGGCAGTCCGGCGCGGATGGCGCTCGCAGCCAGACTGGTGGACGGGCTCAAGACACGCGAGCAGCTGCGCGCGCTGCTCATCGCGCGCGGCAAACCCGACCCGGAACAGCACAGCTTCCGGCAGATCTCGATGCAGGACTACGAAGACGTGATTCCCGACACGGGAAGCGATGCGCGTCAGGTCGGCATCATTGTCGCGGAAGGCACGATCACCGACGGCGACGAACCGCAGGGCTCGATCGGCGGCCGCTCCACGGCCGAGCTGATCCGCAAGGCGCGCGAGGACAAGTCGATCAAGGCAATCGTGCTGCGGGTGGACTCCGGCGGCGGCAGCGCGTTCGGTTCGGAACTCATCCGGCGCGAGCTGGCACTGACGCGCGCCGCGGGCAAACCGGTGGTGGTTTCGATGAGCGACGTGGCCGCGTCCGGCGGATACTGGATCACCACCGCGTCGAACCGCGTGCTGGCGGACCCGGGAACGATCACCGGCTCGATCGGCGTATTCGGCATCCTCCCGACGGTGGATGGCACCCTGGGCAAGCTCGGCGTCCATACCGGCGGCACCACGACCACCTGGCTGGCGGGCGCGGCGGATCTGCGGCGTCCGCTCGATCCGCGCCTGGGCGCGATGGTCCAGGACACCATCGGCTACATGTATCGGCAATTCCTCGACCGGGTCGGGCATGCGCGCAACCTGCGCACCGAACAGGTCGATGCGATCGCCCAGGGACGGGTCTGGACCGGGCGGCAGGCCCTCGCCCGGGGACTGGTCGACGGAACCGGCAACCTCGAAGACGCCGTGCATGCGGCGGCCGATCTCGCCAAGCTCGGCTCCGGATACGGCACGACGTACATCGAAGCAGAGCCGACGGGGTGGGGTCACCTGCTCACCAGTCTGCCGGCCGGCTGGTTGCGCGCCACGATCGGCGCCCTGGGCATCGACCCGTCCTGGTTGGCGCAGATCTCCCCCGACGGCACGCTGGCGCAACTCGCCGCCCCCGGCACCCTGCATGTCCTGGCGGATTGCCTGTGTCAGGCACCGTAGGCGCAAGCGCCGTAACCACCGTAGCGACGGAAGTGAGCAATCCCACACCGTCGCCGGTTTCCGGTAGATTCGCCTGTCCGCTTCCCGCACCACCGGACCGCCGATGCACACCCAAGCTCCCGCCGACATGACAATCGAAGACCTGGAAGGCGCCGGAGTCGGGCGGAAACGCCGACAGCCCGGCGCGCGCAGGCTGCAGATCCTGCAGACGCTCGCCGCCATGCTTGAAGATCCGCGCGCGGAAAAGGTGACCACCGCTGCGCTCGCAGCCCGGCTCGACGTCTCCGAAGCCGCGCTGTACCGTCATTTCGCCAGCAAGGCGCAGATGTTCGAAGGGCTGATCGAGTTCATCGAAACCACCGTCTTTCGCCTGCTCAACGAAATCGCGACGCAGGAAAACTCGGGCCGGCAGCAAGTCCGCACGATGGTCCGCATGCTGCTCGAATTCGCGCAGACCAACCGCGGCATGACCCGCGTGTTGATCGGCGACGTACTGGTCAACGAAAACGACCGCCTTCAGGAACGCATGAACCAGTTGTTCGACCGGATCGAAGCCTCGGTCAAGCAGGCGGTCCGCATCGCCGTCAGCCAGGCGGAACTGCCGCCGGACACCGACGCCGGCGCGCAGGCCTGTCTGGTCGTGGCATACGTGACCGGGCGCTGGCACCGGTATGCGAAGAGCGGCTTCGGAAAATCGCCCATCGACGGGCTGGAACTGCACCTCGCCGCACTGGCATAGGGTAGTGCAACCGCACTGCCTGCCGCTACCCCACCAATCTCGCCAACCCGAACGCCACCGCCGCTGCCGCGCCCCCGATCAGCATCGTCTGCACGCCCGAGCGAACCGGCTCGGCACCGGTGAAACGGGCCTTGGCATAGCCGAACAGGCCCAAGGCGATGAGCGTGAACGCCGCCGACCACGGCAGCGCCTGCGGCACGCTGGACAGGAATACGTATGGCGCAAGGGGCACTGCACCGCCCACGACGTAGCTGGCCCCGATCGTCATCGCCGAACGCTGTCCGCCGGCGGGATCCGGCTTCTCCAGCCCCAATTCAAAGCGCATCATGAAATCGCGCCACGCGACCGGACGCTCGCGCAGGCCCTGGATGACCGGTCCATAGTGCGCCTCGGTCAGACCGTACTGCCGGAAGACGTCCGCGACCTCGTCCATCTCGGCCTGCGGCTTCTCGACGATCTCGATCTCTTCGCGCCGCAATTCGGCCGCATAGTGCTCGGCTTCGGTCTTGGCCGCCAGATAGCCGCCCAAACCCATCGCGATCGCACCCGCCGCGATCTCGGCCACGCCGGCGGTGATCACGGTGCCCACCATGGTGGTCACCCCGCTGATTCCCGCCGCCAAAGCAAACGGGACCGTCAGTCCGTCGGCCATGCCGACGACCACGTCGCGCACGGTCTGACTGGCATGGAAATGGGATTCGTGATGAAGATGCGTATCCACGGCGCGTCGTCGGTATTCGAACACAAAGGGCGAAGGGTAACAGCCCATCCCGCCGCGGTGAAGCAAATTCCCGCCGTTCTCGGCAATTTCATGCGGATGAACCAAAAAACAAGCAGAAATGAGAATGGATCCTTGCGCGAGAATGTGGACATTCCCGATCGACCGCCGGATTCATTCGGCAGGCGCGCACGCTCCCGGGTCGTCATCGAACGCGATGTCGCCGTCCGGATTCGACCTGCCGTCCGCCTGCAAGGTCATGAAATCGAACAGCGTCCGATCCATGAGATGCGACGGCGTCACCCGGGCCAGCGCGCGGAATACGTTTTCCGTGCGCCCGGGGAAGCGCCGCTCCCATTCCGCAACCATGTTCTTGACCTGTTTGCGCTGCAGGTTTTCCTGCGAGCCGCAGAGATTGCAGGGAATGATCGGAAACTGCCGGTCCTGCGCGTAGCGCGCGAGGTCGTCTTCGGGAACGTACGCCAGGGGACGGATCACGACGTGGCGCCCGTCGTCGGAAACCAGCTTCGGCGGCATCGCCTTGATCCGCCCGCCGTAAAACAGGTTGAGGAAAAACGTCCCGAGGATGTCGTCGCGGTGGTGGCCCAGCGCGATCTTGGTCGCGCCGAGTTCGGTCGCAACCCGGTAGAGCACGCCGCGCCGCAGCCGGGAACATAGCGAGCACATCGTCTTGCCCTCGGGGATCAGGCGCTGGACGATGGAATACGTGTCCTGGGTTTCGATATGGAACGGCACATCCAGTCCGCGCAGATAGTCGGGCAGCACGTGCGCCGGGAAACCCGGCTGCTTCTGATCCAGGTTGACGGCGACGAGATCGAAGGCCACCGGGGCGCGCGCCTGCAGGATGCGCAGCATCTCCAGCAGGCCGTAGCTGTCCTTGCCGCCCGACAGGCAGACCATGACGCGATCGCCCGGTTCGATCATCGCGTAATCGGTGATCGCCTGCGCGGTCAGGCGGACCAGGCGCTTTTCCAGCTTGCGGCGCTCGCGCGCGTCGCGCTCCACGCGGCGCCGCGACGGCGCCGGCGGGGCGACGGGAATCTCCACCGCGCTCACGGCGAATCCCGGAAGCGCAGGATCGCGACGCCGATTCCCGCCACGTTTTCGTAGATCTCGGTCTTTTCGCTCGCCACCCGCACGGCGACGGCGGCGGGGTGCCGCAACAGCTCGGTCGCCACGTCGTCGACCAGCGTCTCCTGGAGGTTGACGTGCCCCTGGGCCAGCCGATTGCGCACGACGTCGCGAATGAGGTCGTAATCGACGACTTCCTCGATCGCATCGCGCACCGGCGTCGACTGGGACAGGCGCACATACAGCTCGACATTGAGCAGCAGGCGCTGCATGACGCCGCGCTCGTTCGAGTAGACGCCGATGTTGGCCTCGACCACCCAATCCCGCAAAAAAATGCACCGGCACTGCGCCAGGCGCGGATCGCTCAATAACGTAGCCATGAAATTCCGTACGATGCAATGCCGAACGAAGGTTCAGCGGTTCGAAAACACGACGTCGCGCGCCGACGGCACGAGATGCTGCCCGCCATCGACGAGCAGGGTCGTGCCGGTGATCGCCGGCGCCTCGGCGAGAAAGGCGACGGCGCCCGCGATGTCTTCCGGCGTGCTGGACCGCCCGAGCGGCGTCTCGCGAAATGCCGCCTCGAACCCATCCTGCGACTGCCCGGGCGAAGGCAGGGAAATCCCCGGCGCCACGCCGACGACGCGCAGTTTCGGCGCCAGTGACCGTGCCATCAGCCCGGTCGCCGCTTCCAGCGCCGCCTTGGACAGCGTATAGGAGAAGAAATCCGGATTGGGGTTCCACAGCTTCTGGTCGAGCAGGTTGACGACCACGCCGCGCGCATCCTCGGGCATGCGTGCGTGCAGCAACTGCGCCAGCCGCACCGGCGCGGCGAGGTTGGTGGCCATGTGCAGATCGAACGCCTGCCGGGAAAACGTCGCGGCGGTGTCGAACTCGAACACCGACGCGTTGTTGACCAGGCAGCGCACCGGGCCCAGGGCGCGCTCGCAGGCATCGAGCAATCCGTCGACCTCGTCTCCGCGCGACAGATCGCAGCCTACCGCCGCCGCCCGCCGGCCGGCGGCTTCGACGTCGCCGACGACCCGCAACGCGTCGTCGCGCGAATGGCGGAAATGCACCACCACGTCCCAGCCGTGGCGGGCCAGCGCGGAAGCGATCGCGGCACCGAGGCGGCGAGCGCCGCCCGTCACCAACGCGACCCGCCCTTCCGCTTGCTGTGCTCCTGCCGCCATCCCATCCCGCCCTTTTACGCCAACCCTTTTGCCACGCCGCGCGGCCTGCCGCGCCCACCGCGCAGTGTATCGGGTTCGCGCACCGCCGGCGGCCCGCGCTCAGCCGGCGCGCAGCACCTTCGCCGCCGCCACCATGTTGGCGAGCGCCGGCAACGCCTCCTCCCAGCGGCGCGTCTTGAGCCCGCAATCCGGATTCACCCACAGGCGCTCGGCCGGAATGCGCGCGGCGGCCTTGCGCATCGCCGCGACGATCTGGTCCGTCGCCGGCACGTTGGGCGTATGGATGTCGTAGACGCCCGGCCCGATCGCATTCGGGTAGGCGACGTCCTCGAAGGCGTCGAGCAGTTCCATGTCGGAGCGGGCGGTTTCGATGGTGATGACGTCCGCGTCCATCCGCGCGATGGCGGCGATGATGTCGTTGAACTCCGAGTAGCACATGTGGGTGTGGATCTGCGTTTCGTCGCGTACGCCGTTGGCCGCGATGCGGAACGATGCGACAGCCCAGTCGAGGTAGCCGTCCCACTCCGCCCGGCGCAGGGGCAAGCCCTCGCGCAACGCCGCCTCGTCGATCTGGATCACGCGGATTCCGGCCGCTTCCAGGTCCAGCACTTCATCGCGGATCGCCAACGCCAGCTGCCGGCAGGACGCCGAACGCGGCTGGTCGTCGCGCACGAACGACCAGTTGCACATCGTCACCGGCCCGGTGAGCATCCCCTTCATCGGCCGGGTCGTCCGCGATTGCGCGTAGCGGATCCAGTCCACCGTCATCGCCTTGGGGCGATGGACGTCGCCGAAGAGGATGGGCGGCTTCACGCACCGCGAACCGTAGGACTGGACCCAGCCGTGGCGGCTGAACGCGAAGCCCTCGAGCTGCTCGCCGAAGTATTCGACCATGTCGTTGCGCTCCGGCTCGCCGTGGACCAGGACGTCGAGGCCCAGCGCCTCCTGTTCGCGCACGCAGCGGGCGATCTCGTCTTCCATCGCCTTGCGATAGGCGGCGGCGGCGACGCGTCCGGCGCGGAACTCGCTGCGGACGCGCCGGATCTCGGCGGTCTGGGGAAACGAACCGATCGTCGTCGTCGGATACGCCGGCAGATTCAGCAGCGCGGCCTGTCTGGCCGCGCGCACGGCATGCGGGCTCGCGCGCGCTCCGCCTTGCGACGGGATGGCCGCCCCGCGGGCCTGCACCGCCGGGTCGTGCACGCGCGGCGAACGGCGCCGTGCCGCCAGCGCGGCCCGGTTCGCGTCGAGTTCGACGCGCACCGCCTCGCGCCCTTCCCGCAGCGCCCGGGCCAGCACCTGCAATTCATCGAGCTTCTGCAAGGCAAACGCCAGCCAGGACTTGACCTCCGGATCGAGTTCCTCTTCGCATTCGAGGTCGACCGGCACGTGCAGCAGCGAACAGGACGGGGCGATCCACAGCCGGCTGCCGAACTGCCGGGCCACGGGCTCGAGCCAATCCAGCACCGCGTTCAGGTCGGTCTTCCAGACGTTGCGTCCATCGATCACCCCCAAGGACAGGACCTTGTGCGAAGACAGCAGGTTGCAGACCGGCAGGATGTCGTCGCGTCCGACGGTGACATCGAGGTGCAGGCCGGCGACCGGCAGGGTCGCGGCGAGGTACAGGTTTTCCCGCAACGGCCCGAAATAGGTTGCGAGCAGCAGCTTGACGCGGGCCGACTTCAAGGCGTGGTACGCCTCGTGGAACGCATGCCGCCAATCGGCGTCGAGATCGGTCGCGAGCACCGGCTCGTCGATCTGCACCCACGTCGCCCCCGCAGACGCCAGCGCATCGAGGAGCGAGGCGTAGACGGCCAGCAGGCGCGGCAGCAGACCGAGCCGGTCCGAACCATCCTTGGCCTTGGCCAGGGCCAGGTAGGTCACCGGCCCGATGAGAACCGGCTTGGCGTTGACGCCTGCCGCCCGGGATTCGGCGAGCTGCCCGAGCAGGCGCGAGGGATCGAGGCGGAAGCCGGTGTCGGCGGCAAGTTCGGGAACGATGTAGTGGTAGTTGGTGTTGAACCACTTGGTCATCTCGCCGGCGGCAATTCCGGCGCAGCAGTCCGCGTCCTCGCCACCGCACGCCGCATCCGGCGCGGAGCGGCCGCGCGCCACGCGGAAGTAGGTGTCGAGCGCGTCGCCCCCGAGCCGGCGCGCCCGCTCCGGCAGGTTGCCCAGCGTGACGCTCATGTCGAGCATCTGGTCATAGAACGAAAAGTCGCCCACCGGCACCCAATCCAGGGCGGCCTGGGATGCCCAATGGCGCCTGCGCAACGCCGCGCCGAGGTCCTCCAGCGCCGTGCGCGGCGACCCGCCCTTCCAGTACGACTCCAATGCGAACTTCAACTCCCGCCCGGCGCCGATGCGCGGGAATCCGAGATTGTGCGTGGTGACCATGCGAAACGCCTTCCATGAGCGATGAGATCAGGCGGCGGATCCTAGGGGGCGCACATCATGAAGTAAAATGGTCTTATCTCACCAACCAATGAATTTCCTTCATTTTGCATGATTGAACGCCAGCACCTGGCCATCGTCCAGGAAGTCGAACGGCAGGGATCCCTGACGGCAGCGGCGGACGTGCTGTGCCTGACCCAGTCGGCGCTCAGCCACAGCATGCGCAAGCTGGAGCGCCAGCTCGGCACCGACGTCTGGCTGCGCGAAGGGCGGAGCCTCCGCCTGACTCAGGCGGGCCGATACCTCCTGGCCCTCGCCAACCGGGTGCTGCCGCAGCTCGCCCTTGCGGAAGACCGTCTGCGCCAGTTCGCGCAGGGGGAGCGCGGCACGCTGCGCATCGGCATGGAATGCCACCCTTGCTACCAATGGCTGCTCGGAGTGGTCGCGCCCTACCTCGCCGCCTGGCCCGACGTCGATGTCGATGTGAAACAGAAGTTCCAGTTCGGCGGCATCGGCGCCCTGTTCGGCTATGAAATCGATCTGCTGGTCACGCCCGACCCGCTGTTCCGGTCGGGCCTGGTGTTCGAGCCGGTCTTCGACTACGAGCAGGTGCTGGTGGTGCGCCGCGACCATCCGCTCGCGCGCGCCGACCACGTTCTGCCGCCGCAACTGGCGCAGGAA